>CALZMQ010000021.1 GCA_945788625.1 uncultured Woeseiaceae bacterium
CGACCTGTTGGTACTCAAGTATCAACATAAGATAGTCAACCTGGTCATGCGATATGTACGAGATCCGGAACTGGCGCTGGACATCACCCAGGAGGCGTTTATTAAAGCGTATCGTGCGCTGCCACGATTTCGCGGCGACAGCGCGTTCTATACGTGGATGTACCGAATCGCCGTGAATACCGCGAAGAATCACCTGGCGGCACAGCGTCGGCGTCCGATGGACATCGAGCTTGATATGCAGGACCCGGAGCAATACGACCTGCACTCCAAGCTGAAAGAGATGGACACGCCAGAGGGCGTGACGCTCAGAAACGAGCTGAAGGACACGGTTGAACGTGCCATCGCAGCGTTGCCCGAGGACTTGCGGACGGCAATCATCCTGAGGGAGCTCGAAGGCATGAGTTATGAGGAAATTGCGCAGACCATGGAATGCCCGGTTGGCACGGTACGGTCGAGAATATTCAGAGCACGCGACGCGATCACAAAGAAGGTCGGGTCGCTGACACGATAATAAGGACCCCAGGGTCCATGTGAGTGAAGTATGAACGACGCGATTAGAATGCAGATTTCTGCGTTTGTGGACGGCGAACTGCCCGACAATGAAGCCGACCTGTTGCTTCGCAGGATGGGCCAGGATGCCGAATTGAGATTGCAGGTGGCGCAATACATGGCCATAGGCAGGGCCATGCGCGGTGAGGCGGCTGTAAAAGGTGTCGATCGCATTCACGAGCGGGTATCGGCGGCGATCGACGACAAGCCATTGCACAAGGAGATCGCGGAAAAAGACCCGCAGTCCGGCCGTGCGATCCGCCCGCTGATCGGCGTCGCAGTCGCGGCAACGGTTGCCCTGGTTGCAATTTTCGGCCTGCAGCAGACGACCGGCGTCGGCACGGAACCGGCCGTGCCGGCGACGACGCTTGCAGAGTCTCCGGATGACGACGGCTACACGGTTCCGCAGCCCATTGATGATCAACTGCGCCAGTATTATCTTAGCCACAGGGCTGAACACGGCGCCAACGGCGTCAACTCGCGTTTTGTCGATTTGCGATTGAGCGAAGAAGCACTCGATGAGACGCCTGCGGAAGAGGATTCGGCCGACGCAGAGGACGCAGGCCGCACTGACGACGCGCCGCCAAAACCTTGATGACTGTCACGACACCGAATTCCCCCGCTCATTGGCTGCTGGCAGCCGGGCTGCTCGTCGCGTTCGACGCAGTATTCGCGGAAGCACTGGAGCCGCAGGAATGGCTCGACCGCATGGGTGTTGCCGTCCAGTCCGCAAACTATGAGGGCACAGTAATACGCGTGCAGGATGGTAAAGCCGAGGCTCTGAAGGTGGTGCGCACCATAGAGGACGGCGTAGTCCGGGAAAAGGTCGTCGCGCAGGAAGGAAACGGGCTCGAGATCATCCGTATCGGCAATGAAGTGCGTTGCATACTTCCGGATAAGAGGTCGGTGCTGGTGGAGGAGTGGAACGACCAGTCGACGCTGTTCTCAACCCTGCCGTCCAGCAAAATCCGCTTTGGCAACGAATACGATGTGTCAATCGCGCGCGAGGACCGCGTTGCCGGACGTCAGGCCATGCTGCTCAGAATCCTCCCGCATGACGAATACCGCTACGGCCATCGCATCTGGATCGACAAGGAAACAGGATTTCCATTGCAGACGCAGCTGATCGGCGCCGACGGTGCGACCATCGAACAGGTCAAATTTGCCGACATCAGCCTGAACGAGGAGATCGCGGCGAGCGCGTTTGCGCCGTCCTATAGCACCGAAAACTACCGCTGGTTCAACCAGCCCGAGCGACACGTCAATCGTGACGTCGATACCGATTGGACCAGCGACAAGCTGCCGCCGGGTTTCCGCGCGATATCCACGCACGAAGAGCAATTGCCGGGCAGCGACCGGTTCGTGACGCACATCAATTTCAGCGATGGGCTGGCGACCGTTTCCGTATTCGTTGCGCAGCGGCTGGACGGTAATACCGAGGGCCCATCGAGTGTTGGTGGTTCCAATTCCTACAGCGTGGTCATCGGCGACCACCACGTAACCGCCATCGGTGAAGTGCCCGCGGTCACGGTCGAGCAGATCGCCACCACGATGGCTCCTCGCTGACGGCGGCATTCGTCGCTACGGCGGCCACCGGAAGCCCCCTGCGGTAAACTCCCGCCATGCAAAACATTGAAAGTCCACACGGCCGAATTGTATCGCTCAGCCGAACAGCGCGGCCGGCACACGCGCTGGTCGAGATCGATGCCGTCGCGGCTTGCCCGCGCTGTAAAGAAGGCAAAGGCTGTGGCGCGGGACTGGCAGGCAGCAACGCCGCGAGCCGCCGGGTGGACGCGGTCATCGATACGGGTGTGGAAGTAAGAGAGGGTGACGAAGTGCGCATTGAGCTGGCACCACAACACCTGCTGCGAGCGGCGATGATCGTGTACGGGTTGCCGCTGCTGGGTGCGGTTTCAGGCGCCGCCGTGGCCTACCTCGCGGGCCTGAGCGACCTGCACGCATCGATAGCGGCACTCGGCGGCATCGTCCTCGGTCTTGCAGCAGCCCGAATGCGCCTTCGGGCGGCGCAATGCCTGCGCCAGTTCACGCCGACGATCGTCGAACGAATGCCGTCCGACCAGGGGCAGCCGGCCGGTCGCTGAATGGACTCTCTCAAGGTATACAGCCGACAGGGCTGCCATCTCTGCGAGGTCCTCATTGAGGAACTGCTGCCCTTGCTCAGGGGAGTCCTCGAGATCGAGGTCTGCGACATAGACTCGCGGCCCGACTGGCAGGAGAAATACCATATTCGCGTGCCTGTCGTGGAATTCGACGGTCAGCTCGTCTGCCAGTACCGGCTCGACCGTGACGCTGTCGAAGAACTGCTTGGCCGCGTTTCCCCGGCTGGCGGCGATTGATGCGAAAAAGCGCCTACGAAGTCGGTATACTTCGCCGCTGCATCAGGCCGGCGGGCACGCCACCGGCGCCCGGTTTTCCTCTTCTATGAAGCATATTCGCAACTTTTCGATCATCGCCCATATCGACCATGGCAAGTCGACGCTGGCCGATCGCTTTATCCACTCCTGTGGAGGCCTGACCGATCGCGAAATGTCAGAACAGGTACTCGATTCAATGGACCTGGAGCGCGAGCGCGGCATAACCATCAAGGCGCAAAGTGTTTCACTGGAGTTCAAGGCGGAGGACGGCCAGGAATACCAGCTGAATTTCATCGATACACCGGGTCACGTCGACTTCTCCTACGAGGTATCCCGATCGCTGGCCGCCTGTGAGGGGGCATTGCTCGTCGTGGACGCGGCCCAGGGCGTCGAGGCTCAAAGCGTCGCGAATTGTATGACGGCGATCGACATGGGGCTCGAAGTATTGCCTGTACTCAACAAGATCGACCTTCCGGCGGCCGACCCGGAAAAAGTCGTTGCCGAAATCGAGGACATCATCGGTATCGGTGCGCAGGATGCGGTACGCGTGAGCGCCAAGACAGGTGCCGGGGTCGCCGATCTGTTGCATCAGCTCGTGGACGTGATACCTGCCCCGGACGGCGATCCGCGTGGCGCTTTGCAGGCGCTTATCATCGATTCGTGGTTCGATAATTACGTGGGCGTCGTGTCGCTGGTGCGCGTCGTCAACGGCAATCTCGCAAAAGGCAGCAAGATTGCGGTGATGTCGACAGGCACTTCGTACAATGCCGACCGCGTCGGTGTGTTTACCCCGAAGATGGAGGATCGCATGGAGCTGCGGACCGGCGAGGTCGGTTTTGTCATCGCAGCCATCAAGGATATCTACGGCGCGCCGGTCGGCGATACGCTTACGTCGGCGCATAAGCCCTGTGATGAGCCGCTGCCGGGCTTCAAGCAGGTGCAGCCGCGAGTGTTTGCCGGGCTGTTCCCGATCAGCTCCGACGATTACGAATCGTTCAGGGAGGCTCTGCAAAAGCTGCGGCTCAACGATGCCGCCCTGCATTTCGAGCCGGAAACCTCAGCGGCCCTCGGCTTTGGTTTTCGTTGCGGTTTTCTCGGCATGTTGCACATGGAAATCGTGCAGGAGCGCCTCGAGCGCGAGTACGACATCGATCTCATCACCACCGCGCCCACCGTCATTTTCGAGGTCGTCAATAGCGACGGGGAAACACTGCATGTCGACAACCCGTCCAAGCTGCCGCCGGTCAACGAAATAACAGAATTGCGAGAGCCGATTATCACGGCGAACATTCTTGTTCCCGAGAAATACGTGGGCGCGGTCATCAAACTCTGCATCGAAAAACGCGGTGTGCAAAAACACATGCGCTACCTCGGCGGCCAGGTGTCGCTGGAATACGAGCTGCCGCTCGCGGAAGTCGTGATCGACTTTTTCGACCGCCTGAAGTCCGTCAGTCGTGGCTTCGCCTCGTTCGACTATCACTTCGAACGATTCGAGCCCGCGCAGCTCGTAAGGCTCGATATTCTGATCAACAAGGAGCGGGTTGATGCGCTGTCCGTGATAGTGCACCGTGAAAATGTCAAATATCGCGGTCGGGAACTTGTCGAAAAAATGCGAGAATTGATACCGCGCCAGATGTTCGACGTGGCCATCCAGGCCGCTATCGGCAGCCAGGTGATCGCGCGCAGTAACGTGAAGGCGTTACGTAAAAACGTGACCGCCAAGTGTTATGGTGGTGACGTTTCCAGAAAGCGCAAACTGCTGGAAAAACAGAAAGCAGGCAAGAAGCGAATGAAACAGGTGGGATCCGTCGAGATACCCCAGGAAGCATTTCTTGCCGTCCTACGAATAGAAAAGTGAGTCGATGTATTGATAATTAATCTCGCACTGATCCTGACCGCGCTGACGCTGTTTACCGGCGTCGTAGTTGCGCTCGACAAGGTAATCTGGAAGACGGCACAGGATGACAGCCGCAATGCGGCGCCGAGCGCACTTCGGACCATGGTCGAGTATTCGCGATCGTTCTTTCCCGTTTTGCTGTTTGTATTGGTCATTCGCTCATTCGTGTTTGAGCCGTTTCGAATTCCTTCCGGTTCGATGATGCCAACGCTGCTCGAAGGTGATTTTATTTTCGTCAAGAAATACGCCTATGGACTACGCCTGCCCGTGACCGAGACCAAGGTCGTGGAAACCGGGAATCCCGAGCGAGGCGACGTGATCGTTTTTCGACTGCCGCAGGATCCGAGTATCAACTACATCAAGCGCGTCATCGGCCTGCCTGGCGACGAGATCGTCTATGAGCGGCAGCGTCTGAAGATCAACGGCGAGACGATGGACCTGAAGCAGGGGGCCAACGCGTCCTACGACGCCCCGGTGTTCGTCGAGGATCTGGACGGTCGCGTTCACGACATTCTCGTCACCAATCCCCAGTTTTCGACGCGCGACGGAGTCTATCGCGTGCCGGAGGGACATTATTTCGTCATGGGCGACAACCGCGACCGCAGCCGTGACAGCCGTTTCATCGGTGCGGTTCCCGAGAAATACCTGGTCGGGGAGGCCGTCCGCATCTGGATGCACTTTATTCCATGGCACGCACCGGATTGGGATCGCATCGGTATGAAAATCCAATAATGTGGTGTCAGTCACTGATTTCAAAGGTAAAATAACGCTACGCTGACTGGCGATTCAATAAGCCGCAGCTGCGAATGAACGGAGAAATCGGTATGCAACTCAATGTCCTGCAAAAACATCGTTCCAGGCATCGCCAGGCCGGAATGACGACGCTCGGGATCATGATAATGGTCGCATTCGTCGGTGTATTCGCATTCGCGGCCATTCGACTGACCCCTGTGTACCTCAACTACATGAAAATCGTCGGCGTCGTCTCCGGAATCGAAGAGGAATTCGACGGCACCGGCGCGAGCCGGGCGGCAATTCGCAGTTCCATTTCCCGCCGTTTCGATGTCGAGAGCGTATCCGAAATCAGGGCAAAGGACGTCCAGGTGAAGACCGTTGACGGTGGTTTCGAAGTGGCCGCGATCTATTCGCACAAGGCTCCGTTTATCGGCAACCTTTCCTTTGTCGTAGATTTCGACAAACGAGTGCTCGTACGCCGTTAGAAATACAGACGGCCGACAAAAAACAGGCCAACCACCAGAGCGAAAACATTGGACAAGGCCGAGAGCTGGCTCTACAAGACGCTGCAATATCGGTTCCAGGATACCGGTCTCCTCAAGCGGGCCCTCACGCACAGGAGCGTGCCCGGGCTTAATAACGAGAGACTCGAGTTTCTTGGCGATGCCGTGCTGGATTTCGTCATATCCGACGCCGTGTACAAGGCACGCCCCGACGCTTCGGAAGGGGATCTGAGCAAGTTACGGGCATCCCTGGTCAAGGACACGTCACTCGCGCAGATCGCCGCCGATATCGGCCTGGGGGAGCACCTGATCCTGGGCAGCGGCGAGCGGAAGTCCGGCGGACACCGGCGTGAGTCCATACTTGCTGACGCGCTCGAGGCGATCTTCGGCGCCGTGTACCTGGACAGGGGCTTCGCGGCCGCGGGCGAGATCATCGAGCGGGTATTTGCGAACCGCCTGGAGGAACTGCCGGACGCCGGCGACCTGCGTGACCCGAAGACGCGCCTGCAGGAGTGGTTGCAGGCCCGCGGTATGAGTTTGCCCGACTATGATTTGGTGCGTGTCACCGGTGCTGCGCACAAGCAGGGTTTCGAAGTCAGTTGCCGGGTGGCCGCGGGTGACGGCGCGATGCCTGCGGTCACGCACGGGAAATCGACGACGCGGCGCAAGGCTGAGCAAAAAGCAGCAGCGAACATGCTGGCCGAGTTGCTCGGGGAAGGATCATGAGCGAGCATCGCTGCGGCCTCGTGGCCGTTGTCGGCCGCCCGAACGTCGGCAAGTCGACGTTTATCAACGCCGTCATGGGTCGCAAGATCAGTATCGTGACGGCGAAACCGCAGACGACCCGACACCGTATCCTCGCAGTGCATTCGGCGGCGGAGGCACAAATTATTTTCGTTGACACACCCGGGCTGCATCGCAAAGCAGGCAAGGCGATGAACCGCCTGATGAATCGCACCGCGGCCAACGCACTCGCCGATGCCGATCTTGTCTTGTTCGTCAGCGATGCGAGCCGCTGGACCAGCGAAGACGACGACGTACTGAAGCGCCTTAAGATCTGCAACGCGCCGGTAATCGCGCTGCTCAACAAGGTCGATAAGGTGCACCCGAAGGAAAAATTGCTCGACTCGATGGCACTGATGTCGGCCCGATTGGACTTCGCCGAGATCGTGCCGGTCTCGGCGCTGAAACACGACAACCTCGACGAGCTCATGGCCATGATCCCGCGATACCTTCCCGAGTCGCCGCCGCTATTTCCGGAGGAAATGCACACCGACAGAAGCAACGAATTCCAGGCGGCCGAGGTGATCCGTGAGAAGCTCACCCTGTTACTGCACCAGGAGCTTCCATACGGGCTTACGGTGCAGGTGGAACGCTACCTGGTCGATGAGCACGGCATAACGATTAACGCGGTGATCTGGGTCGAACGTGACAGCCAGAAGGGCATGGTGGTCGGGAAGAGCGGCAATGTGCTCAAGAAAGTCGGGCGTGCAGCGAGACTCGAACTCGCCGAGGAGTTACAGCGACCGGTGCACCTGGAACTCTGGGTAAAGGTCAAGAGCAACTGGGCGGACAATGAAAAAGATCTGCTGAGTCTCGGCTACGAGGCGCCGTAGTCCGTCTCACTACCATGAGCACAGAGCGGCGCGTCCAACAGCAACCGGCCTACATACTGCATCATCGGCCGTTTCGGGATTCAAGCCAGATCCTGGATATCGTGACGCGTGATCACGGCAGGATTGCCCTTGTTGCGCGCGGCAGCAGGGCGGCCAAGTCACGACTCAGGGGCGTGTTGCGTCCCTTCCTGCCGTTGCGAGTGTCCTGGGTCTCGCGCTCGGACCTCGGCACGCTGACGGGTGCCGAAGCCAGCGGACCGCCCGTGGGTCTGCGCGGTGACGCCATGTTCTCAGCTTACTACGTCAACGAACTACTGCTCCATTTCCTGCACCGGCACGACCCGCAGCCGGAAATCTTCGCATTGTACGCCGAGGCTGTCGCGGCACTCGGCGCAGCGCATGATGTCGCGCGCTGCCTGCGCCAGTTCGAACTCGAGTTGCTGAGCCTGCTGGGATACGCCGTGAACTTCGAGCACGAGTCGGGTACGCACAAAAACCTCGACCCGGACCGGCACTACGAGTATCGAGTCGAACAGGGTCCCGCGCCCGTCGAACGGTCGAGCGGTCCACTGGTGTTCACGGGTGCCATGCTCCTGTCCGTGCAGGCACGGCGTTTCGACGAGCCAGAGGTTCTGCGTGCGGCCACGCGGCTGCTTCGGGCGTTGATCGCGCATCATCTGGGTGGCAAAGAACTCAAGAGCCGCAAGGTGCTGATTGAGTTGCATCGGGGTAGAATCGCGACAAACGAAGAACAGACATCCGACAGTGACTGAATCAAACGCTATTTTTCTGGGCGTCAACATCGATCATGTGGCGACGCTTCGGCAAGCGCGCGGCACGACCTACCCGCGACCGGCGGAGGCAGCGTACATTGCCGAACGGGCCGGTGCGGACAGCATCACGGTGCACCTTAGAGAAGATCGGCGTCACATCCAGGATGCCGACCTCGATGCAATCGTTGATGTCATGCGCACGCATATGAACCTCGAATTGGCCGTTACCGAGCAAATGCTGGGCATCGCCGCGCGCATACGGCCTTCGGATTGTTGCCTCGTTCCCGAGAAACGGGAAGAGCTGACGACCGAAGGGGGTCTCGACGTCAATGGACAGAGGGAGAAAATCAGGGACGCATGCGCGCAGCTCGCAGATAGCGGCATACGGACATCATTGTTCATCGATCCCGACAAGGAGCAACTCGACGCTGCCGCGGCGGTCGGCGCGCCGGTCGTGGAACTGCATACGGGACAATACGCGGAGGCCGAGGGCGGCGAGCAACAGGCGGAGCTGGCGCGAATCGTCGAGGCGGCTCGATACGGTCATGACCTGGGTCTGGTGATCAATGCCGGTCACGGCCTGCACTACCAGAACGTCGGAGCCATAGCCTGTATCGAACAGATTGTCGAACTCAATATCGGCCATTCGATCATCTCGCGTGCCGTGTTCAACGGTCTGGCCATGGCCGTGACCGAGATGAAACGCCTCATGACGGAGGCGCGTGACTCGTGATAGCGCCGTGATTTTCGGTGTCGGTACCGATATCGTCGAGATGTCCCGTGTTCAGGCGACCTACGATCGTTTCGGAGACCGCTTTGCGCGGCGCATACTGATGGACGAGGAACTCGCGTTGTATCGTGTGAGCAATCAGCCCGTGCGGTTTCTCGCGATGCGATTCGCCGGCAAGGAAGCCGCCGTCAAGGCGATGGGCACCGGCTTCGCGCACGGCGTCTGGATGCGCGATGTCGGTATTCTGAACAACAACTGGGGTCGCCCGATCATTATCTGGTCGGAGCGTGGCAGGCGTGTTTGTGACAGGCTTGGCGTCAGCGGGGGCCACGTCAGCCTCACTGACGACGCAGGCCTCGTCATGGCGTTTGCAGTCGTCGAAGCCGCCGCCATGACTGCCGACTGAGTTCTGACTGACGCAAGGTTGCAATAAAAAATGCATTGTTTTTCATTCGACATAGAGACCGTACCGGACGTGGAATTCGGGCGGCGTTTCTGGGACCTCGACGGATTGTCGGACGAAGACGTCGCGACGGCCATGATGTTCAAACGGCAGCAGTCGGCGGGAACGGATTTTCTGCCGCTGCACCAGCAGCGCATTGTCGCCATATCCGTGACGTTTCGCACGGCGGACACATTCAAAGTCTGGAGTCTTGGCGATGAGGACTCCGCGGAGGCCGAGATCGTGCAGCGGTTTTTCGACGGCATCGAACGCTATACGCCCGACCTGGTGTCGTGGAATGGTGGTGGCTTCGACTTGCCCGTACTGCACTACAGGGCGCTCAGGCACGGTATCCAGGCGCCGCGCTATTGGGAAATGGGTGACGGCGATCGCGACTTCAAATGGAACAACTACCTGAGTCGCTTTCACTGGCGTCACGTTGACCTCATGGACGTCATTGCGGGATTCCAGCCCAGGGGCCGGGCAAGCCTCGACCAGATGGCCGTCATGCTCGGTTTCCCGGGCAAGCTGGGTATGAGTGGCGACAAGGTCTGGGGCAAATTTCTCGAGGGCGGCATCCGTGAGATTCGCGACTACTGTGAAACCGATGTACTCAATACCTGGCTCGTCTACCTGCGATTCGAATTCATGCGCGGCAACCTGGACCAGAGAGGCCTGCAGCGCGAGTACGGGCTTGTTCGCGCCACGCTCGAGAAGATGGATCAGCCGCACCTGAACGAGTTTCTCGCGGCCTGGCCGGCGTAAAGCGGATTCATGGCGAGGCGGCGGCGCGAGCCCGAAACAGCAAAAATCGATTCTGCGACGCACGATGGGCGTGGCATCGCCGCGACGGACGGAAAGAAAGTATTTGTCGCCGGCGCTTTGGCTGGCGAGACAGTTCAATTCCTGCGGCGCAAGTCCCGCCGCAACTACGACGAAGCCGAGTTACTTCAGGTCATCGACGCGTCTCCGGATCGTATCGACGCGTTATGCGACGCGTTCGGCCGCTGTGGCGGTTGTTCGCTGCAACACGTGACGCCCGGGCATCAGCGCGACATCAAGGCGCAGACTTTGCGCGATAATCTGGAGCGCATCGGCAGGGTCGAGCCGCGGGAGTGGCTGCAGCCGATGACCGGCCCGGTATGGCAATACCGCCGCCGCGCGAGACTGGCAGTCAAGGACGTACCGGCGAAAGGCCGCACGTTGGTCGGATTCCGCGAGCGGCACGCGCCTTTCATCACGGACATGCATCGCTGCGAGGTGCTGTCGAACCCGGTCGGCAGCCTGATCGATGAGCTGAGCGAACTCATCGGGTCGCTGTCCATCAAAGCGCGACTGCCGCAAATCGAAATTGCAGTCGCCGATAACGATATCGCGCTGGTGTTTCGCGTACTCGATCCGCCGGACGACGCCGACAAAGCCGCCTTGAAAGCGTTTGGCGCCGCGCAGGGACTGCGCATCTACCTGCAGCCCGGGGGGCTCGACACGGTGACACTGTTGCACCCACAGGCGGTGGAGGAATCACTCCACTACAGGCTTGACGAATTCGACGTGCAAATCGATTTCGAACCCATCGATTTCGTGCAGGTAAACGGCGACATCAACCAGCGCATGGTCCATTTCGCGGTCGAAGCTCTGGATGCGGGACCCGAGGATCGCGTTCTCGACCTGTTTTGCGGAATCGGGAATTTCTCCTTGCCGCTCGCGCGTCGGGCAGGAACTGTACTGGGCGTCGAGGGCGACACCGGCCTCGTCGCCCGCGCGCAGGCAAACGCGGGCCGCAACGGGCTGAGCAACGTCGAGTTCCGCGTCGCGGACCTGGCTGCCATCGACGGGACTGAGGCATGGGTCAGGGCCGGTTGCGACCGCATGCTGCTGGACCCGGCTCGCAGCGGCGCAGCCGAAATAGCCACGCGAATGCAGCTCTTCAATCCCGAACGCATTGTCTACGTGTCCTGTCATCCCGGCACGCTGGCCCGTGACGCGGGCACGCTGGTTCACGACAAGGGCTACAAACTCGATGCTGCGGGCATCATCGATATGTTCCCGCACACAGCCCATGTAGAATCGATTGCGGTATTTACAAAGTCGTGACTGCAAACCGCGAGGCACAACGGATGTCACTAGGGCCCGTGATGGTGGATATTGACGGACTTGCCTTGAGTCCGGCGGACCGCGACCTCCTGAAAGAACCGGCGGTGGGCGGCGTTATCCTGTTTACACGGAATTTCGAATCCGTCGAGCAGATCGCGGACCTGGTTGCGGATATCCGAGCTTTGCGCAGCCCGCCGCTGCTGGTCGCCGTCGACCACGAGGGCGGCCGCGTGCAGCGTTTTCGCGAGGGCTTTACCGCCATCCCCCCAATGCGGCGCATCGGCCGGGAATACGACAGCGACGAGGAATCCGGGCTGCGGGCGGCAAGGGAGGCAGGCTGGATGATCGCCTCGGAGCTCAGGGCGGTCGGCATCGATTTGTGTTTCGCGCCCTGCCTCGACCTGGATTGGGGTGTGAGCGACATCATTGGCAACCGCGCCTTTCACGGCAAGCCCGACGCGGTAGGCGAACTGGCGGGCGCGTTCGCGCGGGGACTTCGCAGCGCCGGCATGGTGGCAGTGGGCAAGCATTTCCCGGGGCACGGTGCCGTGCTGGCCGATTCGCACCTGAAGCTGCCGGTGGATCGTCGCGAGTATGGTCTCGTCCTCGACGATATGCGGCCCTACGAGCGACTGATCGGTAACGGCGTCCTGGCGGGCGTGATGCTTGCGCATATCATCTATGAACAAATGGACGCGGAGCCCGCCGGGTTTTCGAAATACTGGATACAGCGCGAGCTGCGAACGCGACTCAATTTCGGCGGCGCCGTTTTTTGCGACGACCTGAGCATGAACGCGACGCGAAGTTTCGGCTCGATATCCCGACGTGCACGCCTCGCGCTCGACGCGGGCTGTGACATGATCCTCGTGTGCAACGACCGCGATGCGGCGCAGCAAGCGGTCAACGCACTCAATGAGTATTCAAACCCGCTGTCACTGGTGCGATTGGCACGACTGCACGGCACCGGCCATCCGTTGCGCGAGACCTTGCTGGCTAGCGAGGAATGGCAATCGGTCAACAAGCAATTTGCCCGCTGGAGCGAGCGGCCCGAACTGCATTTGGACGCCTGATCGGGGAGCACAATGACGACCCCAACACAGTACGCGCTGATTATCGGCAGTGGTTTCGAATCGTTTGCGGGACAGCGCAGGTCACACGAGAAAATGACTCGATTCGGGCACCCCTCGGCCGCCGTGCATGAAGCGGTGTTCGAGGGTCGCTCGCTGCTGACGCTGGCGCGGCACGGTGAAGGGCACTCGATAGCGCCGCACCTGATCAACTACCGCGCAAACCTCGTCGCGCTGCAGGAACTCGGAGCTCATTCGGTCATCGCGTTGAATACCGTAGGCGTAGTATCGGCGCTGCGCCAGCCGGGCGAGCTCGCTATGCCGGACCAGGTCATCGACTATACCTGGGGGCGAGAGCATACGGTGTACGACGGCAGCGATGGCGTCGTCGAACACATCGAGTTTACCGAGCCGTTTGCGCAGGGCCTCAGGCAAAGACTGCTTGAGGCAGCCGTGGCCGCCAACATCGATTGTCACGACGGCGGCGTGTACGCCGCAATGCAGGGACCGAGGCTGGAAACGGCGGCGGAAGTCGGCCGATTGCAGAGAGACGGTGCCGACTACGTCGGTATGACAGCGATGCCTGAAGCCGCGATCGCACGCGAGCTGGGGCTCGAGTACGCCTGTCTCGCCCTGATCGTGAATCGCGCGGCGGGTTTAGGTGACGGGCCAATCCACGCCGACATCGAATCGAGTATTCTGGCGGCCAGGGAGCAGGCAATGGCGCTGTTGCAGCAGTTCTTCATATCGGCATGATCGGATATCCATGACATCAGTGAATCGAAAAATCCTCGAGCAGGTCATCGCTTCGACAACGGAGCCGCTGCTCGTCGTCCGCATCGACCGGCCCGACTGGCCGGTTGTGCTGGCGAACCCGGCGTTCGCGACGATCAACGACGCGGATGTTCTGAAGCAACCGTTTGCCGACGTCATCGAGGAACTGGCCGGCCGCGAACTTGCCCTCGAGGTCAGCGAATCGGTCCGCTCGCAGCAAGAGACGAGCTTCCCTGTCGAGTCCAACAGCCGCGAATTTCTGTTAGTGCTGAAACCCCTGCTGTTGCCCGATGAGGATAACGCGCGATTCTACGTGGCCTATTGGCGTGCCGGAGCAGGGTCGGGCACCGCAGCCGGCGCCGAGATGCATCACGCACTGCTCAAAGCCAAGCGCAGAATTCGCGACTTGTCGCGCGACGATCCGGTGACAGGATTGCTCAACAGGCGGGCGTTCCGCGACGTTTTCGAGCACGATTGGGCGGTCGCCGCCCGTGAGAAAAGCCAGTTGTCGCTGGTGTCCTTTACGCTGGATGATTTCGATGCGTACGTGCATGTATTCGGGCGCCATGCTGCGGACTCCTGCCTCCGTCGTGCCGGGCAGGCCATCAGGCGATGCCTGCGCCGCGCCAGCGATGTTGTCGCAAGGCCGGACGGTGAGCGTTTTCTAGTGTTGTCCCACGCATCGGATGAAGACGGGGTGCGCGATTTTGCCAGCCGCATTTCGACGGCCGTGCGCGAGCTGGGTCTGCATCACCCGCGTTCGAGTGCGTCAAAGTTCGTTACGGTTTCTTACGAGGTGACGGTGGCCGACGCCGGCAACGAGCAACGCAGCGCACGTGAATTCCTGAACGACTTACTCGATGCCGTAGCCCAGTAATTCAGTCGGCGCCGTTTCGTCCTGTTCGTCGTCCTCCGCTTCTTCGAAGCGTGTGACCTTCGCAAGCACGCCGAATTTCGGATGATCGAAATAGCGCAAGTCGCCGTTACGCAGGATGCGGTTTTCCTGGATGCGATAGCGCACCGGTCCCGCCTGCAAAGGTTCGCCGAACGCGTCGAACGCCCGATAATCACCGTATGAAGCGATCGGGTCGTCGAGTTCGGTACGAGGACTAGCGTCAACCTGTGCGTCGAGCTGCAGGTCGACGACGAGGTGCAGGTAGCGGCTCAGATACAATGTCAGGCTACCCTCGAGACCGGCGGGTGGGCGCGCAAACGACGCGATGTCGATGGCCTGCGTCTCTTCTTGTGGCCAGGTGGCCTGTGTCCAACCGAAGTGCATCACCGGTTCGTACACATCGAGGCGCTCGAGGTGCTCCATGATTTCGCCCATCGTGTATTCTTCTTCGTCGAGCGGGACAAACTCCACATCGCGCAGCAGGATCTCCTCTACTTCTTCCGCTGAATCTGTCAGCAGCGGAATTTCGTCTTCGCGTGGCAGTTCTCCCAGAGTCAATTCCGCGAGCGCTGATTCTTCCAGCGGGGTCGGTTCGGACGGCGGCGGGTCTGCGACGAATATTTCGGTGCCGGCAGACACCTCCTGTGCGTAATTGAAGATGATCACCTCGACCGTGTAGCGCCGCAGCTCGGAATCTTCGCCTTCTGCGTCACCCGGAACCGGGTCCTGGGCCCCGGCTGTCGCGAATGGCAGCGCGGCGAAAAACAACAACAGCAATTTATGGGTTCGCATCAAGCGCATTATCCTTTCTGGTCCTGGTCTTTGACCGCAAGAGTGGCCAGGAGGTTCTCGATAGTAACGAATCTCGTTTCCAGATCCGACAGGTCATCCCGAACCTGCAGCCGGTTGGACCCCTGCAAACGGTACTTGCGGCTGTTATTTTGCACTAATTGCACCAGCGCTACAGTATCAATGCGGCTCTCGGACCCGAAGACGACGTACCCTCCGGCGTCCGCCGCATCGATTTTTTCGATTCCAAGTGAAGCCGCAGACTTCTTGATCGAGGAGATTCGAATGAGATTCCTGGCGGCATCGGGCAGCAGACCGAAGCGATCGATCAATTCGACCTGCAATTCACGCAGTTCCTCCGCCGACTCGGTGGCTGATATCCGTTTGTACAGGATCAGCCGCAGGTGCACGTCGGGTACATAGTCATCCGGAAGCAACGCCGGGATGTGCAGGTTGATATCGACGCCGGCGTGCAGGGGCGCTTCGAGATTCGGTTCATTGCCGGCACGCAGCGATTCGACGGCGCGTCCGAGCAGTTCCGTGTACAGCGAGAACCCGATCTCTTGTATTTGCCCGCTCTGCGTGTCGCCGAGCAGCTCACCGGCGCCACGAATTTCGAGGTCGTGCGTTGCGAGCGTGAACCCCGAGCCGAGATCTTCGAGCGAGTCGATGGCCTCGAGACGCTTGACGGCATCGGCGGTCATGGTGGCCTTCGGCGGTGCGAGCAGGTACGCGTATGCCCGGTGGTGCGAGCGACCGACACGGCCACGCAGCTGGTGCAACTGCGCCAGCCCGAAGCGATCGGCCCGGTTAATAATGATCGTATTCGCCGTCGGCACGTCAATGCCGCTTTCGACGATGGTCGTGCAAAGCAGTACATTGAAGCGCCGGTGATAGTAATCGAGCATGACCTGCTCGAGTTCCCGTTCCGGCAACTGCCCATGTCCAATGCGGATGCTGGCTTCGGGTACCAGCTTCTCCAGCTTTTGCTCAATGCGGCCGATGTCCTCCACAAGGTTGTGGATAAAGTAGACCTGGCCGCCGCGCTTGATTTCACGCAGGCAGGCCTCGCGAATGATCACGTCGTTCCACTCGGTGACAAATGTCTTTACTGCAAGACGTTCGGCGGGCGGTGTCGTGATCAGCGACATCTCCCGCAATCCACCGAGGGCCATGTTCAGCGTGCGCGGAATCGGCGTCGCGGTCAGTGTGAGAACGTCGATGCTGCTGCGCAGCGACTTGATTGCTTCCTTGTGGCGCACACCGAAGCGATGCTCTTCGTCGACAATGACGAGGCCGACATCGCGAAAGTCGCCGGTGTGTTGCAGCAGCCGGTGTGTGCCGATGACGACGTCGACGGTACCGAGCTTCAGCCCGGCAACAATCTCCCTGACCTGTTTCGCCGATTGAAATCGTGACAGTACTTCGACCCGGATCGGCCAATCGGCGAAACGGTCCCTGAAATTCTGCCCATGCTGTTGTGCCAGGAGTGTGGTCGGTACGAGCACGGCGACCTGTTTGCCGCCGTGAATTGCCGCGAATGTTGCGCGCAAGGCGACCTCGGTCTTGCCGAAACCGACGTCGCCGCAGACGACGCGATCCATCGGCTGGTCGGATGCGAGGTCGTTCAGGACGTCGTCAATTGTATGCGCCTGGTCCTCCGTCAGGTCGAACGGGAAACCCGATTCGAAGGACCGGTACTCCAATTCGGGCCAGTGAAAACTGTGCCCGGGCCGTGCCGCACGACGCGCGTACACGTCGAGCAACTCGGCAGCAACGTCGCGTATCTTCCGAATTGCGCGCCGCTTCGCCTTCTCCCATTGATCGCTTCCAAGGCGGTGTAATGGCGCGTGGTCGGGCGACGCGCCCGTGTAGCGGGATATCAGGTCGAGTGCGTGTACCGGCACGTACAGCTTGTCGCCATCGGCGTACTCCAGGTGCAGAAATTCCGCCGTGATTCCACCAGCCTCGAGCGTCGTCAGGCCGAGATAACGGCCGACACCGTATTCTTCGTGGACGACCGGCGAGCCCGGCTGCAAATCGTCGAGCTGCCGGATGATGGTCTCGGGGTCACGGTCGCTGCGCCGCTTTCTCTGGCGCGCTTTCGTTCGTTCGCCGAACAACTGCTGTTCGCTGATAACGGCGACGCCTGCGTCCGGCAGCAGCACGCCGTTGTCGAGTGGCGCGATCGCGACGCCGATAAGCGGCTCCATTCGCCTGAAAGATCGCCAATCGTCGATGCGGACCAGGTCCAGGCCACGGCCCGACAACAACTCGAACAGTTGCTCGCGCCGGCCCGGCGAATCGGTAGAAAACAGCACACGACCTTCGAAGGTCTGCAGAAATCTCATCAGGGCGGCCGCTGCGTCTTCGTAACGCGCCTCGATCTTCATTGCCGGCGGCAGGCGTGTGTCGAAGTTGAGGTTTTGCCGTGCCTCCGCCAGGGATTGAGCTGAGTAACGAATGTGTGTGAACTGCTGCAATCGGTCGGACACGGACGCGGGAGTGATGAAGGTCTCTTCGACAGTGAGAATCGGGCGCTCGGGGTCGAGACTGCACAGTTCGTACCGCTCGACGGCCTCGGACGTAAATTGCTCCAGCAGCGAGACGAGTTCGTTCGGCGCCAGCACGATGCAATCCGCTGGTAGGTAGTCGAGCAGTGTGGCAGTGGTTTCGAAAAACAACGGCAGGAAGTATTCGATACCGCCATGAGCGATGCCGTCGGACACATCGCGATAGACGCGCGATTTGCCGGGCTGCCCCTCGAAGCGCTCCCGGTATCGATCGCGAAATCCCTGGATTGCCGCAGCATCGAGCGGTACCTCTCGCGCCGGGAGGATTTCGATACTTGCCAGTCGCTTGCCGGACAGTTGCGTTTCCGCCGAAAAATACCGCAGTGACTCGATGTCGTCGTCGAAGTAATCGATGCGAACCGGCATGTCCGCACCCATGGGGAACACGTCGATCAGCGACCCCCTGACCGCAAACTCGCCGTGTTCCGACACTTGTGGAACACGAAAATAGCCGGCGTCCACCAGAGACTCGAGGAAGGGTTCACGCGGAAGGGACTGGCCTTGTCGCAAGGCAAGGGATCTGGCCGATACGTAGTCCACGGGTGGCAAGCGCTGTTGCAGCACGCTGGCGGCGGCAATGATGATGCCCTTGCGGACGGCAGGCAGCGCGCTCAGCACGGTCAGTCTTTGTGAAATGATGTCCTGGTGAGGCGAAAAACTGTCCCATGGCAGCGTCTCCCATTCGACGAAATGTGCGACAGGAACGTCACCGCCACCGAAAAACCGAACTTCGGCCTCGAGTTGATCGGCGTGTCGCGGATCCTCCGCGAGCAACAGGACGGGACGTTCGACGAGATGCGCGAGCTCGGTCGCGGCCAGCGCCGCGCTGGCGCCAATCAGCCGACCCCAGCCGCATTCGCGGCCGGGGGAAGGAATCGCGGGTGTCGCAGGTATCAGCAGGGGCTTCGTCACGGGACGCGATTATTACACAGGGCTGCGTGAGGCAGGCGCTGTGCGGACACAAAAAAGCCCGGGTCGTCTCCGGCCCGGGCCCTGCTTGATTGGATCGAGTCAGTTAGCGTTTGACTACGGCATGAATGACGCGGTCGTACTCGAAGAAGACGACGAAATCCCGGTATTCCCAGCGCGTAATCGGTGGGTCACCGACGGGCGCCTTGACAGTCACAGGGCTGCCGTACTTGGACTCTACGCTCGCCTGGGTCATGCCACGCGCAGGGCGGGCGGCGCCGGATTCGTTATAGGCGGCGTCCATCTTCAGCGTGTCGGCATTGGCCGTGCCGAGCAGCCCGACAGACAATGCGATCAGCGAAAGGGTGCGCAACTTGAACATGGTCGTTCTCCAGGATCAGGTCCAACGACTATATCACTGCCTACGGGCATTCCATATGCGAACTGTGTCACAAAGTCCGGGTGGCGAATCGCGTCTGTTGCGGGGCGTCTAATGTGGTTTAATGCGAGCCGATGATCAACCCTGTCGAACTCTTCGTCGGGCTGCGCTACCTACGGGCCAAGCGGCGCACCCGATTCGTGTCTTTTATCACGCTGATTTCCCTCGTCGGGATCGCGCTGGGCGTCGCCGCACTGATCGTCATTCTCTCCGTAATGAACGGCTTCGAAGGTGAGCTGCGCAACCGGCTCCTCAGTATGTCCGCACATGGCAGCGTGACGGGTAGCGAAGGCGTTATCGAGGACTGGGAGGCGCTCGCCGAGGCGGTCGATTCGGAGCCCGGCGTGTCCGCGTCAGCACCGTTCGTCCAGATGGAGGGAATGATCCAGTCCGGTCGCGACCTCCATGCTGTGCTGGTACACGGCGTCGACCCCGACTACGAGAATCGCCTGTCCGGCGACCTGATCAACATGGTCGAAGGCGATCTGGGTGCGTTGCAGCCCGGCAGCCGAAGCATCATTCTCGGCCGCATTCTCGCCTATGATCTCGGTGCCCGGATTGGCGACGGTGTAGTACTGCTCGTTCCTCGCCCCGTCGGCGACGGTACGCTGGAGCCGTTACTGGAGCGGTTTGTTTTGCGCGGCGTATTTGAAGCGGGCCTGCAGGATCACGACGGCGTCCTTGCGCTCGTGCACGTTGCCGACGCGTCGGCAATCCAGGCACTCGACGGGGCAGTGAACTCGATTCGCTTTCGGGCCGATGACGTCATGGCCGCGCCCGCAATTGCAACAGCTTTGCAGACGCGGCTGGGCGACACCGTCACCAGCAGCGACTGGACCGTCGAAAACGCCAGCTACTTCCGTGCGATTCGCATCGAGAAGATGATGATGTCGTTGATACTCTCGTTGATCATCGGCGTCGCCGCGTTCAATATCGTGGCCAGCCTTGTCATGGTCGTTACCGACAAGACCACCGATATCGCCGTATTGCGGACGCTGGGCATGGGTCCGAACGGCGTGGTGCGCGTGTTTTTCGTGCAAGGCGCACTGATCGGCTGGGCCGGGGTTGTGATCGGCGTACTACTGGGTATCGTGCTGGCCGTCAATGTACCCGTGATTGTGCCGTTTCTCGAGCAGCTCGTCGGATTCCAGATCATGCCCGGTGACGTTTACTACGTGACGCGCATTCCTTCCGAGCTGGAATGGAGAGATGTGGCGACTATTTCGCTTGCCGCACTTGTACTTACATCGCTGGCCACGTTATACCCGGCCCGGCGGGCGGCGCTGGTGAATCCCGCCGCAGCGCTGCGATACGAGTAGCAACGATGGGCACGAGCTATGAAACCTGGATAGGCAACCGCTACGTGCGCTCGCGGAGCAGCAACAGCTTCGTGTCCCTAATTTCCGCTATCTCCATGCTGGGTATTGCGATCGCCGTGACCGTGCTGATCGTGGTGATGTCGGTCGTAAACGGCTTCGAGCGCGAGCTCAAGGACAGGTTGCTCGCCATGACCTCACACGCCAGCATCGAGAACGTTGACGGCGAGCTCACGACCTCGGAATCGCTGATCGAAACGGCCATCAGGAATCCTCGCGTGCGCGCTGCGGCACCGTACGTCGATGGCCAGGCCTTGCTCGTATTCGAGAAGCAACTCAGTGGCGCCGAGCTGCGCGGCATCGAACCGCAACTCGAAGCCGACGTGTCGGGTATCGGTGGCGTGATGCAGGAAGGCAGTCTGGATGACCTTGCCGCGGGTGGGTTCAAGATTGTACTCGGCGTCGAACTCGCCGATGCACTCCGGGTCGGCGTCGGCGACAAGGTGACCGTAACGCTCGCCCAGGGCAGGGTGACGCCTGCAGGCATTCTGCCGAGGACCAAGCGATTTACAGTCAGTGGCCTGTACAGGGTCGGCATGTATGAGTTCGACCGGCGCCTTGCGTTCGTCAACATCGGAGACGCGCAAAAGCTGTATCGCAAAAAGGACACGGTCACTGGCGTTCGCCTCGCCGTCACCGAGATCTACGAAGCCCCGGCGATCGTCCGTGAAGTGGCGCTCGATCACGGGGAACTCGTACTCGTTAGTGACTGGACGCGCCGGCACGTCAACTTCTTTCGCTCGATACAGATTACCAAGTCGATTTTGTTCGTGATCCTGCTGATGGTCATTGCCGTGGCTGCATTCAATATCGTGTCGACGCTGGTCATGGTTGTGAAAGACAAACAGGCGGATATTGCGATACTGCGCACCGTGGGCGCGCGTCCGGCGGGCATACTCCGGGTATTCGTTACGCAAGGCAGCATCATCGGCGTTGCCGGCACGCTTGCCGGTATTGCTTTCGGTGTCTTGCTGGCATTGAATCTCGAACCGATAGTCGGTTTTTTCGAATCCGCGCTCGGCATCAAGTTTCTCGCCGCAGACGTCTATTTCATCAGCGACCTGCCATCGGAGTTGCGTTACGGCGATGTCGCCAGAATCGCCGTCATTGCGCTGGCGCTTGCGTTGATTTCCACATTGTACCCGGCATGGGTCGCTGCCAAGACGGCCCCGGCGGAGGCCCTGAGATATGACTGATCATGCAACGCTTGCTGCCACTCGATCCGGGCGGCCCGTTCTGGAATGCCGCAATGTCGTGCGCCGTTTCCGCGAGGGTGCTTCCACGCTTGAAGTCCTGCGCGGCGTAAATCTCTCAGTCCAGCCGGCGGAACGCCTGGCGATCATCGGCTCGTCCGGCTCGGGTAAGACAACGTTGCTGCAGATCATGGGTGGGCTCGATGAGCCGAATGACGGCGAAGTACACGTGGATGGCAAGCCGATGCATGGCACCGACGAATCGGCCAAGGGCGATTTACGCAATCGCTACATCGGTTTCGTGTACCAGTTTCACCACCTGCTACCCGAATTTACGGCGGAAGAAAACGTCGCTATGCCCTTGCTGATTCGCCGCACGTCAAAGCCGGTCGCGCTACGGCAGGCACGCGACTTGCTGGAACGGGTCGGGCTCGGTGAGCGGCTGACGCACAAACCGGGCGAATTGTCGGGCGGCGAGCGCCAGCGTGCCGCCGTCGCGCGTGCACTGATCACGCGGCCGCAGCTGGTGCTCGCGGATGAGCCGACCGGTAATCTCGATGCCGGTAACGGTGAACACGTTCTCAAGCTCATGCTGGAATTGAACCGCGAACTACAAACCAGCCTGGTCATTGTTACGCACGATCATTCCATCGCAAATCGCATGGACCGAATCCTGGAACTCGAGAACGGCGTACTGCGCAAATCAGCCTGAATCGCGATCGCGGCGGCTACTGCGCTTGCGCGCCTTGTAGTCCGCTATAGAGTAGCGCCAGAACAGGTCCAGTGTGACATAGCCGACGAGGGCCGCCGCCCCCCCCAGCAACACGCTGCCGAGCAGCATGGGCTGCCAGATCTCAACGAACGTATGCGTGACCCAGTCGAGCGACATCTCGAACCCGAACGGACGTTCCTCCATTCCCAGCAGCGCCGATCCGAGCTGATAGGCAAGATAATACATCGGCCCTACCGTCAGTGGATTGCTGACCCAGGTCGAAATTGCCGCAACCGGGATGTTGATGCGCAGGGCGAGGGCTCCAAGGGCGGCTCCCAGCGTATGTCCCGGAAACGGCAGGAACGAGATGAACAGGCCGAGGGCGAACGCGGGAACGACCCAGCGGCGCCTGATGCCCCATAGCCGATGATCGTGCAGCAAGTGCCGGAACGGCGTCATGAACCACTGCTCGGTCATGCGGTGGCGTTTGAACGCGAATTTCCGAAAAAAGCGTCTTGGCATTGACTGGTTGTCCGGTTTTCATGGCGAGTGCCGACTAACGACGTCAACATCTCATGATCTGGGCCTGCCTACTGACGATCGCAGGCGGCTATGCGGCGCAGCATAGCAGGGTGACGCTATGCTCGGACTCCTGCAAGCTGCTATTAGTTGCATCCATAGTCTTGCTCACCTGGCCGAAAACCCGGTACCCGGGATGGCTGTTGCTCGGATTCGCACTTTTCATGCAGGCCGGTCAGGCCGTCATCGATGCGCGGCTGCAGAAGGAGTTTGCGTCTGACAGCCTTTTGACACAGGTTCGCGTCGTCGATTTTCCCCGGCGCTCGGGCCGGTCGCTCGTAATGACGGTGACCCCGCTGGCGGACCGGCGCTTGCCGCCACGCTCCAGGGTGAGTTGGTTCGAGCCGGCGACGGCTCCGAGAATTGGCGACGTCTGGGAATTGGAGGTGCGGCTGCAGAGGCCGCGCGGCAACAGCAACCCCGGCGTGTTCGATTACGAAGCGTGGGCATTCCGGCAGCGCATTCATGCGACCGGTTATGTCGTCGGCGGCAAGCGAAATCGGCGGCTGCAGAAGGGGACCGAGCCAATCGTGGACAGCCTCAGGCGCGACTTCGTCGCGCGTTCGGTTGCTGCGGCCGAATCGCCCGAAACAGCCGCGGTTCTCGCGGCGGTTGGTGTCGGTGCTCGCCACCTGCTCACGAGGCGCCAATGGGATCACTACGCGCGCTCGGGCACAAGCCACCTGATGGCGATCTCCGGCTTGCACATAGGGCTCGCCGGCAGTGTAGTTTTCCTGCTGGCGTGCGGCGTAATCAGTGTCCTGCGGATTTTCGACAATAGTTATCTGGCGGCGATAGCAGTCAGCGTCGCGGCGGCGGCCGCCTACGCTGCTGTGTCGGGATTCGGGGTGCCGGCGCAGCGCGCGTCGCTGATGCTGACGCTGGCTTCGATCGCGTTGCTTCGCCGCCGGCACATCGATTCGACTGCCATCATCCTGGTCGCGGCCCTGTCCGTTTACGTGCTGGACCCGATTGCCACGATGACGCCCGGATTCAATCTCTCGTTCGCTGCCGTGGGCCTGTTGCTGTGGCTTGCCCGCCGGCGGCAGGCCGGGACAAAGGCGCAAACGATCCTCGGCCGTCTGACTCGCCGCTTTCGGCAACTGATCACCATGCAGCTGTTCCTCATGCTCGGGCTAATGCCGCTGACCGTGCTCGTGTTTCAACGCATCGCGTACCTGGCGACGCCGATCAATCTCGTGGCCGTGCCGTTGTTCAGCATTTTCACGGTGCCGATGGTGCTCGCCGGCCTGGTGCTGGCGGGATTCGAGGGCCCGCTCGGCACCGGTGCCCTGCGCGCCGCGGCCGTGAGTGTCGAGTGGCTGTCAATACTGATCGATGCAGCTATGCGGCTGCCGTACACGGACCTGCCAATTGCGGCAATCACGGGGCGTGGCTGGTTGCTGGTGTGCCTCCCGGCACTCTGGGTGCTGCTGCCGAAGGGCTGGCCTGGTCGCAGCCTGGCATTGCTGGCCGTGCCTGCGCTGCTCCTGCACGCGCCCAGGGCGCCCGACGCAGGTTGCGTCGATGCACACGTTCTCGACGTTGGTCAGGGCCTCGCCGTGGTGTTGCAGACCCGGACAACGGTCCTGGTGTTCGATACGGGCGCGTCATTCCGCGGAGGCGGCAGCGCGGCGGAACGCGTCGTCATTCCCTTCTTGAAGTCGCGTGGCATGCGATCCGTGGACTGGTTGCTGGTCTCGCACGCCGACATCGATCACAGCGGTGGCGTATCCGCTCTGCATCGATACGCCAGGGTTGCAACCACACTCGCTGGCGAGCCCTTGCAGAACGGTCCGCAGGCCTCGATAGCATGCCGCCGGGGGCAGCGATGGGATGCGGACGGCGTTCGTTTCAGCGTTTTGCATCCGAGTTCGAGCAAGCTACGCACCGGCAACGACGCGTCGTGCGTATTGCTGGTCGAGGCGGGCGCCTACCGGCTGCTGCTGACGGGCGACATCGAGACGGATGCCGAGCGCGAGATCCTGCAGGGATTCAAGCCGGCGGCGGTCGATATCGTGGTCGTCCCGCACCATGGCAGCCTGACGTCGTCGAGTGTACCGTTCGTCGACGCCCTGGGACCCGTCGTCGCCATCGTATCGGCCGGTTACGGCAATCGCTGGGGCTTCCCCAAGCCCGCTGTCGTGCAACGCTGGCGGGCCGCCGGCGCCGCTGTGGCCGACACCGCGACGGCCGGCGCCGTGAGCCTGCGCATGTGTGCCGATGACGGAATTCGTGCATTGCGCCGAGACCGTCACGAACGCCGTCGATTCTGGCGTGCAGGCCCGGGCTAGCCGACTCAAAAAGCGCGCCGTATTGCGAGAATTTTGTGCGTGGTCGCTGTATATTTCATTTTTCCTTCCACGGTCGGGCCTTTATGGTTGAGATAGTCAAATCCGGCGGCTACCTGATGGCGCCAATCATCATTTGCGCCATCGTCGCCATGGGTATCATTCTCGAGAGATTCTGGACGCTGCAACAGAAGCGGGTCATTCCGGAAGATCTGACCAGTAAGGTCTGGGGCTGGGTAAAGAAAGACCAGTTGGACCAGAAGCAGATCCAGACCCTGCACCAGGGGTCCGCCCTCGGCCAGATTCTCGCAGCCGGGCTGATCAACCGCGACCGTGAGCGCAGCGTATTGAAAGACGCCATTGAGGATACGGGCAGACACGTCGTGCACGAACTCGAGCGTTACCTGGAAATGCTGGGCACCGTTGCCGCGGTCTCGCCATTGCTCGGCCTGCTGGGCACCGTTATCGGCATGGTGAAGGTGTTTACAGCGATTACGACGCATGGTGTCGGCAATCCCACCGTTCTTGCCGGGGGTATCGCCGAGGCACTGATTACGACGGCGGCGGGACTGACCGTGGCAATTCCCGCGCTCATCGGCTATCGCTATTACCGGACCCGTGTGGATACGCTGGTGGTCGACATGGAGAAAGAGGCGATCAAGCTGGTTGAGGCATTGCACCGCCGCAGTGCGAAAGGTTAGCCATGAAATTCCCGGAGGCGCGACGGCGTCGCGCCAGGAGAGGATAGCGCAATGAAGCTGAGCCTGCGGCCACGCGCACAACCCGAAGTCAACCTGACGTCGTTGATTGATGTCGTGTTGCTGCTGCTGATCTTCTTCATGGTGTCGACGAGTTTCGTCAAGCAGTCGCAGATTGCAATTCGCCTGCCGGAGGCGGACAGCGCGACATTCGTCGAGGAGCCGCCGCAACAGATCGACATCATGATCACCGAAGCCGGCACCTACCTCGTCAACGGTCGCGAGCTCATCAACAACCGTCCCGAGACGATTCGCAATGCCTTGCAGAAGGTTTCGGCCGGCAGCAACGATCTACCGCTTACGATCAGCGCCGATGCGAACGCCAAGCACCAGCACGTCGTTACGGCAATGGATGTCGCCGGGCGCCTGGGATTCACTCAAATCAGCATTGCGACCGTCAACGATCCGGTCGAGTAGCTGAGTACATTGCCTTGAATAAACGCATCGACCCTGAAGTTCGTGTCATTTACGCGAGGCTGTGGCACTACGTCACGCCGCACAAGCTAATCGGCTTTATCGCGATTGTCGGTATGACGACGACGGCCGTGGTCGAAGCGGGCCTGGTTGCATTGCTGGCGCCGCTGACCGATGAAGCGCTCGTTGCCAAGCAACTCGAGTCGGTCAACTGGATACCTTATGCGTTCATGATCATATTCATCCTGCGCGGTATTTCCGGTTTCGCGACCGAGGCTTCGCTGGGCTGGATAGGCCGCCAGGTCATCAGCGACCTCAGGCGCCAGGTGTTCGACAAGTTCCTGACCCTGCCCACGCGCTTCTTCGACAATCAGGCGGCAGGGCCTTTGCTGTCGCGCATGACCTACAATGTCGAGATGGTGGCCGAGTCGGTCACGAGTGTCGTCACTATCGCGGTGCGCGATGTCCTGACGGTCATTGCGGCTTTCTGCGTAATGATCTACTACAGTCCGAAACTGACGGTCTTTGTCCTCGTCCTGTTTCCAATCGTCGCGCTGCTCGTTCGATTGCTGGGCATCGCGTTTCGCCGTTACAGCGATCGTATCCAGGCTTCTGTCGGCGAGGTCACACAGGTGACTGACGAAGTCATACGCGGCAATCATGTCGTGAAGGCATTTGGCGGATACGACTACGAGCGCGCCCGCATCGACGAGGTCGACGGGCGCAACCGCAATCAGAACCTGAAGCTGATCCGCGTGCGATCGCTCGGTGTGGCCGTGACACAGCTCGTGTTCGGCTTCGGCATCGCGATGGTCGTTTACTTCGCCGCCAGGGAATCGCTCCGGGACGCACTGACGGCGGGCGCCTTTATTGCGTTCTTCTCCGCAATGATGCTCATGTTGCAACCAGTGCGGCGCATCACCAATGTCAATGCAACCCTGCAACGGGGTGTTGCAGGCGCCGACAGCCTGTTCACGATCATCGATGAGCAGGATGAAGAGAATACCGGGACGATCGAGATCGATCGTGTGCGGGGCGACGTCAGCTTCGAGAAGGTCAGTTTCTCTTACGGTGACGAGAACGGGACCGTACTCAGGGACATTGACATCGACCTGCCGGCCGGGAAGACGCTTGCGATCGTGGGCCACTCGGGCAGCGGTAAGTCGACGCTCGCAAGTTTGTTGCCGCGGTTTTACGAACCGGATTCCGGCGATATACGGATCGACGGTGTTTCAATCCGCGATCTCACGTTGGCGAGCCTGCGCGACAACATCAGTCTCGTCACACAGGACGTCGTCCTGTTCAATGACACGATTGCGAACAACCTCGCCTACGGCCAGCTGAATACGCATTCGCACGAGGAATTGATGCGCGCCGCCGAAGCGGCGTATGTGCTCGAATTTGCGGACGAGTTGCCTGAGAAGCTCGAGACTATCGTCGGTGATCGTGGCGTGTTGTTGTCCGGGGGACAGCGGCAACGAATCGCAATTGGGCGCGCATTGCTGAAGAACGCGCCTATCCTGATTCTCGATGAGGCCACCTCGTCGCTCGACACGCTTTCCGAGCGCCGCATCCAGGACGCGCTGAATGTCCTGATGGAAAACAGGACGACGCTCGTCATTGCGCACCGGTTGTCTACAGTGGAAAAGGCCGATCGCATTATCGTACTCGATGCCGGGCGCGTGGTTGAGACCGGCACGCACGAGGAGTTGCTGGCGAAAGGGGGTCAGTACGCGACCTTGTATCACATGCAGTTTGGCGTGGAGACTGGCGACGAGTGAGTGCCGGCGCGACTTATCGGTGGCTTCATCGTGTCTGGTATGGCGGCGCGCGTTACGGCTGGATATTGCTGCCGTTCAGCGCCCTGTACTGGGCTATTTCGGCGTGCAGACGGCTGCTCTATCGCATTGGCATCCTCAGGACACACCGCGTCTCCTTGCCGGTCGTTGTCGTCGGCAATATAACGGCAGGCGGTACCGGCAAAACTCCGACCGTCGTGTGGCTTGCCCGCGCGCTCAAAGAACGCGGATTTCAGCCAGGCATTGTCAGCCGGGGCTATGGCGGCAGCAAATCCGACACTCCCATGCGTGTGGATTCCGACAGCGATGCGGGATTGGTCGGTGACGAACCCGTCTTGCTTGCCCGGCGCAGTGCTTGTCCGGTGATCGTCGACGCCAATCGCGTGCGGGCCGCCGCAATGTTTTCCGGCGATGCGGTCGATGTCATCATTACCGATGATGGCATGCAGCACTACCGGCTTGGACGAGACTACGAAATCTGCGTCATTGACGGCCCCCGCGGGCTGGGCAATCGCCGCCTGCTGCCTTGGGGGCCGTTGCGGGAGCTTCCGGAGCGGCTCGTCGAAGTCGACCAACTGCTCGTGAATGGTCCCATGCAGCGCAGCGACGGTTTGTCGGTCGCCGAACAGAATGCGGTCCGGTTCGACCTGGTTGCGACGGAGGCCTGCCGGCTCAACGGTTCCCTGACCCGGCCGATTTCCCGTTTTGGCGATACGACCGTGCACGCGGTAGCCGGCATCGGCAACCCGGAACGTTTTTTCGATTTGTTGCGCGCCCGGGGGATTCAGGTGATTGAACACGCATTGGTCGATCACGCTCCGATTCGCAGGGAGGATCTCGAGTTTGGCGACAACTTCGACGTGTTCATGACCGAGAAAGACGCCGTCAAACTGGGTCGGAAAGTGAAAGACAAATTCTGGTACGTTCCCGTGGAGCTGCATATGGACCCTGTTCATTCTGCGCCGCTGATTGAGCAGATTGAGTCACGATTGCGAGAATGGCAGGATACGAGACGATGAGGTTTGCGGTTGTCATTCCAGCTCGCTATGCGTCCACGCGACTGCCCGGCAAAGTCCTCCGCGAAATACATGGAAGGCCGATGTTGCAACACGTGTTCCAACGCGGTCTCGAAAGTACGGCGACGGAAGTCGTCATCGCGACGGATGATGCCCGTATCGCCGATGTCGCGGCGGCTTTTGGCGCAAAGGTCTGCCTGACCGGCAAGCACCATCGATCGGGCACCGAGAGAATTGCCGAGGTCGCCGATCTGCTGAACTGGCCGGACGACCGGGTAGTAGTCAACCTCCAGGGCGACGAACCCGGAATGCCTGCGGCGTTGATCGACCAATGTGCCGGACTTCTTGACGAAGAGGGCGCGGATATCGCGACTCTTGCGTCGCCATTGCTCAGTGAAGACGACTTCGACAATCCGAATGTCGTCAAAGTCGTCCGCGACCGGGACAGCAACGCGATCTACTTCAGTCGCGCCGCGATTCCTCATTCACGCGAGCCGGAGAAGCGGTCGGCCGCAGTCTCCGCGGCCCTTCATCATCATGGAATTTACGCGTATCGCTGCGGTGTCCTGCGCCGCCTGGTCGCAGCGGAGCCATCCGAGCTGGAAATCTGCGAGCAGCTCGAGCAGCTTCGTGCCTTGTCACTGGGAATGACGATTCGCGTCGGTGTTCCGGCGCAGCGGCCGGGAGTTGGCGTCGATACGGAGGATGATCTGATCGCCGCCGCGGCAATGCTGGCGGGCTAGGGTAGCGGGTCGCGTTCGAGCGGCCGCTCCTGCCGGCCCCGTCGATCAGGCGGCGGTCGCCGCACGCAGGTCCTCGTTACCGGCGCTTTCGGTCGCGCCACCCACAGCGGCTTCGACAGGCAAGCGCATGGTAAAGCTGCTGCCGACGCCTGGTTCGCTCTCCACGGTAAACGAGCCGCCGTGTTTTTTTACGACGATGTCGTACGCCATTGAGAGACCCTGGCCGGTGCCCTTGCCGACTTCCTTGGTCGTGAAAAAGTGCTCGAAGATCCGTTCCCGTGTTTCCTCGGTCATTCCGCATCCCGAGTCCGCAACGGTCACCGCGACGACGTCGTCTTCGGCCTGCGTACTAACGCAGATCGTTCCCTTGCCGGCCCCTGCATCGGACACCTTCTCGCCGACCGCGTGCGCGGCGTTGACGATCAGGTTCAGAAGAACCTGGTTGATCGCCGACGGGATGCAGCTGACCGTGGGAATAGACGGATCGAGTTCCAGTTCCATGTCCGCGACAAATTTCCATTCGTTTCGCGCGACGGTGACCGTGCTTTCGATAGACTGGTTGAGATCGACCGGCAGGATTTCGTCGCCTGGATGCGAAAAGTTTTTCATCGCCCGGACTATTTTTGCGACTTGCGAAAGACCGTCGCGTGACTGGCTCAGCGCCGGGGGCATTTCTTCGAGCAGGTACTCGAGATCAGCCTCTGCCGCGAGCTTGCGATGGTGTTCGAGGCTGGCATCGTAATCTACCGGGTCTTTCGGGACTTCGATGAGGTCCAGGTGTCCTTTAAGGATCGGTAGCAACTCGTCGATTGCATTCGACAGGAAAGAAACGTTGTCGCTAACGTACTGTGTCGGAGTGTTGATCTCATGGGCGATGCCCGCCGCCAATTGCCCGATGGCTTCAAGCTTCTGGGTGCGAAGCGTTTCGTTCTGCGTGTCCCGTGCCGATTGCAGGAACCTGTTGAACCACGTCGCAAGATCGCCGATTTCATCGTCGGAAGTGACGTTCAGATCGCGTGTCAGGTCAGCGCCACCTTCTGCGATCTGCTGCAGGTTTTTCGTAACGTGCACGATTGGCGACGTGATTTTCGCCGCGATGTAGGTTCCCAATGCAACAAAGACGAATGCTGCAAGCGCAGCCGTGAGCAAGACTGAGTTGATCATCGGCCATTGTTTTTCAAAGATCTCGTCTATATCGATGACGGTGACGAATCGCCATCCTGAATTCGTCGAAACGTATTGCGATACCAGTTTCGCTCGTTCCGAACCTCGCGATTCAAAGGACTCCGCGTCAGAGCTTGCGAGCTTGCTGTACAAGGTTCCGTCGATATCGCGGACATTGCGGAACAGGTTGTCCGCGTTACTGGGATCGCAGAGGATATTGCCCTTTTCGTCGAGCAGCAGCATATAGCCGCTCTTCCCCACCTGCACCGATCTGACCAGTTCTGTCAGTTCTGACAAGGTTACATCGGCCGACAGTACGCCGAGCAGTCGGCCGTCAGCTCCCGTGACCGGTGTCGATACCGACACCATTGGTTCTGCCGCCAGGCTCGCATTCAGATACGGCTCGGTAATTGCCGCATCGGCCTGGGTGTTGATTGCGGCCGAATACCACGGACGTAGTCGAGGATCGTAGTTGTCGGCAGGGTCGTCGCTCACACCGACGAAGCCGCCGTCGGCCGCGCCGAAATAAATGTCGATCAGATGCGGCCGCGAATTAGCGTACCGTTCGAAAAATCTCTCGATGCCGGCTTCGATACCGCCGGCAATGCTTGCGTCGGTCGGACGCGCCACATCGCCCATGTAGTTGCTCAGCGGCACATCGACCTGTGCGAACAGCTCCGACTGTGCGAGGTAATTGACGTCTCGAGTGATATTGTCGAACAGGGTCTGGTAGTTGCCGTCGACGAGGCGCATCTCCTCCTGGGAATGATAGACGAAATCCTGAATCGATTTTTCGAGCGTCTTCGAGATGACGACGTAGGTCAGCAGCGAAGTCAGAAGGACGACGGTCAGCAGGAAGGTCAGGGCCAGTTTCGATCGGATTCTCATAGGTTCAGCGAATTCCCGGTGCTAAGCCTGTGTATCGGCCAGCGCGGCAACATCTTGAGTGGCTGCCGCGAGCAATTGCGGCGCCGTATCGGCACAACGGCGGGTTTTGGTGCCTGTTTACCTGCCTAAAGTAACGGCGCGCGGGGCCGATACCATCTGGTGACAGGACGACTCACGCGAGGTCTGCCGATCGACTTTCCTGAGCCGAACCGCCCTTTTTAATTGCCCGCAGGTCATCGTAATGGAAGGTAGCTACAACCCGTATCTGGTGATTTTGTCGTACGTAATTGCTGTTGCCGCCTCGTACACGGCGCTCGAGCTGTCTCGGCGTGTATCACACACCAGGGGCCTGGCTTCCACGATCTGGCTTGCGGCCGGTGCGTTCTCGATGGGCGTCGGCATCTGGACGATGCACTTCATCGGCATGCTCGCGTTCTCCATGCCCATGGAGTACAGCTACGATGTGCCGATTACGGTCGTATCATTCCTGGTCGGCGTGGCGGCCTCGGCCTTTGCGATCTACGCCGCTTCCCGGGAGTCCAACAGTTTTGCAAAAATCGGGCTGAGTGGCCTGTTGCTCGGCGGCGGTGTAGCGTCCATGCATTACACCGGCATGGCCGCGATGGAAATGCAGGCGGTTATCACTTATGACACGACCTTGCTCGTCCTGTCGATCGTGATAGCCATCGTCGCCGCATGTGCCGCGCTCTGGATCATGTTTACCCTGGTGGACAACAGGAGCCGACACCTCGGCAAATTGAAACTCGGCGCCGGCATGATCATGGGTGTGGCGATTTGCGGCATGCATTACACCGGTATGGCAGCCGCGATCTACACCCCGACCATCGACATGGTCCACCTGGCAGAACCGGCAAACAACAGTTCCCTGGCTAACACGATTGCGGGCATGGCCCTGATGATCCTCGGATTTACGCATCTGACCATCTTTTTCGACCGCAAGATCAAGTTCGTCGAGAAGCACAGCCACGACGTCGAACAGGAAGCGGTGCGCCTTAGCGAAATTCTCGATGAGTCGTCCAATGAAATCTATTTCTTCGATTCGGAGTCGCATTACTTTGTAAGGGCAAACCGTGGCGCCAAGGAGAACCTCGGCTACTCTGAGGAGGAGCTGAAGCAAATGACGCCGGTCGACCTGAAACCGGATTTCAATGTGGCCTCATTCAACAAGATGCTTGGCCCGTTGCGCAACGGCACGAGGAATGAGCGTCTGTTCGAGACGGTTCACCGCCGCAAGGATGGCACGGAATATCCGATACAGGTGCACGTGCAAATGTCGAGGCTGACGCAGCCACCATTGTTCGTCGCACTTATCACTGACATCACCGAGCGAAAAAACCTCGAGGAACAACTGGTACAGGCCAAGAAAATGGAGTCGATCGGCCAGCTTGCAGCCGGTATCGCGCATGAGATCAATACGCCGGCCCAGTTCGTTGGCGACAACACGCGCTTTATCAAGGACGCGTTCGAGGATCTGATCGACCTGAGCAGCAATTACGGAAAGCTGCTGACCGCGGTCAAGCAGGGCTCGGTGACGCCGGAGTTGATAGATGCGATCGACAAATCGGTCGAGTCGGCCGACGTCGATTACCTGAATGAAGAGATCCCCACGGCGATCGACCAGTCCCTGGACGGCATAAATCACATCTCGAACATTGTGCGAGCCATGAAAGAGTTCTCGCACCCCGGCAGCAAGGAACGAGAGAGCATCGACATCAACAAGGCGATTACGAACACCGTTACGGTCGCTTCCAACGAATGGAAATACCTTGCGAAGGTGGATACGCAGCTCGCGTCGGACCTGCCGCAGGTGATGTGCTTCCAGCAAGAGGTCAACCAGGTGATTCTGAACCTGATTGTCAATGCGGCGCATGCGATCGAGTCGAATCGCGAAGATGAATCATCCGGCCTTGGCACCATCACGATTACGACGAAACGTATCGGCGACGAAGTGCAGATCGACGTGTCGGACACGGGTTGCGGAGTCCCCAACGACATCAAGGACAGGATCTTCGATCCGTTCTTTACGACGAAGGAAGTCGGAAAAGGCACGGGGCAGGGGCTCGCTATGGCCTACAAGGCCATCGTCGAAAGGCACAAGGGACATCTGAGTGTCAACTCCGCGCCGGGAGCGGGCTCGACCTTCACGATCAGGCTACCTCTGATGCATGAAACGCCGACGGACAAGGAGGTTGCAGCCTGATGCGCGTAATGTTTGTGGATGACGAGCCCAATATCCTGCGCGGCCTGCGTCGTACGCTCCGGCCGCTGCGCAATGAATGGCAGATGTCATTCAACGAAGGCGGCGAGGCCGCGCTGGCCTCGATGGAGGACAAGCCCTGCGACGTGGTCGTGAGCGACATGAAAATGCCCGGCATGGATGGCGCAAAGTTTTTGTCCATTGTTCAGGAGCGATATCCAGGGTCGATACGTATCGCACTTTCCGGCGAGACCGACAATCACATGATATATCGTTGCGTCCAGCACGCGCACCAGTACATGGCGAAGCCCTGTGAGCTGGAAACGCTGGTCGCTACCATTCGTCGCGCGCTCGAGCTCCAGAGCCTGATGCAGGACAGCGAGCTGAAGGCCATCCTGGCAAATATGTCGTCATTACCGAGCCTGCCGGAACAATACGAATCGGTCATGGCGGAGCTGCAATCGGAGGAGCCCTCGCTGCCGAAAATTGCGGATATCATCGAAGACGACGTCGCCATGTCCGCGAAGATCCTGCAACTCGTAAACTCCGCGTTTTTCGGCCTGGCAAGACCGCTCTCCTCAACGTCGGAGGCTGTAATGTACCTCGGCCTCGACGTGATCAAGTCACTAGTGCTCACGTCCGGGGTTTTTACTCAATTCGAGGAGTCGGTGATCGATGAGAACGAGCTCAAAGGTATCTGGCGTCACAGCACGCAGGTCGGATCACTGGCGAAGAAAATCACACTCCTGGAAACCGGCGACAAGCTGCTTGGCGATTATGCATTGATGGGTGGAATGTTGGCCGACGTCGGCAAACTGGTGATCGCCGCCAATTTTCCGGAGCAGTTCGTGGAGATACTGAATGCATCGGCAAACGACGATCGCCCCGAGTGCGAAATCGAACGTGAGGTGATAGGGCGCGACCACATGGAAATTGGCGCCTATCTCATCGGAGTTTGGGGCTTGCCCAACCCTGTCATCGAAAGCGTGGCGTATCACCATGAGCCAGGCAGGTGTGTTCACGAGAGCTTCACGCCGCTCAGCGCGGTACACGCCGCAACGGCAATCGTCAACGCAAGGGGCAGCGACAATCTGGCGGACCTCGACGCAGAGTGCATTGACAGGCTCGGACTCACGGCAAAAATCGCCTCCTGGAAGGACGCTCACGGGGACGCCGTGACGGCCGATTCGGAGGGCGGCGATGAGTAACAAGATCCTGTTCGTCGATGACGAAGTAAACGTCCTGCAGTCGATCCGGCGCAACCTGCGTAAGGAATTCGAGCTCGACACGGCGGCAAGCGGCGAAGAGGCGCTGCGCATGCTGGGAGCGAACGGCACATACGCGATTATCGTTTCAGACATGCGTATGCCCGGCATGAACGGCATCGAGGTATTGGCGCAGGCCAAGGAAGATTCGCCGGATACTGTGCGAATGATGCTGACAGGTAATGCGGATCAGCAAACCGCGGTCGATGCTGTCAATCATTGCGATATCTTCAGGTTCCTGAACAAGCCTTGTGACTCGAGCCAACTTGTAAACGCCGTACGCAGCGGTTTACGGCAATACGAACTCATCACGGCGGAAAGGGAATTGCTCGAGAATACTTTGCGCGGCAGCATCAAGGCACTTTCCGACGTCTTGTCATTGTCGAACCCCGACATTTTCGGCCGAACGACGCGACTGAAGAACCGAATCGGCCAGATTGCCGGAAACATGGGATTGGCAGATGCGTGGCTGTTCGAAAGCGCGGCCATGCTATCGCATATCGGTTGTGTCGGCGTTAACCAGGACCTGGTTCGACGGAAGATTGGCGGCCAGGTCCTCAACGACCAGGAAAAGGCCGAGTTCGCGGCGCACGCAGGTATCGGTGCCGACCTCGTGAAAGCTATTCCGCGTATGGAAGCTATCGCCGAGGCCATTCGCTACCAGGAAAAGAACTTCGACGGCTCAGGATTCCCTCGGGACCCGGTGAAGGGAGACGACATTCACCTGGGTGCACGCATGTTGAAAGTCGTTGTGGACTTCGACGATCTCGTATCGGCAGGCACTTCCCCCGACGACGCGTTTCTGAGCCTCAAGAACCAGTCGCAGTATTACGATCCTGCCGTTTTCGTCGCTTTCGAATCCGCGATGCAGGAAGACCTCGGGCTGGTTCCGAAATCAGTTTGTATCAGCAACTTGTCTGACTCGATGGTGCTCGCCGAGGACGTGATGACCAACGACAATGTTCTGCTCATTGCCAAGGGGCAGGAAATGACATTGTCGGCGCGCCGCCATTTACATAATTACGAATTGCGCGGCTCGATTGGCAACACGGTGATCGTGGTCAAGAAACGTTAGGTACAAGCCCGCATTGACTTGACGGCGCATCGGCATGCCTAATCGCATACGCCTCGTATGGGTGCATGGAATCAAAAAGGCTGCGTGGACATGGCCGTCTCACTGTTCGACCGTTTCGGATTCGACGCAAGCGCGATCGCAAAGCGCCTGCGTCTGGTAGAACTGGATAAAGCCGAAACGAGTGCGCTCGGCTGCTCCCTGCAGCAGCGCGTCATCCGCCCGCATATCGACGCTATCGTCGAGCATTTTTACGACTCATTGCTGGGTATCGAGGGTTTCAGGGAAATCGTTGTCGAGCATTCCAACACCGAGCGGGTCAGGGACATGCAAAAGCGATACCTGCTTGGCATGGGCATGAATTGCACGCGGCGCGAGTACTTCGAGGAACGGCTGCGCATAGGGTCGGTACACCAGCGCGTCGGTGTCCCACAAAGCCTCTATTTGTGCACCTTCCAGGGGCTGCAGGGAATTCTGATCGATTACATCCCGCCAGAGATACGTCGCGACCGCGCAGCGTTCGAGGCCATGATCCGTTTCATCCTGAAGGTAACGGCGCTCGATATGTCGCTGGCCGTGGAAAGCTATTGTGCGGCGAGGGTGTCGAACCTCAAGAAATCGCTGATCAGCGAACGGGACACGAGCGACCGTTGGAGAAAACTCGCGGTAACCGACTGGCTGACCAATCTCCATAACCATTCGTATTCGCGCCGCTACCTGGGCGCCGCCCTGAGGCAGGTACGCACCAACGGCTCGTCCATGTGCATCATTATGGCCGACCTGGATCATTTCAAGGAAATCAACGACAAGCACGGCCACCTGGTCGGTGACGAGGTGCTGCGTATTGCGGCGGCTCGCATAATCTCGGGCTCACGCGCGGGCGATGAAATCTGCAGATACGGCGGTGAAGAGTTCCTGATTATCCTGAGCGATACGGACCTCAAGGAGGCAGACGAAGTCGCCGAGCGCGTGCGCGGGCGCATCAAGAGAGACGCGATTCACAGCAGGAAGGCCAGCATCGAGCTGACTCTCAGTCTCGGTCTTGCGCAGGCACGCGCGGACGACAGCGTCGACAATCTGATCGACAGGGCCGACGCGGCGCTATATGCCGCCAAGGCCGCAGGTCGTGACTGCGTCCGATGCACTGCTCTTACGGAGCAATAGAGAACCTATTCGCGGAGCCGCAGGTTGAAATTGATCACCACCCGGGTGTCGGTGTCGGTCTGCACCGTGCCGTAGTGGGATACGTTGTTGAAGAGAATGAGCTGATTCTCCCGTGACCGGATCTTGGCGTCGCCAATGACCGTGTATCCGTTGCAGGTGTTTACGTGGTAGACGCCAATGCAATACTTGTCCGAGACGTCGCTCTCCGGCGGTATGTCGAAATGCGCCGGGTGCTGAATCGCCTCGCCCTGGTTGGTGTATAGGTTCGCCTTGATACGCGTTACCCCGATGAAGCGCCTTTTCCGCTGGATCAGATCGAACATCGCCTTGACAGGCTCGAAAAAGCGCGGATTTATCAGTTGACCGTCATCCATGAACGCGTGCGTGAACATGAAGTGCCGCTCCGTCGATACGACGCGGTCATTGAAGAACCACGGCAGCTTCTCTTTCATGAACAGGTCGTACACGACCTTGAAATGCGCCGCCGGCAGAAAGTCCCTGTAAACAGCAGTCATTGGCGCTCTCCGATTCCGGCGCGGCGGGTTGCGACCACGAGCCGTCGACTAAACGGTGCCCCGGATTTCCTCGAGCTGTACCCTGACGTCATGCGCTTTCGCTTCGGTAATTGGATACGTGTAGACGGCCCATATTGCAATGCATGAACTCGCCGCGGGTATCAGGACATCGAATACTCGCATCAGGAATATGGTTCTATCCGTCTGATCACCGCCGAGGGCGACGTCGAAACCGGTAGCGTTCAGAAGGAACCCGCCCGCCGCCAGCGCCATGGCGGAGCCGAGCTTCACGACCCACCAGAATATGGAGCCGTACATGCCTTCGCGACGCTCCTTGGTATTCAGCTCGTCAGCATCCACGACGTCGGCGATCATTGCCGGCATCAGCGTGAACAAGCCGCCGAAGCCGCACGCTATCAGCGGAGCCGGGAGCAAAACCAGCCACGGCGTATAGGGTGTGTAACACACCCACTTGAGCAGATAGCCGACCACCGATATACCGGTCGTAACGTAAAATGCGCGTCGCTTGCCGAATTTCGGGCACAGCCAGGTAATCAGGAAGATGATGAGAAACGTCGAGACCGCGGCAAGCGCCATCGAATGGCCAACCCATACGGCGCCCTCTTTGGTGTCGCCGCTGAATACGTAGTAAATGATGACGTAAGACTGGAATGCGGCAATCAACATGAAGCCGTTGAATACGAGAAACGTCGCCGCACACAATTTCAGAAACGGCGTGAATTTGAGTGACGTTGCGAAGCCGGAGATGAAATCCTTGAGGTTGCGCAACACTACGCTGCCGGCACTCTCGGCCTCTGCGACATGTTCCGATACTTCTTCTGCAGCGACTTCCGCCAGGCGTTCGCGCAGGAATATGGCCGGCAGTACGCCAAGAATGACGACTATGATGGCAATGCCTATGGCGAGGCCCGCCGCGCCATCCGCCATCGTGTCGAAGATATCCAGCTGCATAATCGCCAGGAAATAGGCGGCAATCACGTAAGCGAATTGACCCATGAAATTCTGCGTGCCCATGAGGCGGGTACGTTCATGGTAATCCGGCGTTAACTCGTAACCGAGGGCAACCCATGGCGTTGCGAACATCGTGTAGGCCAGGAAGAAAATAACGGAGCCACTGAGAAACCACCAAAAGTAGTAGGCCTCGGTCTTACCGGCAGGCAATTGCCAGAGAAGTGCGAAGATGACAGCGACGGCTATCGCACCAACAAAGATATACGGCCGCCTTCGTCCCCAACGAGACTTGGTATTGTCGGAGATATAACCCATTAGCGGGTCGGTGATCGCATCGGTCAGTCGGGGCAGTGCACCGAGCAAGCCGACCAGCGCCGGATTCATGCCGAGTCCGATATTCAGTACGATGACCATGCCACCCATCGCGGCGGCGAGTATGTTATTTACGAACGCGCCGGCACCGTATACGAGTTTTTGATGAAACGGGATCCGGTCTTGCGGCGCCGTTTCGAAATGCTTGGCTTTACTCATTGTTCTTATCCGCCGTACGCTTTAATCGGTAGTTCCCCACCGGAGCATCGTCTATCAAATTGACAGCGCTGTCAAATGTTGTTACAACCGGGCTGGCGCAGATGCGCCGGGACAAGATTCTGAATTGTGATCCTATTTCTGGGAAAACTCTCTGTCGGTGCAAGAGCGTTACCGATAATGCCGACAACAAATACAACGAGGCGCTTGCGAACGGGTTCGTCCAGCCTTCTTATCACGGTCGCGCTCTGCGGCCTGCTGTTGAATACGAATATGAGTATCTCCTTCGCAAACCCCGCAGGTGACCTGCCGTCGATCGAGCAGCGAGTAGCCGAGTTGCTCGGGCAAATGACGCTTGCCGAGAAGATCGGGCAGATGAACCAGCGTAACGCCAGCGACGGATATGCCCCGGACTATCTTCGCGAGGGTTTGCGTGTCGGCCGAATCGGCTCTGTCCTGAACGTGGTCGACGTCGACATTGTCAATGAACTACAACGCATAGCCGTCGAGGAAAGCAGGCTCGGCATACCGCTGATGGTCGGTCGCGACGTCATACACGGATTCAAGACCGTGATGCCGATTCCATTGGGGCAGGCGGCATCGTGGAATCCCGATATCGTCCGCGAGGGCGCCCGCGTCGCTGCACTCGAAGCAGCTACGACCGGCGTCAACTGGACATTTGCGCCGATGATCGACATTGCGCGCGACGCGCGCTGGGGTCGAATAGCCGAGAGCCTTGGCGAGGATCCGTTTCTCGCCAGTGAACTCGGCGCCGCGATGGTCAGGGGTTTTCAGGGCGATAACCTTGCAGATACCGGCACGATCGCGGCCTGTGCGAAACATTTTGCGGGCTACGGTGCTGCAGAAAGCGGCCGCGATTACGCGACCACGAACGTCTCCGAGAACGAGTTGCGAAACGTCCACCTGCGGCCGTTCAAAGCGGCCGTTGACGCCGGCGTCACGACCCTGATGGCGTCATTCAGTGACATTGACGGCGTGCCCGCCACCGCCAACGAATTCCTGATGCGCAGAGTGTTGCGAGATGAGTGGCGATTCGATGGATTCGTCGTCAGCGACTGGGATTCGGTCAGGCAACTTGCGATCCATGGCTTGACGGAGGGTGACAGGGAATCCGCCTACGAGGCGGCGACGGCGGGCGTGGACATGGAAATGGCGGGCCACGCGTACGAGGACAACCTGGAGGAACTGATAAGCGAAGGCCGCATCGATGTTGCGATGATCGATGCGACAGTCGCGAACATACTGCGAGCCAAGTTCAGGCTCGGGCTGTTCGAGAACCCCTACACGAAGCCTGCGGAGCTGCCGGCGATCGCGAACGAGCACGCGCTTGCAACGGCAAAAAAAGCCGCGCTGCAAAGTGTCGTGATGCTCAAAAATGATCATGGCACGTTGCCATTGTCCCCCGAAGCACTGGACTCAGTTGCTCTCATCGGTCCGCTGGCTGACGCACCCTACGAACAGTTAGGTACCTGGATATTCGACGGTGACGCAAACCTCAGCATTACGCCGATGCACGCGATTCACAGCCTGGTCGGCAAACAGGTCGATGTCCGGTATCTGCGCGCAATGGAAAACTCGCGCAGTAAAGTGAGCGAGCATTTTGACGACGCCGTCGATATCGCCGCCGGTTCCGATGCGGTGGTCCTGTTTCTCGGTGAAGAGTCGATCCTGTCCGGCGAGGCGCACTCACGCGCTGACATCAGCCTTCCTGGCGACCAGGCCGAGCTCGTGCGGCGTATTCGGGAAACGGGCAAACCGGTGATCGCCGTCATACTGGCGGGAAGGCCACTGACGCTGACGAACATCGTCGACCATGTCGACGCGATCCTGTTTGCCTGGCATCCGGGAACGATGGGTGGCCCGGCTATCGCGGACCTGTTGTTCGGCGTGGAGTCACCGTCGGGAAAGTTGCCCGCGACGTTTCCACGCATGGTCGGCCAGATTCCGATCTACTACAACCAGAAGAACACAGGCAAGCCGCCATCGCCCGATACGATCGTTCACATCGACGACATCGATGCACGCGCGCCGCAACTTTCTCTCGGCATGACCGCGTTTCACCTCGACGCTGGCTACACGCCGTTGTATTCCTTCGGTTTCGGACTTTCGTACGCAGAGTGGGAGTACGCCGATATCAGGACCAGCGCGTCCGAACTGCGGCTGGGTCAATCGCTGACGATCAGCGCCGACGTGACGAATACCGGCGAGGTCGCAGCCGATGAAGTCGTGCAATTGTACGTCCGTGACCTCGTGGGCAACGTGACCCGGCCCGTCAAGGAACTCAAGGGTTTCAAGCGCTTGCGCCTCGAGCCGGGTCAGACGATGACCGTCGATTTCGATTTGCACACGGATGACCTGTCATTCTATGGCCGCAACATGCAACTCATGACCGAGCCCGGTGATTTCCATGCCTGGATTGGCGGCAGCTCGGATGCGGAACTTCGGACGGAATTCCGAATCGTCGCCGACGACTGATTCGCGGGACAACGACAATGAAACAAAGCACGCGATTCACAATGACGGTCGCATTGATCGTTGCGCTTGGCGGTTTCCTGATGGGTTTCGACGCGTCGGTGATATCCGGCGTTGTTGGCTTCATCGAAGTGGAATTCGAGCTAACGAAGATAGAACTCGGCTGGTCGGTATCTTCTCTGGCATTGACTGCCACGCTTGCAATGATGCTGGCAGGGCCGATCAGCGACCGCATCGGCCGACGACCGGTATTAAAAATTGCCGCTGTGCTGTTCGCATTGTCGGCGATCGCATCGGCGATTGCGCCGAACTTCCTGACGCTGGTGATCGCCCGCATGGTCGGCGGCCTCGGCGTAGGTGCCGCGTTGATTATCGCACCCATGTACATCGCGGAGATCGCACCTCCTGAGATAAGAGGCCGCATGGTCTCGTTTAATCAGCTCAACATCGTCATCGGCATCTCGGCGGCGTTTTTCAGCAACTACCTTATCCTTACACTGGGCCAGTCCGACATGGCCTGGGCCGAGTCCCTGCGTTTTGGCGAATGGAACTGGCGATGGATGCTGGGTGTCGAAACGCTTCCCGCAGTCCTGTATTTTTTCGCGTTGTGGGTCGTTCCCGAAAGTCCGCGCTGGCTTGCATTGCGCGGTCGCGAGGACGAGGCGCTCGGTGTCCTTGAGCGGGTCAGCGGCGCCGAACAGGCTGCGAAAGACCTGCAGGCCGTGCACGACAGTATCGAAGCGGAAGCAGAGCTTGGCGGCGTGTCCCTGCGGGCGCTGTTCCATCCATCCATGAAACTCGTACTGACGATCGGTATATCGGTCGGAATCCTGCAGCAGATAACGGGCATCAACTCGGTGTTCTTCTACTCGCCAATGATTTTCGAGCAGTCGGGCATCGGCACCAATGCCGCGTTCATGCAGGCTGTACTCGTCGGCTTGGTCAACCTCGGCTTCACTATTGCCGCGATGGCCCTGATCGACAAGCTCGGTCGACGCCCGTTGCTCGGGTTCGGAATGACCGGAATTGCCATTTGCATGCTGACTCTGTCTTACGGATTCGGTGCAGCGACGTACACCCTGGATCAGGATGCGATCGACAATCTGCCTGCCGAGATCGACCGGGGACAAGTCGTTACGGTTGCAGATACGACCTACGAGAACGACATCGACTTCCGCGAGGCAGTATCGGGCGCTATTGGCGCGGACGCCTATCAACAGCACGAGTCCGCCCTGGTCAGCAACGCGATCACTATGAACCCGACGCTGATACTGTTCGCGATACTCGGTTTCGTCGCGAGTTTCGCGATCTCGATCGGCCCGATCATGTGGGTACTGTTTTCCGAGCTCTTTCCCAACAATGTTCGCGGCATGGCAATCTCGTTCGTTGGCTTGATCAATTCGGCGATAGCGTTTCTGGTGACTTTCCTGTTCCCCTGGGAACTGCAGAACTTCGGCAATTCGGTGACGTTCCTGATTTACGGGGTGTTCGCCGTGTTCGGCCTGTTCTTTGTCATGCGCATTTTGCCTGAGACCAAGGGCCGGTCACTCGAGGAACTGGAACAGATTCTGGTGAGACACTGAGTTGTAATCGCTCGGCAAACAATCTGGGAGAAGATTATGAAAACCAGGAATTCGCTCTTATCGCTCATAGTGGCTACGGCGTTCGTCATTCCCGGTGCAGGATCGGCACAGCAGCAGGAACGGCAAGCGCTGTACGTCTCGGTCGATTGCATGAAATCGACAGCTCCGGAGTATTCAGCTGTTGAAACCGAAGTCTGGCAACCGATGCACCAGGAACTCGTCAACCAGGGATCGAGGAATAGCTGGTCGTTGTACCGGGTGCTGTACGGGGACCGGTCAAAATGCGATTACTACACGGTGACGACCTATCTTGATGTCGAGCAACTCAATAACAGCCCCGACATGGAAAAGGTCTTTCGGAAAGCCCATGCCAACAAGGACTTCAATGCGGCAATGGTGACGACGTGGGAGTCGCGCCAGCACGTTGCTACCGAATTGTGGGAGATGGTGGACAGCACGGAAATCAAGGAGCATCGCTATATCGTGGTCAATACGATGCAGGCACACGATTCCGACGCGTACGAGCGGATGGAGTCCAGGGTATTCAAGCCCGGGCACCAGGCGCTGGTTGACGGCGGACACCGCGCCGGATGGGCAATGTATGCACTTGTCTCCCCTATCGGCACGTCGATTCCGTACAACTACGTCACGGTCGATTTCTCGAGTCATCTCAGCCCCGTGCCAATGGCCGAGGCAATGATGTCGGCGCATCCTGATCGGGACCTCGACGCGTTGCAGGAGTTGCTGCAGCTGCGCGACCAGGTTAACTCGGAAACATGGGTACTTATCGCTACTACGGAACCTTCGCACGATGCGGAATAGGGAGTGACCATGCGGAAAATCACAAAGCACATATATGCACTTGCGATCGTTGCGCTCGCGATTGGCGGATGTTCGCCATCGACTGAAGAGGCGCCCGCGCTCGCGTCGCCGGATGAGTTCCGTCAACCGGCAGAGGCGTTGCTGGCGGGAGAGGTCATGGCCGTCGCCTATTCGGGATTTCGGGAAGGCCAGCATCCGGACCGTGGAGACGGTGCCGTGAACCCGAGCGAGGCCGAGATTCTCGAGGACCTCAGGATTCTTCTCGATCACGACTTCAAGCTGATCCGTCTCTACGATACCGGCGAGAACTCGGTTGCCACGCTCGAGCTGATCCGGGAACACGATCTTTCGATCAAAGTCTTGTTGGGAATATGGCTGCGGGCGGAGCTCAGCAACCACGAAGGATGTGCCTGGCTCGACGAGCCGATACCCGATGCGCAGCTGGCGGCAAATACGCTGGCGAACGCCGCAGAAGTACGCCGCGGCATCGAGCTCGCACAACAGTTCGATGACATCGTTGTAGCCGTCAATGTCGGCAACGAGGCACTTGTCGAATGGAATGATCACATGGTGCCGCTGGACCGGGTAATTGCCTACGTCAGGGACGTGAAAGCGGCAATCGAGCAGCCTGTTACGGTCGCCGACAATTACGAGTGGTGGATCAAAGACGGCGCGCCGCTGGCAGCCGAAGTGGACTTCCTCGGAATTCACACCTATCCGGCCTGGGAAGAAAAGACGATTGACCAGGCGCTGGCCTATACGGTGGAAAACATGGAACGTGTACACGCGGCGCTTCCCGGCAAGCCGCTCGCGATTCTCGAAGCCGGCTGGGCGAGCACTGCCATCGAATTCGGTGACCGTGCGAGCGAGGCAAACCAGACACGCTATTATGACGAAATGCTGAGCTGGGCAAATGAGACGAACACGACAGTGTTCTTCTTCGAGGCGTTCGACGAACCGTGGAAGGGCGATCCAAACAACCCGCTCGGCGCCGAAAAGCATTGGGGCCTGTTCTTTGTGAACCGATCGCCAAAGCAAGCAATGAAATGAGGCAAGGAGTTTTGAGAGCCTTGATCCCGAGATCGATTCGTCAGTTGGCGTCGCTGGGAGTGTTGTTTTTCGGCTCGGCTTGCGGTGGTGGAGGTGGCGGCGCAGGCAGTACGCCACCGGCGACACCACCCCCGCCCATGGCGCCCCCAACAGGCAACGTTAACATCACGAATCCGACCCTGACCGTGGCGAATAATTCCGCAATTTCACCAGGCGACACGGTGACTTTGGTCTGGAGCGACGAGTTCGACGGTGTCCAGCTCGATCCGGAAGTGTGGTTTTTCGAGAGCGGCGACGGCGGCCAGTACGGCATTCCGGGCTGGGGCAACAACGAATTGCAGTGGTACCTGCCGGACAGCGCAGAACTGAACAATGGCCGACTGATGATCACGGCGCGTGCAGAGTCACAGAACGGCAAGAACTACACTTCGGCCAGGATCAACACGCGTGACCGTTTCGCGTTTCGCTATGGTCGCATAGAAGCACGCATCCGGCTGCCGGGCGGGCAGGGACTATGGCCGGCGTTCTGGCTCCTGCCGCAGGACTTCGCGTACGGCGGATGGGCTGCGTCCGGCGAGATCGACGTCATGGAAGCGGTCAACCTGGGCGGCTCCCGCGGCAATACCGTCCATGGCACGCTTCACTACGGCGGCGAGTGGCCAAACAACGTTTTCACGGGCAGCTCGTACCTGGTGACGTCGGACGCCACGACGGAGTTTCACGAGTACGCACTGGAATGGGATGAGAATGAATTCCGCTGGTACGTGGACGATGTCATGTACGCGGCACAAAACGCCTGGTCATCGTCGGGTGCACCGTATCCCGCACCCTTCGACCAACCATTCTACATCCTCCTCAACGTTGCTGTTGGCGGGAACTGGCCTGGTTCGCCAGATGCAGGCACCGTGTTCCCTGTAACAATGGAGGTCGATTATGTCAGGGTCTACTCGGGCGAAACCTGAGCGGCAAGAATGATCAGCAAACCGAAAATTTCCCTGCGCGGCTTGCGCACGTTCTGCGTCGCAGCGCGGCACGCGAGCTTTCGGATGGCGGGCGAGGAGTTGTTCATCACTTCGTCTGCGGTCAGCCACCAGATCAAAGGTCTCGAGCAGGAACTGGGTATGCCGCTTTTTGATCGCAACAGCCGCGAGCTCAGTCTTACCGAAACCGGTAAATCGCTGTTTGAAGACGTCAACCCGCTGATCGAGCAGCTCGACGAAGTCGCGGCCACTTACAAGACGGGCAGTCGACACACCGCAATCAGGATTTCCGTGCAACCGTTTTTTGCCAGCGAATATTTCGTCCCGCGCCTGAGCGAATTCACGGAAGAGCATCCGGAAATCGACATCCAGGTTGGCACGAGTGACGAGACCTCCGAGAAGCATCCATCGAATGCGGATTTGTCGATTCGCTTGTTTCGTGCGCCGCCGTCGAATATGCCTTCGAGCTTGCTCTTCCCCCTTCGCATGGTTCCCGCGGGTTCACCGGGTTTCAAAAAGAAGATGGCCGTCAAGAAAAAGGCCATTGTCAGCGAGTTCCCGCTGATCGTCTACGAAACGCACGCCAAAGCCTGGATGCAATGGGCGAGTGCAACGGGAATTCAGATTCCGGAGAACAGCAAGGTCACGCGGCTGGACTCCATGATTGCCGTAGTTCGGGCCGCCGAACAGGGCATCGGAGCCGCGCTCGTACCGGTGCCGCTCGCCGATCAGTGGTTCAAACAGGGGAGTATCGTCCAGCTTTTCAACAACGAGCTGGTGACCGACCTCAGCTATTACGTCGTGTTCAGTGAGGACAAGAAGGCGGATCCGGGCGTGCGCAGCCTCCGCGACTGGATATTACGGAATTTCGCTGATTCCGGCTGATTTTTTCTCATCTCAGGCTCAAGTTTATTTCGCTTGTGGCTACCCGGGTCCGAACCTATTGTGCACACGTCGGCCACCGAACAGTGCCGGCGAACAGCAACAGTTCTTCTGGAGAAAGATCATGTTCAAGCAAGCCAAGCCTGCGCACGATGCGTTCACGTTCAGCCTGGGCGGCATGACGGCGATTGCCTCGGTGATCGCCCCGCCGGCCGTAGCCAGCGATCGGTTCAATCATATTCGAGACGGACGTACGAATCAGCGTCGCGGCGACCGCGTCCGGAGCCTGCGACCGTGGCGTATCGGCCATCGTCAAGCCGCGATGGATAGCTGTGCGTAACATTGGAATGACCGGGGCGCGGCGAGGGCGCCGCGTCCCGACCGGAACCACCTGAGGGCACTCCATCATCATGTCAATCGCCACCGTATACGACGTCGCAAAACTCGCTGGAGTTTCGATAAAGACCGTCTCACGTGTGGTCAACTGCGAGCCGAATGTACGGGAGTCGACAAAAGAGCGAGTCGATCGGGCAATAGCCAATCTCGACTACCGCCCCAGTCAAGCCGCTCGAAACCTGGCGGCCCATCGTTCACGCCGGGTTCCCTAGCCCAACCAGCCCAATGCCGGTTCGGCTAAAAGTCAGCCGCACACGAGCGCCTGTTCGCGCCTGCTAATCCTCAGTTCATCTTTCAACCAATCTCGCTAGTGGCTTGCGCCCGCCACGCCCGTTGCCGTCTGTCTATTGCGGCGACGCGCCCGCTGGTTGCGAACAGACCACTTCGCGCTGGAGTGAATATCATGAAAAAAAACGCCAAACGACCACGTGACGCCTTCTCGTTCAGCCTGGGCGGCATGTCGACGATCGCCTCGGTGGTCGCCCCGACTGCCATAGCCGACAATCGATTCCGTCAGATTCGAGGCGCCGAACGCCAACGGGTCCCGGAGACCGATGAGCCGAAGCCGCGACTGTGGCGTAGGCTGCGCCGAGAACCCGCGTAAGTCGAACGCACATACCGGGCGAATGGAAGGGGGGCGAGGCCGGGAAAGCCGCGCCCCGTTTTCCCCGCCACTTGAACGTTCCTCGATCGCGACTATCGCTCTCAAGTATTGACAGCGTTGTCAAAATTCCGTACAAGTAACTATTGACAGCGCTGTCAATCCTGAATGAACATTGGCAGACAAGCAAGACAAGAATTCCATTCTTGCATTCACGTCTCGGGGGGTACGCTTTAATGAGTTTTCGACTGCAGGGGTCTCTACGGTTCGCGCTGCCGGCGGTTGCGCTGCTTGTGTTCTCGGCATGTACCGACAGCAACACAGGCCAGGTACTTTCCAGTGTCGACGTGTTCTCCGGAGAATACCAGCGTCCTGCGCTGAACACGCTTCCAGGCGTTACGGTGTTTGACAACGTCGAGGTGACGCCTGGCGGACCGCTCAATCTCGTCTGGAGCGACGAATTCGACGGCGCCGCATTGGACCCGAATGTCTGGTTGGCCCAGACCGGCGACGGGACGAATGTCGGGCTGCCGCCTGGCTGGGGCAACAATGAATTGCAGTATTACCAGGCCGCAAACGCGGTACTCGAAAACGGTGTACTGAAGATCACTGCCAGGAGTGAATCGGTTGGTGGATTGAACTACACGTCGGCGCGAATAACGACGGCCGACCGCGTGGCGTTTCGCTACGGCCGCATCGAAGCGCGCATAAAGCTTCCCGGAGGGCAGGGCCTGTGGCCGGCGTTCTGGCTGTTGTCGCAGGACAGCCCTTACGGCTCGTGGGCCGCAACAGGCGAAATCGACATCATGGAGGCCACGAACCTCGGGGCTTCCGGCGGCAACGCGGTATTCGGCACGCTCCATTATGGCGGCGAGTTTCCCGCTAATGTTTTCACCGGCAAGCGAACAGACGTAATTGGCGACGCAACCGCCGATTTCCATCACTACGCCATCGAGTGGGATGCCGACGAATTCCGCTGGTACGTAGATCACGTCCTGTACGCAACGCAGAACAACTGGTATTCGGAGGCGGCCACAACCTCGCCGGAGGCCGCGTATCCCGCGCCGTTCAACCAGGCGTTCCACATCCTCCTTAACGTGGCGGTCGGCGGCAACCTGCCGGGCCCGCCAGATGCGGGCACGGTATTCCCGGTCACGATGGAAGTCGACTACGTCAGAGTCTATGAGGGCGCGCCCTGATAGCGGTCTTGCCTTGTTCGGAGCAATTTTCTCGTGCGGAAGCATTTGTTACAAATTCAGACGGTGCGCCGGATTGTCAATCTGACAACGCTGTCATAAGTTCCTGATGATCACCGATCAGCAGGTCAGTTTGAGGAGCGGGGGCGGATTCCTCGCGCCAGCCAGGACAATAATCAGAAAAAAGCCTGTTTAAGAACTTAAAGAGCAATCCAGGTTTCTTATTCTCGCGATTAGCCAGAGACTTCAGTTATGCAATCACTATCCTCCATGCGCCTGTTCCGCATATTGACGACCCTTGTTCCATTGACGATCCTCGTGGCTTGCGGCGAAGGCGAGGGGCAACAAAGAATTCTCAACTCGCCCGCGGACCCGTTCGCGGGACCACCGGCCAGCTGTTTCGAGGCAATCACGTTCGAGGATGTTTGCGGCCAGGCCCTCGACTTCACGAATTTCGAGGGTGGCGTAGGGTCAATCGTCGACAATCCGGACCAGGGCGCCGGCAACCCGAGCGCCAAGGTCATGCAGTTTCAGAAATTCCGGGCGACCAGCGGCGCTACGTTCGGCGGTACGGTTCTGGACTTTTCGAGCATCGGGACCGACGTCATCAATGCCGGCGACTTCATTACGATCAAGGTCTGGTCGCAGCGGCCGGTGAACGTCTTGTTCGAACCGGAGGGCGGGGGTCCCGGCAGCGGCGCTGAAGTGGCGCATGGCGGCACGGGTTGGGAAGAACTGACCTTCGTCTTCGCAACTTTCTCGGGCACCGCCAGCGGTTACGTGTTTATTTTCGATAACGGCGTCCTTGGCGATGCGGCGGACGATCCGGACAACTGGACCTTCTACGTTGACGACATCTCGTTGGTCATGAGCGGCGGGCCTGGGCCGGGTACCGGCAGCTTCCCGATTACCTTCGATGGCACGGTACCTGGGGTTTTCGAGTTCGGCGGTGCGGGCTTCGCAATCGAACCGGGCCCTGCGGGCGGTGACGGCAACGCATTGAAGATCGTCCGCGACGGCGGTGAGGTGTTTGCGGGCGTCTATATTTCCGTTCCCGAGATTCCCAATGACCAGGGTGACCAGACGATTTCGGCGCTGGTCTACTCGCCGACGGCGGGTATCCCGATGGTCGCCAAGGCAGAGTATGGCGACAACATGGGCAGCGGCGACGTGCAGGCCAACGAAGTGGTTGTCGTGGGCTGGCAGACGCTGACCTGGACCTTCACCAACCTGGCCGCACCGAACGTCTACAACCGCTTCACGATGCTGCCGAACCTGGGTACCGTGGATACGGCCACAGAGTATTTCTTCGATAACATCGACCTCGTTGGCGCAGGTGGTGGCGGTGGTACGCAGGTCGATCTTCCGGTCAGCTTCGACGA
>CALZMQ010000022.1 GCA_945788625.1 uncultured Woeseiaceae bacterium
TTCGCACGCCGACCAGATCAACCAGTGGCAGACCGCGGTGCCCGATGCGCGTATCGCGCAAGGCTGGGGCGGCCGCATTGCCGACCTCATGCAGGGCGCGAACGTCATGAACGGCGTTTCGATGAATGTCTCGCTGTCGGGAAGCAATGTCTTTCAGAGTGGCAACCAGGTCGGCGAGTATGCAATCGAGGCTGCGGGTGACGGCGCGACGGGCATCAACGCCTACGATGACGGCACGGAGTACGGCGCACTGAAGAAACGCATGGTGGATGACCTGCTGGCGGTGCAGCAAGACAACATCTTCCGTCGCGAGTATTCGCGCCGGCTGCGCGGGGCGATCGACGCACAGTCGGTCTTCGTCGACGCGCTGCAGACGTCGCCCGCGCTGTCCACGCCGTTCTCGCCCGGCTACTTCTCGCAGAGCCTGAGGCAAATCGCACGAGTGATTGGCGCGCGCGACGCGCTTGGCGCTACCCGGCAAACATTTTTCGTGACGGTCGGCGGCTGGGATCATCACGACGACGTGCTGGACAACCAGGCCAACATGTTGCCTATGATCAGCCAGGGCCTGCAGGAGTTTCGCGATGCGCTGGTCGAGCTTGGTGTATTCAACGAGGTGACGACGTTTACGAGCTCTGATTTCGGGCGCACGCTGACGTCCAATGGCAAGGGCTCCGACCACGGCTGGGGTGGCCACCACATCGTCATGGGCGGCGACGTCCAGGGCGGCGCCATCTACGGCGAGTACCCGATACTCTCGACATCGAGCCCACTCGACGTCGGGCGCGGTGTCTACGCACCTACGACCTCGGTCGACGAGTACTTTGCCGAACTCGCAAGGTGGTTCGGCGTATCCGCGTCGGAACTGGACCAGGTTCTTCCCAACGTGCGATCTTTCTACTCGCCGGAAAGCAATTCGCCGCCGATCGGATTCCTGCATCCGATGTTGAACTGGTCAGGTTATTCAAATCCGGCAATACAAAGGCGTTCGATGCCCTCGTGCTTCGCTTCCAGGATCGCGTATATCGACTCGCCTGTATCTGGCTCCATGACCCGCAACTGGCAGCGGACGTGGCTCAGGAAGTCTTCGTGCGCAGCTATAAAGGGCTGCGCAGGTTTCACTTCCGCTCGGCGCCGTTTACCTGGCTGTATCGCACCACGAGGAACGTCTGTAGCGAATTCAATCGCAGGCGCAAGACCGAACCGCTCGAGGACGAGCCGCATGACCCGGGCGCGGCGCCGGAACGCCGTGCTATTGAAATCGAAAGCGCGCGGCAGGTCAGGCGCCTGGTTGCAAAGCTGCCGGAAAGGCAACGAGAGGTCGTCGTGTTGCGGATTTTCGAGGATCTGTCGGTCAGGGAAACGGCACAGTCGATGGGCTGTCGCGAAGGCACCGTCAAGGCGCTGTTGCACAAGGCAACCGCGAAACTGAAATCGAACATGCAGATAGCAGGAACAATCGATGAATGACGAACTGGACGATCTGAAGCGGGAATACCGGCGCATCAGCGCACCGGCACAGCTGGCGACGCGCGTGCGGGCCGAAGTTGCGGACGTACGTGTTCGTCCTTATCACTGGATGCCGGCGGCGGCCACGGCGATGGCCGTTGTAGCCGTAGTCCTGGCGTTGCCCCTTGCGCTGCAGAATCAGACGACGGATCTACAAAGGCCTGCGAAACCGTCCTTGTCGGCGCTGGCGTCACTGAAGCCCGCGAAGCCAACAGGTGTCGCGCCGAGCCTCACACAACTGCGAAGCGTGAAAGTACCGAAGATGCCCGCGAAGCCCGCGCTCGCGAAACCACAATCGAATTTCAATCACGAATCAAATTACCTGAAGGAGAAGGACGATGCTTACATTTAGGACGATAACGATCAGTATAACGGCGGCGTTGTTGCTCGCCGTCGCACCCGGTGCACGCGCACAGTCACAGGACGACCTGGAACTGATGCAGACGTTTCTCAACATCATGACCGATTATTTCGAGATCATCGAATCGACTTATGACGTCTCCTCGAATCCGGAGAAAGCGGCCATCATGCAAATGCAGAAGATCCAGGAAGTGTATGAAGAGCGCGGCGAGAAAGCGCGTTCTGTCGAGGTACTGCAGAAGGTTCTGGACGACAGCGACAATGTGACGATCCGCAACGCCGCCTATATGCTGCTGGGCGATACGCTGAAGGAAAGCGGACGTGCGGATGAGGCTCTGCAGTACCTGCGGCGGGGTCTCGACGAGAACATCAAGGCGGCGAAGTAAATGGTGCACGGCGGTCGTCGCGTTGCCGCGTCATGACGCAGTCGTACTCGACGATCGCCAGTGACTTCTTGTCGCGGGACACCGCATACATGCCGGTGACTTCGAAGCCGTGGCGTTCGAATTCCGCAAGCGCATCGAGGTACCGCGGCGCTCCCTGGTAAATCGATTTGAGTGAGATCTCCGCCTGGATGGCGACTATGTCGTCGAGCGCGCCGCCGGTGCCGGCCAGTACCTCGAGATCGAAGCCCTGGGTGTCCAGCTTCAGGAGTGCGCGCGGGTCGTCGACGAACTTCGTTATTTCCGGCCAGAGGTCCGACAGCGTCGTCATCTGCACGTCCTCCGAACCGCCGGACTCCGTGCGCCATTTGAAACGTTCACGAGCGAACGCGTTGACGGCGAGCATCGATGAGAACTCGGAGGCGGCGTAGCGCCGCATCGTCGCAATCCTGTTTTCGCTGCCGAGAGCCAGCCGGTAGGACCGCCAGTTGGGATCGAGATTGCTTTGCGAGCGGAGTTCCTCATACGCATCCCTCAGCGGCTCAAAGGACTCGATCTTCCCGGCATAGCCGTGCAGCCGAAGCGATCTCGCGTACTGGCCGACGTTCGCGCCGACGTCGATGATCAGGTTGACTTTTTCCCGCGATAGTACATTCGACAGATGCTGCTCAAGCGTATCGTTGAGTTTGCGCTTCTTTATCAGTTCGTAGCCAAGCCAGCCGGCAAAACGCCTGTGGAGTTTCATCGCAATTCTCCGTACGCGAGACGAGTCAGAATGTTGCGCGACCGCGCAAGGCACTGTTCAGGAAACTGACGTTGTACAGCGTGCGCATGATGGCGTTCTCGGTCTTGCGCGCGGCACGGAGCATCCAGGCCGACAGGCCGTACTTTCGTCGTACGCGTGCACCGATATCCGAATCTCCGGCAAGGTGAGTGAGGTGCACGAATGCTGGTGTGACGGCGAATACAGGCTGCCCGTGGCGCCAGAAGCGCTGCATGAACTTGTCGACCGGCTCTTCGACGGTGCCCGCTGAAGCCGCCAATCCTGCCGCTGCTTCCGGTGACACCGCATAGCCGAGCGCCAACAGGGGCACGCGGCGGCAGTACTGAATTTCGAATGGCCCGAGATGATCGATCGACAGGGACGTGCCGATGTCCGGGAGTGACACGCGGATGAAACCGAGTTTGCGAATCTGGCTGGCCGCGACGAGCAGGCCGGTGAGGAATGTCTCGTCCAGTTTCGCGTCGTCTTCGAGAATGAGGTAGGGCTGGTCCTCTTCCGCGCATTGCCGCCACAATGCGAGATGGCTTGCATAACAGGCGATTTCCGCTTCGGTCGCGGAGCGTCCGGCGTTGAGAAAAAACTCGCTGTCATCGTAGTGATGAACATGTTCGAGCGCATGCCTGGGCGTTATCGCGTCGAAGAACTCGAATGGCGTTTCCAATTGCTGAAATTGTTTCCTGATGCTGCTTCGGCGCTTGGTCGAAGTAGCGAGACTGATGACCTTTATCTTCATGACTGTCGGCCGCCCCCGACCCGGCTATTGAACGTCCTGCCTGCTTAGACGGCCACGAGCAACAAAAGCGGTCGCGCAATAAACCGGGGTCGAACCGAGGGTTTTGCAAAACCTCGGTTGGTCCCCGGTTTTGCAGGTCGTTTACTATGGGCGCGACACAACCGGCGGAGACCCGAAAATGACCAGGCCAATCGTAAATCTGAGTGAATTGACGTACGCGGAGTTCGGCAAAGGAGAGCGGTTCAGGGCCGAACGTGCTCCTGTTTCGACACAAATCGGCGCAAAGAACCTCGGCTATTCCGTCGTAAAGCTGGCGCCGGGCAAACGAGCCTGGCCCTACCACGCGCATCATGTCATCGAAGAGATGTTCTTCGTACTGAAAGGCCAGGGTACGTTGCGGCATGCGGACGAGGAGTATGCCATCAAGGAGGGTGACTTTATTTGTTCACCCGCCGATCCCGGTCAACCGCACCAGATCATCAATACGTCGGACGAGGAACTGTCCTACATCGCGCTCAGCACGCAGGAACTCGCGGACGTGATGCTGTACCCGGATTCCGGCAAGTACGGCGTCTGGTATGGCTCGACGGGAGATCCGAGAGCAGCAGACAGCTTCATGGTGTTCGCGCGAAAAGAAACGGCCGTTGGCTACTGGGACGGCGAAAGCGATTAGCTCCTCGCTAACGGATCTCACGGTCCGTAACGAGAATGCCGTCTTCGTCGCAGTAGACCCAGTGTCCCGGCTCGAAAGTGACGCCGCCGAATTCGACGGCAACGTCGATGGCGCCCGCGCCGGTCTTGGAGCCTTTCGCCGGATTCACGCCCAGCGCTTTGACACCCAGGTCGATCTTCGCTATTTCGGCCGAATCCCTGATGGCGCCGAGAATCACGCAACCGGACCAGCCGTTGCGTTGCGCCTTGGCGGCGATGATATCGCCCATCAGCGCCGCCTCCGTCGACGCACCGCCGTCCACGACCACGACTGCGCCTTCGCCGGGCTCGTCGAGCAGTGTGCGAAGCAACTGGTTGTCGTTGTGGCACTTCACTGTCCGAATCGGACCCGAGTATCTCGATTTCGCGCCGTAGCTAATAAACTGAATTGAACAGGTCCGGCTTATGGCCTCGAAATCGTCGTAAAGATCAGTCGTCGGTCTCACTGCTGATTCCCTGCGTGCGGTGAAAGGCAATTCCCGGTCGGAATTGTCGGCGTATTGGCCAACAAGGTCAAAGCCATTGGTGATAATCTCGGCCGATGATCTCCCCGGACCGGAACAGGCGACCGGAGGCGCTGCTCGAGTCGTCCAGTCCCGCTTTCAGTGATGCCGAAGCGGCCGCGCTGGCGAAACGACTTTACGGTTGCGATGCCAGTGCCACGGAACTCGGCAGCGAGCGTGACCAGAATTTTTGCCTGACAGCTCCCGACGGCTCGCGTCAGCTGCTGAAGATCGCCAATCCGGCAGAGGACCCGGAATCACTGCGTTTCGAAAATGAAGCCATGCAGCATATTGCCGCCGTCGCGCCTGGCTTCCCGGTGCCACGCATAATACCGGCGCTGGACGGTGAGGCGATGGCAGCGGTCGAGCACGCCGGGCGGTGCTGCCTGGTACGAATGATCAGCTGGTTACCAGGCCGGCTCCTCAGAACCGTCGAGCCGACACCGGCGTTGCGGCGCCAACTCGGGGCATCGCTTGCCGAACTGGGGCTTGCATTGCGTGGCTTTTTTCACCCGGCAGCGAAGAAAGAGCTGTTGTGGGATATTCGCCATACCGGGGCGTTGGGCAAATGGCTCGAGTACGTCGAGGACCCCGCAACCAGGTTGCTTTGTGCCCGCGTTGTCGACGGGTTTGCACGGAGTACGCTGCCGAAACTGGCCACGCTTCGCAGCCAGGTCATTCATAACGATTTTCATGCCAGCAACGTCCTGGTCAGCGACGAGGATCCACCGACATTTGCCGGTGCGGTGGATTTCGGCGACATGATTCATGCCCCGCTCGTCTGCGATGTCGCGGTCGGCGCAACGTATCAGTCGGCGGCCCATGGCAATCCGCTGGACGGGGTCGTCGATTTCGTGGCGGGCTATCACCGGGTCTGTCCGCTGGAGAGGGCGGAGATCGACCTGATCTATGAGCTCATTTGCGCGCGTCGTGCCACGACGGTCGTCGTGATGTCCTGGCAGGCAAGCAGGAATCCCGAGAACAGCGACTACCTTCTCGAGGACGTCGTCGAGGCAGCGGCGTCCCTCGAGGAATTGTCCGGCATGGGAAGGGTTGAGGCCTCCAACATCTTGCAGCGGGCTTGCCGTCCCACGCGGGCTCCGCAGCAGCAGCACGCAAGCGGTGACAGCGAGGATCTCATTGCGCGTAGAGAGCGGCTGCTGGGGCCGGCTTACCGGCTTTTCTACGAGGAACCCGTGCACATCACCCGGGGCGAGGGTGTCTGGTTGTACGGCGCCGACGGCAGGGCCTATCTCGACGCTTACAACAACGTGCCGCTGGTAGGGCATTGCCATCCGAAAGTCGTCAACGCACTCTGCGAGCAGGCAGCAACGTTGAATACGCACACCCGTTACCTGCATACGACGGTTCTCGACTACGCCGAGCGCCTGTTGTCGATTTTTCCGGACGCGCTGGATCGCGTCATGTTCAGCTGCACCGGGACGGAGGCAAACGAACTTGCCCTGCGCATCGCGCGTGCGTGTTCGGGCAACGAAGGCGTCATCGTCAGCGAGTATGCGTATCACGGAAACTCGACGGCCATCGCGGCATTGTCGCCGTCGGACGAAGCACCGGAAGGCCTCCCGAACTGGATAGAGACGATTCCCGCGCCCGACACCTACCGTGATGGCCCGAATGCAGGCGCGAATTTCCTGGCAGCCATGGACGCTGCGATCGAGCAGCTGGCCAAGCGCGGCATCAAGCCTGCCGCCCTGTTGCTTGACGCGGGCTTCACGAGCGACGGCATGTTCGTCGCACCGGACGGCTGCCTCAGGTCGGCGGCGGAAAAGATTCGAGCAGCCGGCGGCCTGTACATCGCCGACGAGGTGCAGTCCGGGTTCGCTCGTCTGGGTGTGGCGCTGTGGGGTTTCGAGGCACACGGGTTCGATCCCGACATCGTCACGCTGGGCAAGCCGATCGGCAACGGTCACCCGTTGGCGGCGACGATCACAAGCGAAGAGATTGTCCGGGAATTTGCCAGTCGTGGCAGTTATTTCAATACCTTTGGTGGCAACCCGGTGTCGGCGGCGGTCGGTCGCGCGGTTCTCGACGCTTTCCAGGAAGACGAACTGGAGGAAAATTCACGCCGTGTCGGGGAATACCTGCACGAACGATTGGCGGCATTGCGGGATCGACACGACGTCATTGGTGACGTACGCGGCAGCGGCCTGTTCGCCGGCGTCGAGCTGGTAACCGACCGCGCCACCAGGCAACCCGCATCTGACAAAGCCTCGCAGGTCGTCAACGACATGCGCAGGCACGGCGTGCTGATCAGCACCGAGGGGCCGCACGGGAACGTACTGAAAGTAAGGCCGCCGCTGCCGTTCCAGCCGCAGCATGTGGATCAACTCGTCGAGGCGCTTGCGAAAGTAATCTAGGCCAACGATAAAAAAATATGCCGGGACGGTTTACAATCCCGGTCTTGCAAGGGGGAGTGGGAAAATGACACTAGCCGTATCGACGGGACAAAAACACACCTGGTCCTCCGGGCTCACATTCATCCTCGCTGCCGTAGGCGCAGCCGTCGGGCTCGGCAATATCTGGAAATTCCCGTTTGTGGTCGGCGTCAGCGGCGGCGGTGCATTCGTTCTCGTTTACCTGGCCTGCGTCGCCTTCGTGGCCGTTCCGATACTGATTGCCGAGCTGTGGATCGGGCGCCGCGGCGATCACAGCCCGCCCCTCGCCATGCGTGCCGTCGCCGAAAAGGCAGGGCGCTCGAAGCTCTGGTTCATCGTCGGCTGGGTGGCCATGCTCGTCGGTTACCTGATCGCAACCTATTACAGCGTGATCGCGGGCTGGACGCTTGCTTACATCGTCAAAGCCGCCAACGGCTTCGGCGGTGCCAGCCCCGCCACCGTGACGCAGCAATTCGACGAGTTGCTGGCCGACCCGTTGACCCTGACCATCTGGCACACCGTTTTCATCACCGCTGCGTTGATCATCGTCGGCCGCGGCCTTCGCGACGGCATCGAGCGGGCCGTCAAGTTCCTCATGCCGGCCCTGTTCGTCATGCTACTGGTGATGATCGGTTATGCGGCGGTCGAAGGAGACATGCGCGCGGGCATCGACTTCCTGTTCAGCGCCGATTTCTCGAAGATCGACGGCACCACGGTACTGACCGCGATCGGTCAGGCGTTCTTTTCCATCAGCGTGGCGATGGGGCTGATCATGACCTACGGCTCCTACGTGCCGAAAGAGGTCTCGCTGACGAAATCGGCCCTGATTATCGCGGGCGCCGATACGCTGGTCGCGCTGCTGGCCGGACTCATGATTTTTCCGCTCGTCTTCGCCAACGGCCTGGATCCGGCGGACGGTGCGGGACTCATCTTCCGTACGCTTCCGACCGCATTCGTGGGCATGAGTGGCGGCGTCGTCTTCGGCACCCTGTTTTTCGTGCTGCTGGCGTTTGCGGCAGTGACGTCGATTATCGCTATCATCGAGCCCATCGTCGCCTACGCCGAAAACAAGTGGGGCATGCGGCGGCGCAACGGCTGTATCGTGTTCGGCGTTCTTGCGTGGGCGATCGGACTGGCAACGGTGTTCTCTTTCAATCTGTTGGAAGACTTCACGCCGCTAAGCGCCCTGCGCCCGTTCGCCGACATGAACATGTTCGCGTTGATCGACTATTTCACCGCCAATCTCCTGATGCCGCTGGGCGGCATCGCGATGGCCATTTTTGTCGGCTGGCTGGTCAAACCGCAGGTCCTGGCCGAAGACCTTTCTTTCGGCAGCCCGGCGCTTTTCCAGGTCTGGCTGTGGATGATCCGAATCGTCGCGCCACTGGCAATCCTCGGCGTTCTCCTGAGCATCCTGTAGTTGGTTCAGCGTAACAAACACTCAAACAGGGAATAGACATTCGAAGAAGGAATCTGAAACCATATAGCGTTATCGCTCGAGTGCGCCGATCAATGAGTTCGAGTGCAGGTGTTGCAACGACCGGTTGAGCCCACAAAAGTATACCGGTCGTTCAAAGATGTTTACCCCAAGGGCACCTAGTCCGCGGTCTACGTGCCCCCGGGGTAAACGCGTACTTTACTCCTCTAACTCTTTGCCGATTTTTACGACTTCGTTGTCCAGGTCCTGGATCTGTTGCAGAAGTGAAGTGATCTCTTCGTCTGAAAACGTCTTTCCCGGTGGCTCCCCATCGATATTGATTCTGGTGTACATAATCGATCCCAGCCTTGAGCTCGTGGCCTCTCGCTGCGCCTTTAGTTTCTTGATTTCAATCTTGTGCTTGTACCTATCCGCATAATCGCTTGCAGCGTGATAGGCTTCCCGAACTAATGCGGAGCTGGTCCCATAAGCCACAGATACACCTTTCTTGACTTTATGGAGGACAACGGAAGCCACTTCCGGCGCTTTTTCACCGACGAATCCCACACCTTCCTCGATCGCTTTCGCCGCTCCCACCAAAGCACCGATTTTCGTGCTGTCTCTGTCGGTGTCTTCCGAAACGACAGGTTCCTGCAGATTCTCCGTCTCTTCCAATGGCTGTGTTGCGATTTGCTCCTTTTCCTGAGCCTTTTCTTGCCCAGAAGCTTCCTGTTGAGCCTTACGGCTGGTCTTCGTTTCTTTCTCGGTCATGTGGCGCCTCCGCGGAGTTTGATGTTTATGCAAGAACGAGGGAAACACGCGGTCAAAGTGAATGCAGCGGAAATGGCCCGCAACCGTAGTGCAAACGGTACCAGGAGCCGTTGACGACCCTGAATCCCGCGTCGTTGCATCCCTGGCTTTGGCCAGGGTTGCCTTTATCGGTGATGTGCAATAAGCGTAGTCTAGACTTGGTAATTTGCCAGTTTTTGCGTGCGAATTTTGCCAATCAACTAGGTTCGGTTTGGGTCAGTAGCGGCCCGCTCCAATGCGGTAAATACTACCACCTGTACGGCTGCTGTTGAGCGCGCAGCGGCCGTTGGACAACCGAGAATATTGCGTCAAACCGGACAGCGCCAAAGCTGATTGGGAAGGACTCGAATATCGGTTAGAATTTCAACTGTTCGTTACCCGGGACCAGTAGTTGGCTAAAGATCGCCGCGCGGTGGCCGACAAACTGCGTATGGACAGCAGGAACAAAAATCGCATCGGTGACACCATCCGTATCCGGCGGCCGCCTCGGGTATTTACGAACGAACTCGGCGGCACGGTGTGGATGAGCGATGTGGACCCGGTCGAGCTGGAACTCGAGCTGGAATCCGCAATCAGTACAAACCCCTATGACTCCACTTCGGATGTACTCTGGAGGTAGGAAAACTGGTAGTCTGATCATACGTCAGACATTGTTGGACCTATGATTTTCTCAGTCACGAAACGTCTGCAAGCAGACATGGACGCGGCGACCAGTTACGAAGAATGGAAGGCCGCGGCGACGGCCCACGACGAAAAGTCGGGCGTGAATCGCTGGAAGGAAACGGACAAGTCGAAGCACTTCGATTACGTCTCTATTCGCCGTCGCTTCGACCGGCTGCGCAAACTCCGCAACAAGAAAGACTACTCCGGCATCCTGTTCGCCCTGAATGAGGGTATTCACGGCAACATCGACGGCATGGGGCGTGCACGGCTCTACCACAAGGCGAAATTCGGCACCAAGAAACTCATTAGCGATTACGTGGACGAAATCGTCGCGTCCCTGGGTCTGCTTGCCAGCGATGCGGCCGGCGACATTCCCCTTGACGAACGGTTGGACTTTTTCCGGCGCGCCCAGCATTGCTATGGCTGTTCGTCATTGATGATGAGCGGTGCCGGCTCATTGTTGTTCTTTCACGTTGGAGTAGCGAAGGCGCTCTGGTTCGAAGGGCTCCTGCCAGAGATTCTTTCCGGTAGCAGCGGCGGTGCCATCGTCGGCGGTTTCGTGAGCACGCACAACGACCGCGACATCGAAAAGATGTTCGATCCCGAAAACCTGGTGTACGAGATCGAAAAGGACCAGGGACTGATCCGGCATCTAGAAGTGATCAGACCGAAAAAAGCGACGGCCGAGGAAGTCAATGAAGTTCTCGAACGACTGATCCCGGACCTGACTTTCCAGGAGGCTTACGAGCGCACCGGGCGGCACCTGAACGTCTCGATCGCGGCCGCCGAAGCGCACCAGACGTCGCGCCTGCTGAATTCGATTACCACACCGAACGTGTACGTGCGCGAAGCCATCATGGCGTCGACGGCGGTGCCTGGGTTCTATCCGTCCGTAGCGCTCGCCGCAAAGAACGACCGGGGCGAGAGGCAGGCCTACATGCCGTCCAGGAAGTGGGTCGATGGCTCGCTGAGCGACGATCTGCCGGCGAAACGACTCGCTCGTATTTACGGCGTAAACCATTTCATCGTCAGCCAGACCAACCCGCATATCTTTCCATTCGTCCGTGACAATTCCGGCGATCGCGGCGTTCTCACCGCGGTGCTGAATGCCAGCAAACGAACGGCGCGTGAATGGATCAACGCGGGCGCCACGGTCTTCCAGAGACCGCTGGCGTTCAGCCCGGCCGTGAATCGCCTGGCAAACGCAGCCCTCGGCATCATCAACCAGGACTACGTGGGCGATATCAACATCCTGCCCGACACGCGATTTTTCAATCCCTTGAAGCTGCTCTCGCACCGTACGGTCGAGGAGATCATCGAGTTGATCGAAATGGGCGAGAAGGCGACCTGGCCGAAGATCGAGATGATCAGGGTCCAGACCAAGATCAGCCGCAAGCTCGGCAAGATTCTTCGTGATATCGATCATATTGCCGCAAACAATGTCGACAGCGTGAAGCGACGCGCCAGCTGATGTACCTCGCCGTCCTCCTGGCGGGCAGCCTGCTCGTCGCGGTCGTGGTATTCCGTTACGCGTTTCCCCACGAGTTTGTGCGCACGTTACTCAACGTCGTTCGCCGGTTGCTGGGTTTCCGGGTACGGAGTATCGACGTAGACGGTATCGCCTGGCCGTACCTCGAAAGCGGGCCGCGTGACGGCGAGGTCGTGCTGCTGTTGCACGGTTTCGGCGGCGACAAGGACAACTGGCCGATGTACGCCAGGTCGCTACGCCGCAACTATCGCATCATCGTTCCTGATCTGCCCGGGTTCGGCGACAACACGAGAGACCCGCAGACGGACTATCGTGTCAGCGCGCAGGTCAAACGCCTGCAAGGTTTCGTCGCCGCCCTCGGTATCGACCGGTTTCACATTGCCGGCAACTCCATGGGGGGATGGCTGGCGCTCACGTTCACGCTGGCGCATCCGGACAGAATCCTGACCCTCGCGCTCGTCAACAACGCCGGTGTGCGAGGCGAGCACAAAAGCGAACTCGAGCATGCGGTCGAGCGTGGCGAGAGCCTGCTCACGGTTTCCAGCGCGGCTGAATTCGATTGGCTGCTGTCATTCATAACGTACAAACCGGTACCGTTGCCGGGCGTCGTAAAGCGATTCATCGGCGATGAGGCCATTGCCCGGCAACCGTTCCTGGATACGGTATTCTGGTCGCTGACGGAGGAGTGGCGCGATGCACCCCTGAACGAACGCTTGCACGAGCTTGCGGTGCCGGTCCTGATCCTGTGGGGCCGCCACGATCGCGTTATCGATGTGAGCTGTGTGGACGCGATGCAGGCAGCCATACCCGACAATCGCTGCGTCGTGCTCGAGGACGCCGGGCACATCCCGATGCTCGAGCGGCCGCGCGAAGCCGCGGCCGCACATCTTCAGTTGCTCAGCGAGAACCGCCGGCCGCTCGCTTCTTCCTGACCGCCTTCGTTTTGCCGGCAGGCTTCGTTTTGCTGGCAGGCTTCGTTTTGCCGGCAGTCTTCGCCGCCTGTTTCAGTTCCTTGAGCGATTTCTCCAGGCAGCTCACGAAGAACTCGATATCCGGCATCGTTTCACGCGTCGAGGTGACATTGAAGGTGATCTGGCCGTTGTAACTCGGCGTTGCGATAAACAGCCCCATGCCGTTGGCCAGTGGCGCCATACCGAAGCAACCGACCTGCTGGGCACCGTTCATGAAAACGGGCGCTTGCGGTCCGGGTACGTTCGAAATAAACAGGTTGCACATCCGTGATGCAAGGCCGGCGCGCAATACGAGACGGCCCGCCATCACCTGGGTCGCAGCTGGTGCGTGTTTGCTGAGGTCTGTCATCAGGCGTGCGGAGACACCGGATTTCGCCTCCTTGCTCTGCTGTGTCGCTTCAAACACACAGCGTAAGCGCTCCACCGGGTCCGCGACGTCTGTGAAGATCGGCGCCGTCATCGAAGTTACGTCGTTACCGGGCGTGTCGGTCGGCGATGCCGCTCCGCGCCGGGCATTGATGGGCACCCAGGCAATGAGGGACTCTATCGGTAATTCCCGGTGGTGCTGGAGATAATGGCGCAACCCGCCGCCACAGACCGAGAGCACGACGTCGTTGATCGTGCTGCCCGGCACCGCCTGGCGCACTGCCTTGAAGTCGGCGAGCTCGAATGTGACGGCATCGAACATCTTGTGCGGCGAAACGATGCAGTTGAAACGCGTATCGGGCACATCGTCCCCTTTGTCTTTCTTCGAGCGCAACGCGTCCTGCGCGACCCGGTACAGACTCGGGGCCGCCCGCATGACGCCATCAATAAGACCGACGGGGGAGCGAATCGTGTGCCAGGCCGCCCGGCCTGCCATTTCAATCAGATTCGGGCGCGGGCTGTAATTCTCCTCGACCCTGCCGAGTTCGACCGCGGGCGTGCCCTTGTTGTCGATATCGGCCATCGCCGTGAAGAAGTTGATAATCGACATGCCGTCGACGGCCGCGTGATGAATCTTGGTTGCAATTGCGTAACTGCCTTCGGGCAGGCCCTCGATGTTGTCGAGTCCTTCGACCACGTACATCTCCCAAAGCGGGCGATTCATGTCCAGCGGCCGAGAGTGGTAACGCGCCATGTGAATGCAGAACTGGCGCCAGTCCGCGGGCGACGGCAATCGGCCGTGGCGGACGTGAAACTCCAGATCGAAACGCTCGTCGTCTACCCAGTAAGGGAAGTCGAGTTCCAGGGGCACGCGAACGAGGCGGCGCCGAAACAGCGGACTCAGGTGCAGGCGCGCTTCGACGTGCGCCATTATATCTTTGAAACGAACGGTCTTGCCGCCCGGCACGGTGGTCGGGTCGTAGACCGAAATCGACGTCACGTGTATCAGGTTGTCGTCCGACTCCATGTACAGGAACTGGGCATCCTGCGGGTTTAGCTGGTCCATAGGTTTTGCTCCAAATTCATTCGATGTGCTTTGCTTCGTCCTGGCCCAATGTGCGCAGGTAAAGGTTGCGCACGTCCGCAACGTGCGTATCTATGGTGCTGGTCGACCATTCACTCGTGTCTATCGGGGCCAGCACGTCGACCTCGACTGTTCCAGGGTGATAGAAGACGTCGCCCTTCGGCTGCACGTCTCCGGAGTTCTGGATGACGATCGGCACGATGGGCACGCCAGCCTGCATCGCGAGGTGAAACGCGCCCTTTTTGAAGCCTGCGAGCCTGGGAGTCAGCGCGCGGGTCCCTTCGGGCGACAGGCAGACCGATTTACCTTCGACGCGCATCGCGTCAACGAGCGGCGTCATTGCCTCGATGGCGGACGCCGTGTCCTTGCGGTCGATCAACACGACGCCGGCGGCCTCCATGATTCGTCCGACAATCGGAATGTCGCGAATCTCGCGCTTGCCGACGCCGGTTATATCGCGCCGCAGCAGGCGCGCGACAATGACCATGTCGACGTTGCTCTGGTGATTGAAAACAAACACCGCGGGCCGGTGCGACCACAAATGGTGTTCGCCCTGAATGCGCAGGTTCAGGCCGATCAGCGCGCTGGCCGTATCGGCAAACAAGGACACAGAAAAGTTCAGTGCGTCGCGTTTCGAGCCGGTCAGCGCCCAGATAGGCATGCCGGAGAGAAACGACCCGACCAGGCTGACGGGCACGAACAGCGAGCGCAGAAAATCCGAGACATGCGCGCGGCCGCGGCTGCCGAACCGGCGTACCGGCCAGCCGCGGCTTTCGGCGATGGCTAACAGGGTCTTGTTGGGATTCAGCGGCCGTGGGTTGCCGACCCGCTCCAGGAGCTGGATGTCGTCGTCGCTGTCGGAATAAAAGAAGCTCTTGTCCAGGTCGACATCGTATTTCTCGACCAGCGACTCTGCGGCCGTTACCTTGCCCTGGCCGAAACAGGTGGGCCGGAGGACGGCCCCCGTGAACTTGCCGTTTTCCACCTGGAGTCGCGTGCACAACACGTTTTCGATACCGAGTTCCCGGGCCGCCGGCTCGACCTGGTAGGGTGTCGCGGATGAGATAATCGCCACCGTGTGCCCCTTGCTCATGTGCGCACGCACCAGCGCCCGGGCTTCCGGGTAGATCAGCTTCGCGATATGCGACTCGAACAGCTCCTGTCCGAAGGTAATGTAGGCGTCTTCGTGGTGACCGCGCAGGAATTGCGATGTCAAAACCATCATCGCACCGAAACCCAGGCCGCCGAGGCCGAAGCTCGCCATGACGCCGAGGAGTTCGACGAGGTCGCGCGGCGACAGCTGACCGCGCCGGATCTGTTCCTCGATGAAGGCCTTGACCGAGTATCCCGAAATCACGGTGCCGTCAAAATCAAACAACGCGCCGACCTGCGGCCCGTCGGGCTGGCTCAGTACTTCGGTGACAACGTCCTGGTGCGGTAGCATGCAAGTTCTCCGGCGAACCTTTAACTATACAGGCAGTTGCGCGTTATGGCGCGCCCTCGCGATCGCCGCCTATGAACGCGAGCGGTACTTCTGCGTAATAGGTTGCGCCCCGGGATACGACGGCAACTCGGAGCATCGAAGCGGTGTCGCCGGGCCGCGGAATTTCGCCGGCCCAGTGCAGGCCCGATGCGCCGGCCGACTTCATCTTTGATGGTGGCGTATGCGCCCCGGTGTCGACCAGTTCGATCGTTGCCTGTTGCAGGGCGAATTTAGAGGACAGCTCCAGCGTGATTCCCGACGGCGTTATTTCAGCCGCTCGCAGGTGGAACTCGAAGTCCGCATTGACGAGATCGCATTGCCCGCTGGCGTAACGGCAATTGGACCTCGCGGTCAGCGCGTACGCGGCGCCCGGCTCGGCCGCTTGCGGCCGCTCGGCCACGAAGTAGTCGACGGCAAGCCAGGCCAGTATCGCTAGAACCGGCGCGACCAGCATCGCGATGACTACATGTCTGTTTGTGAACACGGTCAATGCGACTGGGCAGCACCTGCGCCCGCCGGCACGCGGATGTCTTCGACCAGGTGCTGGATATGCTCCGGAGGGGGAGCAGTGACCCGCGCGACGGCGAACGCGACCAGGAAGTTGACGATTGCGCCGACCGCGCCGAAGGCATTCGGCTCGATACCGAGGAACCAGTTGGGAGTCATGTCGCCGAGGAACGACGTACTCGCAACGAACATGATGCCCTTGTGCTGGAAAACGTACAGCAAAGTCACGCCCAGGCCTGCGCACATGCCGGCAATCGCACCCTCTTTGTTCATGCGCTTGTAAAAAATGCCCAGCATCAATGCGGGGAATATCGATGATGCCGCCAGCCCGAAAGCGAGCGCCACGGTGCCCGCAGCAAAGTCCGGCGGATTGAACCCGAGGTAACCCGCCAGCACGATTGCGCCGGCCATCGCCAGGCGGCTGGCGAGCAATTCCTGGCGCTCCGTGATCTCCGGCCTGAACACGCCCTTCAGCAGGTCGTGCGAGATGGCGGAGGATATGGCGAGTAACAGGCCGGCCGCTGTGGACAGCGCTGCCGCGAGCCCGCCGGCGGCGACCAGGGCGATGATCCAGTTCGGCAAGCCCGCGATTTCCGGATTGGCCAGTACCATGATGTCGCGGTCGACCCTGGTCATCTCGTTCGACGCTTCGTCGGCCGAGTACTGAATCCGACCGTCCGAGTCCTTGTCGTCAAACGCGAGCAGGCCGGTCTTCTCCCAGTTGCGAATCCAGTCGGGCCGCTCGTTATAGACCATGTATTCGCCCGGTGCGGGCTCGATCGTTTCGATCAGGTTGAGGCGGGCCATGGCCGCAACCGACGGTGCCGTCGTGTAGAGAATGGCGATGAACACGAGCGCCCAGCCTGCCGAACTTCGGGCGTCCTTCACTTTCGGTACCGTGAAGAACCGGATGATGACATGCGGAAGGCCGGCCGTGCCTATCATCAGGGACATCGTGTACATGAACATATTGGTCAGGCTGAGCCGGACGTTGGTCGTGTATTCCAGGAAGCCGAGGTCGCGGAGCACCTGGTCCAGCCGGTCGAGCAAAAACACTTCGGAACCCGCCATCGTGGAGCCGAGCCCGAGCTGTGGTATCGGGTTTCCGGTCAGGTTTATCGAGATGAATATGGCGGGAATGGTGTACGCCAGAATCAGCACGCAGTATTGAGCGATCTGCGTGTAAGTAATGCCCTTCATGCCGCCCATTACGGCATAGACGAAGACGATACCCATGCCGATGGACAGGCCGATGTCGTAGTCCACTTCGAGAAACCGGGAGAAAGCGACGCCGATACCTTTCATCTGTCCGATGACATAGGTGACGGAGGCAATAATCAGGCAGATGACGGCGACGATGCGTGCCGTTTTCGAGTAGTAACGATCGCCGATGAACTCCGGCACGGTGAATTTGCCGAACTTGCGCAGGTAAGGCGCCAGCAGCATGGCGAGCAGGACGTAGCCGCCGGTCCAACCCATCAGGAAGACGGAACCGCCGTAGCCCATGAATGCGATCAGGCCGGCCATGGAAATGAAAGAGGCGGCCGACATCCAGTCGGCCGCGGTCGCCATGCCATTGGCCACGGGATTGATGCTGCCGCCGGCGACGTAGAATTCCCGCGTCGTTCCGGCACGCGCCCAGATGGCAATCCCGATGTAGATGGCGAAGGTCAGCCCGACGACCAGGTAGGTCATTGCCTGTAGCGTCATGGTCGTCCCTTATTCGTCGTCTTCGTGGACGCCATGTTTGCGATCGAGTTTGCTCATGCGATTCGCGTAGAAGAAGATCAATGCCACGAACACGTATATCGAACCCTGCTGCGCGAACCAGAAGCCGAGCCTGTAGCCCCCGATCTGAATGCGATTGAGCGGCTCGACGAGAACGATGCCGAACAGGAAGGAAACCACGAACCAGATGCAAAGGCACAAAGCCACGAGCCTGAGATTCGCGCTCCAGTAACTCTGGTGTTTCGACATACGAACTCGCCTTCGGTCAATAACTATAGATTTGGATAATTCACCTAGATTACCGTAATCGCCGAAGGCAATCCCGTATTCATCCAGAAGTGCAGCGTCAGGGAGAGACAATGACGAGCCCCAGACTATTCTCATTTGCAGCCACCGCACTGGCGTTCCTGTACGCCGGTGGCCCGGCATTCGCTCACGACTCCGACCTGGAAGCGTTGGAATCCCGAGTGGCTGAACTCGAATCCATGCTGAGCCAGTTGCTCGACGAACGAGGTGCCGAACCGGCAGTTCTGACGGATGCCGGCCCCGCGCCGATGCATGCGGGGGCGAGCAACAGCTACAAATTCGGCGGCTATATCAAGCTCGACGCGATGTTCAGCGACTACAGCGGCGGCGACCTGTCGCCCGGCAGCCTGGGCAGCCAGTTTTATGTGCCGGCCACCATTCCGGTCGGCGGCATGTCGAGCCAGGGTCCGGACGTCGACATGCAGGGCCGAGAGACGCGCATCAATTTCCGCAGCGACCACTTGCTCGCTAACGGCGACAAACTGGGCACTTACATCGAAACAGATTTCTTTGTCAGCGACGGTGGCAACGAGCGCGTCAGTAATTCGTACAATCCCCGCTTGCGGCACGCCTATTTCACCTATAACAACTGGTTGTTCGGCCAGACCTGGTCAACGTTCCAGGACGTCGGCGCTCTGGCGGAAAATCTCGATTTCATCGGACCGTCGGAGGGCACGACCTTCGTACGCCAGCCACAGATGCGTTACACAAACGGAGGCTGGCAGTTTGCGATCGAAAATCCGGAAACGACGATCACGCCGTTCGGCGGTGGGGCCCGTGTCGTTTCGGACGACGGCAGCATGCCCGATTTCGTCGCACGCTATACGGCCCGGTTGCTCAACGGTCACTTGAGCGCCGCCGGCCTGTTTCGGCTGCTCGACTGCACGGAGATAGGCATCGACGACACCGAGCCGGCCTATGGCCTCAGCCTTTCCGGCAAGCATGCGTACGGCGATGACGATTTTCGCTGGATGGCGACAGTGGGCAACGGCACGGGCCGCTACCTGGGACTGAATACGTCCGATGACGCCGTGCTCGACAGTAGCGGCGTGCTCAGCGCCATACAGCAATGGGGCGGCTTCGTATCGATGCGGCATTTCTGGAACGTCGAATGGCGCTCCAATTTCACGTTGAGCTACCTGAGTAACGACAACGACACGAGCCTGACCGGTTCCGACGTGACACGGAACGTCTACAGCGTCCACGCGAACCTGCTTTACCAGCCGGCGGAGAAAATGACCGTGGGCGGCGAGATCATGTATGCCGAGCGCACGCTGGAATCGGATTCGTCCGGCGACATGACGCGATTGCTGTTGTCGGCCAAGTACGCCTTCTGAGGTCGCGCCTGCCGCGCTTTACCTTTCCGGCCGCCGTGTCAGAATCGCGGTATGAAAGAGATCCCGGAAGTTGCAAGGTTCCTGCGCGGGTTACCGGGCTTCAACTATCTGGATGACGCCCTGATAGAGGCCTGTGCCAGGGCAATCCGAATTGCCTACTATCGCAAGGGTGAGAACATCCTCACCATTGGCGAGGACAACGGGCAACTGCATATCGTCCGTAGCGGCGCGGTCGAGCTTCTCAATTCGGATGCCGAGTTGATTACACGCGTCGCCGAGAGTGACTGTTTCGGCCTGCCGTCGCTCATGAACGACGCGCCAGTCCGCAACAACTCGGCGGCAATCGAGGATTCGCTCGTCTACCAGCTCGACCGCGAGACCTTCTCCGCAGCGAGGCGTGCGAGCAGTGACTTTGACACCTGGTTCATCCGCGCCCTTTCGGAGCGCCTGTTGACGCTTCCGGCGGCGCCCGCGTTGCGCGGCGCTTCCGGAGTTACGGCCGGCAGCATTGTCGGCAGGGCGCCCGTAATGATCGACTCAACCGCAAGCGTGCGCGCCGCGGCAACGAGAATGGTCGATGAGCGCGTGTCCTCCATGTTGATCATGGACGAGACCGGTGTGTGCGGCATTGTCACCGATCGCGATATCCGCTCCCGTGTCGTCGCTACCGGCCTGAGCACCGGTCGTCCCGTTGCCGAAATAATGACGCCGTCGCCAATCACGCTGGATTCGCAAGCGCACGCGTACGAAGCAGCACTCCTCATGATGCAGCATCAAATTCATCACCTGCCGATTACCTCAGGCCGCGACCTGATTGGAATGGTCTCGCGCAGTGACTTTATGCGACTCGAGACCGAGCATCCGCTGTATCTCGTCGGCGATATCGGCAAGCAATCCACGGCCGAGGGCGTCAGCGGGGCCTGCGCCCGCCTGCCCGGGCTCATCGTCGGCCAGATCGACTCCGATGCCGGTGGCGAACAGCTCGGCAAGTTCATTACAACGATCACGGATACGGTCACGCGGCAATTGTTGCGTATCGCCGAAACGAAACTCGGGCCGCCACCCTGCGGCTATGCGTGGATGGCGCTCGGCTCGCAGGGGCGTTTCGAACAATCGGCCAGGAGCGACCAGGATAATGCACTGGTGCTCGCCAACGAGGCGCAAGCCAAGGACGATGCGTATTTCTTGGCGATGGCGGAAATCGTGAACGATGGTCTCGACGCCTGCGGTTTTGCATATTGTCCCGGCGAAGTCATGGCGTCGAATTCGAAGTGGCGGCAGCCGCTGAGGCAGTGGGAGCAGTACTTTCACAAGTGGATAACCGTTCCCGAGGAAAAGGCGTTGATGCACGCCAATATCTTTTTCGACCTGCGATGCGTGAGTGGCGATGCCGGGCTGGTGGACGAACTCAGGAGCGGCATTCGTGAGACGGCTCGTCAAAACGAAATTTTTCTCGCACTCATGGCAAAGAACGCGATGGACTATCAACCGCCGCTGGGGTTCTTTCGCCAGTTCGTGCTCGAGAAGTCCGGCGAGCACAAGGACATGCTCGACCTGAAGCGTCACGGCATCATGCCGATTGTCGAGATTGCTCGCATTCGTTCCCTCTCTGCCGGCGAGTTGCGTGTCAGCACCCGCAGTCGCCTGTTGGCCGCGGCCGGCGCCGGTGAAATCACGGGAGGCGATGCCTCGAACCTGATCGATGCGCTGGATTTTGTCGAGAAACTGCGAGTCGAGCACCAGGGGCGACAGCTCAGTGCAGGGCAAAATCCGGACAACTACATTGCGCCCGCCGATCTGTCGCCGCTCGTGCGGCAGAACCTGAAAGCAGCTTTCTCGCAGATTCGAGTGAGCCAGTCGGCGCTGCTGAACCGTTTTCACCTTGCATGAAACATCGCTGGCTGACACTCAGACGCCGACTGCTGCGGAACCGCCACTTCGAAGCGCCGTTCGACACCCTGCTTCGGGAGGATATTCCGTCGCCGCGGACCTCGTTCATGGACGCAGAGATCGTCAGCCTGGACATCGAAACCACGGCGCTCGATGCCTCACGAGCGGAAATGCTGAGCGTCGGTTGGGTGTTGATTCGCAAAGGCATGGTCGAGATGAGCACGGCCGATAGCTGCGTGGTCAGGCCCAGCGGTGATGTTGGGGGCAGTGCATCGGTGCATGGCCTGACCGACACGATGGTCGAGTCGGGCGACGATTGGAAGCTGGTGCTCGGCGAGATTATCGAGGTCCTGGCCGGCCGCGTATTGCTGGTACATCACGCCGGCCTCGACAAGGCGTTGCTCGACCGCTTGTGCAGGAGAGTCTACGGCCAGCCCCTGCTGGTGCCCGTCATTGACACGCTCGCGCTCGAGCATCGCCGGCTGCAAGGTCGCCATCATATCGATGAGCAGCAATCATTGCGCCTTGCCGACCTTCGGCAGCGGTATAGCCTGCCGAGGTACGACGCGCACGACTGCCTCGTGGATGCCATTGCCACGGCGGAATTACTCATTGCCATGGTCGCTCACAATGGCGGGGCAGATCGTGCGCGCCTCAGCTCGAACTCTACTTCCTCGGCCGAGATCACGGTGGCCGAGACTTCGATGCCCTTCGCTTTGACAAGCGAGTTGACAGCAAGCTGATTGAAGAAGTCCGTCGATGAAATGACGTTGTCGTTCACGTCGCGGAAGATCGTGCCGCCGCTCGTCTGGATCGTGACGCCGAGAATCGTAAACGAGGGGTCACTGACCGTCTCGGCGAAGCCCTGCAAGATCGTGTCGGGATCGGCGTCCTCACGTTCCAGGATCGTCGCGAGGATCGCGCCGCTGCCGGCAGGGAACTCGCTGCCCCGAACTTCAAGGTAATCTCCCGCGTTGATATCGGCCAGTGTCAATGGACGTACATCGGCGCTGCTCTTGTCTTCGAGCCGCGTCAGGGCATCGACGTTGACGGTGATGTTCAACATCACGAGCGAGTTCGCTCCTGCATTCACTGAGTCGACGTTCGCGGTTGCTCGCACGGCCTTCGCCCGGCGAATATCAACCTTGGTCGCGACCAGTACGCCGCTGGCATTGACGTCACCTTCAACCTCGACCTTTATGTTGAGTCCAAGGTCGGCAGCGTCTCCACCCTCAAATACCGTACTGGCGTTCGTAGTCACAGGGAAACCGGTGACATCGAAATCCTGCGCCGACGCAAATCGCGTTATGAAGCCCTGAATCTCGATGTGGTCCCCGTTTTCTGCATCGGGCAAGGCGTTCTTCAGTTCGACCCTGGTTGCGTTGAGTTCGCCGTTTGCGTTCAGGGACATGCCCTTCGCCTCGACGAAGTCGCCGTCGTTGATCTGGCCGCCAGGGAAGTTATCGAGCGTCGCCGTGCTGTAGTCGACAACAAGGTCGTTGATATTGAAAAGGAAATTCGCTGCAACGTGGCCGCTGACGATACCGAGAACCTCGAACTCGGTGCCGGCCGGCTTCAGTTCGATGCGCGTCGCCGTGATGCGCCCGGCGGCGTCGACCAGGCCGCTTACTTCGACGATGTCATTGACATTCAGGCCGTCAATCGATGCCGGAACGATGCTGTCATCGAACGAAGTCTCGGGATTGATGAGTACCGTCTGGCCGAGCACCACGATCTGGCTGGTCGCAGTATCGATGCTCTGGATCGGGCCTTTGACGTTATCGTCGAAGTTGATGTCATCGGCGTCACCGGTCATGCCATTGTCATCGATGCTGCCCTTTACCGAAATTATCTGGCCAACGCGCAGATCGCTTTCAGAGCCAGGCACACCATTGATCGTGAAGGTGGCCCCGCCGGTTTCGTAACGCACGCCATTGACGACGACGCTGCCGAAAGTGGCGATCGGGCCCACGGCTATTCCGGTTCTGCCGATACCGCCGACCGGCGGGGGCGTTGTCGGGGGTGCGGCACCGCCGCCTCCACCACCGCCACAGCCTGATGCGAAAGCAAGAACGACACTGCAGATAAGTATATTGATAGTTTTCATAGTCATGAACCTTCTGGTAACTGTCCTTCGATGGCGTAGACGCCAAGGCCAAGCCGGACAGGTGATACATCTGAATTGTTGGAATCGACGCGGTGCTCTGAGAGCCACTCATCGATTTCTTCGAGAAATTGCTGGCCGCGCGCGTCGATGAATTTTCGGTACGCATCGACGGCGTCGGGGTGAATCTGATCGTCGACCGCAAAACCCTCGAGCCGACGTGGGGCGCCATCGCCCGCGACGTTGTTGCACAGGGTGTTCGCGTGATCGAAAAGGTTGGTTCCAAAGAAGCGAATGCTTCCCGGGTCCATTTCCACCGGCATGTGATAGCGTCGCTTCGCGACATAGCGGCCGTCCGCCTCTTTTGCGATGGACTCCGCCTTGAGCAGTTCCTTGAGCAGAGTTTGCTCGGGGGTGTCGCCGCCGTAGCTGTCGAACAGCGAGCGAAAGCTGGGGTTAGATCCCTCCGCAACGAGCGGTAACGGCAAGCCCTGTTCGTCGAGATACGTGGAGTCCTGGTGCCAGCCAGACAACAGCCGCGTTGCGTCGGTTGTCTTGGGCGAGACTTCGGCCGCGGGTTCGCTCAGGAGCTCGCGTTGCCGTTTCGCCTCCTTGCGCGATATTCCGGTGAGGATCGATACGCGCGAGATATTCGTGGGCCGACCGCGGATTCCGAATTCATCGCTGGCCACGGACACGAATACCGACTTCGAAAGCTCCGAGAACTCTCGCCAGGTCATGCCGCACTTCAGCACCATCAGCGCAATCGGGCGCAACAGGGCCCGGCACGATGAACGCAGGGTGTTCTTGATATCGGCTTCCATAATTGGGGCAGTATACCCCAATTATGGAAGCCGTCAAGTGCTCGTTACGGCTGTACGCGCTCGAGCTTCAGGAAACGGCTCGGGTGCCGGTCGAGTGCGTTGTTTTCAAATCCACTAATGCTGGCGCTAACCATATGTTTGTTAACGAAAAAATAGAGCGGCACGATCGGATAGTCCTGTAGCAGCATGGATTCCGCGGTATGCATGAGCTCGGCGCGGGCCGCAGCCAGTCGTGTCGCGCTGGCCTCCTCGAGCAGCGCGTCATATGACCGGCTAACGTACTGCGGCAGGTTTTGCGGGCTGCCGGAGTGAAATATGTTCAGGAACGTCGAGGCGTCGCTGTAATCGCCGAACCACGCGAAGCGCATGATCTGCCAGGCCGGCCGGTTGTCACGGGTACTGAGAAAGTACATCCATTCCTTCTTGTCGTACTCGATCTCGACGTCGAGCACGTCCTGCCACATGGCGCTCACCGCCAGCGCGACATCTTCGTGTATGTCACCGACGTCATAGGTGAGCTTGAACGACAGCGGCCGCTCTGCGCTGTAACCTGCCGCACGGTACGCGGCACGCGCCGCTGCCTCACGCGCCTCTTGCGGCATTTCCTGCCAGTCGTAGCGTGCGGGGCGGTGACCGTCGATGTTGGGCGGCACGACGCCGTACGCCGCTTGCTCGCCTCGGCCGATAATCTCGACGAGCCGTTCACGGTCGATCGCCAGCGACAGCGCTTTGCGAAGTTCCGGATTGTCAAACGGTTCTTCGGAGAGATCGAAAGCCATGTAATACAAGGCCAACGCCGGGCCTATTTTCACTTCATCCGGTGATTTTTCTATTAGTGTCGGGAACATCTCCTTGGGAATGGTGCTTGTAATGTGCAATTCGCCGGACCGAAAGCGGTTGAGTTCAGCCATCGGGTCCGTCAGCGCCCAGTACTCCACGACATCCACGGCCACGGAGGCGGCGTCCCAATAGGTTTCGCTGCGCTCTAGCCGAATGGGGCCGCCGATTTGCCTGTCCTTCAGAACAAATGCCCCGTTACCGACGAATTTCGAGACATCGGAAAAATGCCCTGCTGCCGGATTGGCCGTCGGCACCGGAAACGCAATGGGCATCGCCAGAATCGACAGAATATGCGCGGTTGGCGCAGAAAGACGTACCTCCAGCTTGCGGGCTGTCAGCGCCTTCACGCCGAGTGCCGTTGCCGCTAACTCACCGTTCTGAATTGCGTCGAAATTCTCGAGGTCTTCCAGCAGGAACGCATATGACGACAGCGTGTTCGGGTCGGCAACCCGACGAAATGCGTTGACGAAGTCGACAGCCTCGACCGGGCGGCCGTCGGACCAACGCGCATCGTTGCGCAAGGCGAACAGGTAAGTGAGCCCGTCGTCGCTGACGGTCCATGAGCTTGCAACGCCGGGAATCAGCTTGCCATCGGCTGAATGCGTGACCAGCCCTTCGTAGAGATCCACAAGGACCTCGAAAGAATGAATGTCTTCGGCCCGGGCCGGGTCCAACGAACCCGGGTCGCCGCCGACGCCGCGTTGGACAACGTCGCCCTTGGCGGATGCCGCGTCGCTTACCGGGTCCTTACTATCGCCACAGGCGCCGAGGGACAGGCCAATGAGCAGGACGGCGAAAAAGAAGCAAGAGATTTTCATCGTCCGCGCGTCAACGCGTAGATGGCGAACGACCCCAGCCAGTGCGACCCTTCGTAGTGTTCGCTGGTGACGTGCGGCAATGTTGCCGCGAGGTGTTGCGCAGCCTTGTCGCGCAAATGCGTTGCCAACGGCGCGTCATCGATAGCATTCGCGATGACGTACAGGTTCCAGGCGCGACTCAGGTTCAGCCCGTCGAGGTGCACGATCTTGGGATCTGAGCGGTCGCTCACGTTGGCGGGATGCAGGGAGTCGGCATCGGGCAACGACGGCAGGAACTCGGCCAGCCAATCGGCGAAATCGGGTCGCGGCAGGATGCGCGCCATCAGCGCCGCTTCCTCGAAGCAGGGTGACAGGAAGTCCTCGCCACCTGGTTCCCACGACAGGGGACATTCCTCGTCGTCAAGATAGTATCTGTGCGCCGCGGCAACGATTGAATCTTTGAACTCGGTATCGCCAAGCGCCTCCGCGTAGTCGTAAGCAAACGACAGGCCGAAGGCCGTGTTCGGATGCACGCCGGTGCGGATCGGGTACTCCTGGCGCGGCAGGAAGTCCATATACCGATTACGAATCAGCTCGGCCAGGGGCGCTAGCGCGGCCGCGAATGCCTGCCCGGCGTCCGCGTCCCAGGCGTCGAGTTCGGTCGCGAGCTTGAGTAGCCAGGCCCAGCCGTAGGTGCGTTCCCAGCTGGCGGATTCGTTGTCGAAATAGGCGACTTCGCCCGCAATGTTCTCCGCGGACAGCGATCGTGACAGGCCGTCGATGATCTCCTGCCGCTCCGGCAGCTCGGGGTACTCCCTGGCGAGCTTCGTGAGCATCCAATGACCGTGCACCGATGAGTGCCAGTCATAGCAGCCGAAAAACGCCGGGTGCAATTCGCGCGGCGGCAGCAGGAAGGATTCGTCTTTCAGCGTCTGGTTGAGCTTGTTCGGATACTCCAGGTGGATACAGGCGAGTGCCAGGCGCACAAAGCGGGAAGCGCTTTCCGGGGTGAGTGTGGTGTATTGATGCACCGCCGGCGAGATTGCCTCGTCCGCGAGCGCGGGTTGATGGTTTGCAACTGTGAACAACGCCAATGAGATCAGGGCGGTTGTGGCTGTCGCGATTGTCTTTATCGTACGCATCGCTCTATTCTAGCGGCTATTCCACTCACTCGCGCACAATCAATCGAATGAAACAAACCGCAGCAAGACTCGTGCGCCATGCACTTGAAAGCATAGGCGTGCAATTCACGTTCGGAATCCCCGGCGTTCACAATATTGAACTCTACGACGAGTTGCAGACCTCGGAGTCGATCCTGCCGGTGCTGGTCACGCACGAGGCCGGCGCCGCGTTCATGGCCGACGCGATTGGCCGCATCGGTGATTCGATCGGTGTGCTGGCCATCGTCCCGGCGGCGGGAATCACGCACGCAATGAGCGGCGTCGGTGAAGCGTATCTCGACGGCGTGCCGATGCTGATTGTGTCCGGCGGTATTCGCACGGATATGGAACAGAAGTTCCAGCTGCACGACGTCGACCAGCAGGCGCTCATGAAGCCGCTCACGAAAGCGGTATATCGCATCGAGAAATACGAGGATGCCATACCGACGATCTACGAGGCCTATTGCAAGGCGGTCGAAGGCGAGCCCGGTCCCGTGTTTGTGGAATTGCCCGCGAACCTGCAACTGCTCACCGGCGAGGTCGACAACATGCCGGCGTTCGAGGGCATCGCGGAGCGCCCGACGTTCGACCCGGCGGATATCGGCGCGGCTTCGGCATTGCTGGCAGGCGCCGACCGCCCGGGAATATTCGTAGGTTGGGGCTCCCGACACGTCACCGCGGACATCATCCGGATTGCGGAACACCTCGGCGCCCCCGTGGCAACGACCTTGCAGGGACTTGCGGCGTTTCCGGGCGATCATCCGCTGCACGCCGGCATGAGTTTCGGCCGCTCCGCTGTCCCGGCAGCGGAGAACGCGTTCAAAGATTGCGACGCCATGCTTGCTGTAGGGACGCGATTTGCCGAAATATGCACGGGAAGTTACGGCGCCGTGCCGCCCGGGAAGCTCGTTCATATCGATATCAACCCCGATACGCTGAACGCAAACTACGCCGCGACGGTGGCGATTGCCGCCGATGCCCGCGATGCCGTGCCGGCACTGGCGGATGCGATCTGCGACACCGGCAGTCCGCGCGATGCCGCCGCCACGGTGCTGCAAATTGCGAACGACAAGGCGACCTACCGCAAGGAATGGCGGGACCACGACAACGGCGGCCGCGTCAGCCCCTGCCTGCTTTTCGATGCCTTGCGCGAGCAGCTCGACGACGATGCCATGGTGATATCGGACGACGGTAACCACACGTTCCTGACGGCGGAGCTGATGCCGATCAACGCGGGCGGGTCCTTCTTTTCACCCACGGATTTCAATTGCATGGGTTACTGCGTGCCGGCAAGCATTGCGGCGAAGCTTGCAAGGCCTGACAAGCAGGTCGTGGGCATCGTGGGTGACGGTGCATTCCTGATGACCGGCCTGGAGACCGTCACTGCCGCGTCCAACGACCTCGGCGTAGCCTGGTTTGTCTTCAACGACGGCGAACTCGCGCAAATCGCACAGGCACAGGAAATCCCTTATCAACGCACCACGTGCACGTCGATAGGCGCACTGGACTACGAGCATTTTGCGAAGGCGACAGGCTGTGGCTACATTGCGATCGAATCCAACGACCGCATCGCGGAGGGTGTGTCGGCGGCGCTGCAAAGTGCCAAAGCGAACATCCCGGTCATCGTCGACGTGCGCATCGACTATTCGAAGAAGACGCGATTCACGACCGGGACGGTCAAGACCAACCTGGAGCGATTCGATACCCGCACCAAGATTCGCATGGTCGGGCGTGCCCTGTATCGCAAAGTATTCGGCTAACGCAGGCGCCGCAGCGTCTTGAATTTTTGCTCCGTGTAGGGCGCGTAACGCAAGGCGAGGTCGGGCCACCAGGCGCGTTTCATCACGGCCTTCATGTGGCTGAAAGTCCGAAAGCCGTGTTCGCCCGAGTAGGCGCCCATGCCACTGGCGCCGACGCCGCCGAACGGCAGCTCATCGACGGCCATGAACATCATCGTGTCGTTGATACAGGTATTGCCGCAACTGACCTCCTCGATGAAGCGACGCTCTGCAGCCGAGTCTTTCGTGAATATGTAGCCCGCCAGGGGCTTGTCGCCGTCGCGGATGAAGTCGATGGACTCGTCGAGCGTTTCGCTTCGAACCACTGGCAGAATCGGGCCGAAGATTTCTTCCTGCATGACGGCGCTGTCGCGCGCGACCCCGCAGAGCACGGTCGGGGCGATGTAGCGTGCCTCGCGGTCAGACTGCCCTCCGATTTCGACGTGTCCGGAGCCGAGCAGCGAGGACAACCTGTCGAAATGGCGTTCATTGACGATCTGCCCGTATGAGTCGGACGCTTGCGGGTCGTCACCGTACATTTTCCGAATCGCGTCGCCGATAAGCGGTACGAGCTTCGACTCTGTGGCAGCGTCGGTGAGGATGTAGTCGGGCGCTATACACGTCTGCCCGGCATTCGAGAATTTGCCCCAGGCGATGCGCCGCGCCGTAGTTTCCAGGTTGGCATCCGGCAAGACGACGCACGGGCTCTTGCCACCGAGTTCCAGGGTCACCGGCGTCAGGTTTTTTGCTGCGGCGGCCATGACGATTCGTGCGACAACGCCGTTGCCCGTGTACAGGATATGGTCGAAGGGCAGTTCCAGTAGCGCGGAAGTTTCCGGAATGCCGCCTTCGACGACGCGAATACAGTCGGGATCCAGGTAGTCGGGCACGAGCTTTGCGATGAGCGCAGACGTTGCGGGGGCCAGTTCCGAGGGTTTGATCACGGCGCAGTTGCCGGCGGCTATAGCGGCGGCGAGCCCCGCGAGCGTCAGTTGCAGCGGGTAGTTCCAGGCGCCGATGATCAGCACGGTGCCGAGCGGCTCGGGCTGCATCCAGCTCTTGCCCGGCTGCGCGATGGCAGGCGTATGGACCTTGCGCGGCTTCGACCAGCGCCGCAGCCGTTTCCTGCAGTAGGCGGCGTCCCCGCCGACGTAGGAAATCTCCGCGGTCCACGATTCGAGCGGCGGCTTGCCGAGATCCTGGTGCAGCGCTTCGGTTATCTCGGCTTCGCGCTCGGCCATCATGCGTTCCAGCGCGGCGAGTTGTGCATCGCGCCACGCGAGATCGCGGCTGCGCCCGCTACGGAAAGTGGCCTGCAGGTCCTTGAAAACGGAGGTGTAGTCCGGCGCGGAGGCGGTCGATTGTTCGATATTCTGGATGGCTGATTCGGTCATGGTCGGCAACTCATCGGTATTGATTCTGTGCGGGGTGATTCACCATTATATCGGAGTACCCCGGGCCATACTCGGTCGTGCGGTTTCCGGCAGAGAACTTACGGTATGGTAGCGGGTCCTAAGACCACTGCCCATTCATGGTTCTCGAGGTTCATTCCGTGACACACGCAAAACGCGCCATTTCCCTGCTGCTCGGCCTGGTCATGCTGTCCGCCCTGGCGGTCTCCGCGAATGCGGACGACGACATTTCGACGCAGGTCGATATTCCCTACGAGATGTTCACGCTCGACAACGGGCTCACGGTACTCGTGCACAGCGACCATTCGACACCGACGGTGTTCGTCGGCATGTGGTACGGCGTCGGCTCGAAAGACGAGCCGGAAGGCAAGACGGGATTCGCGCACCTCTTCGAACACCTGATGTTCCAGGGCAGCGAAAACAGGGAGGGCGAGTACTTCTCACCATTCACCGACGCGGGAGCAACGGGAATGAACGGCACCACGGCGGAGGATCGTACGAATTACTATGCGACCGTGCCGTCGGGTGCGCTGGATATGGCGTTGTGGATGGAGAGCGACCGCATGTCGCACCTGCTCGGGGCGGTCACACAGGAAGCGCTCGATGAGCAGCGCGGCGTCGTCCAGAACGAGAAACGGCAAGGCGAGACGCGGCCGTACGCGAAGATGTACGACAGGATTCGCGCCGGCCTGTATCCGGTCGATCACCCGTACAGGCACTCGGTCATCGGTTCCATGGAGGATCTCGATGCCGCGTCGCTGGAAGACGTGCACGAGTGGTTCAACAAGTACTACGGCGCGTCGAACGTCGTGCTGGTGCTGGCCGGAGACGTCAGCTACGACGATGCCAGGGCCAGGGTAGAGCATTACTTTGGCGAGGCGCCGGCCGGCGAACCCCTGGTGTATCCGCAAAAATGGGTGCCGATGCTGGCCGAAAACCGCGAAGAGGTGATGTACGACCGCGTCGGGCAGACGCGTATCGCCCGTGTATGGGCATTGCCGGGGCTCAATGACAGGGACACGTCGTTGATGTACCTCGTCAACGAATCGCTGGTCGGCAACAAGAACTCACCGCTGCGCAAGAAACTGGTCGACGAACTGCAGTTGGCAACGCGCGTAACGGGCAGCGCTTACGGCCGGGTATTGAGCGGCGAATACAACCTTACCATCGATCTGCGCCCGGGCGTCTCTCCCGAGGAGGTCATGTCGATCGTTGACGAAACCATCTCCGACTACCTCGTGTCCGGCCCGGAACAGCAGCTTGTCGAGAACGCGAAGCTCGGTGTGAACATGTACATGCTGGGTGCGCTGGAAACCGGATCGTCGATCGGACGCATGCTCGCCGAAGGCTTCCTGTATTCGAGCGACCCGCTGTTCATCAACCAGGAACTCGAATGGCTCAACGCGGCGAGCGCGGAGGAACTGCGCCAGGTTGCGGAGCGCTGGCTGAGCCGTGGCTACTACCAGTTGACGGTAGAGCCGTTCCCCGAGTACCGCAACGCCGCGGCGGTTGCCGACCGGTCGTCGATTCCGGCAGTGACGGCGAGTTCCGAAATCAACTTCCCCGAGATTGAGACCGCGACGCTCGAGAACGGCATGAAACTGGTCGTCGCGACGCGCGGCAGTATTCCCCTCATCGACATTTCGATACAGATCGAAACGGGCAACACGGCGGCTCCGTCGCAGGCACCGGGCATCCCGGCATTCGTGTTCGGCCTGCTGGATAAAGGCACGAAGAAATACGACCTGCACGAGCTTGCTGCCGCCAGGGACAAGATCGGCATGGCCGGTCAGTTCCAGGCAGGCGACGAACGCAGTTCCTTCGCGTATCGCATACTGGAAAACCACTTTGAATCCTCGCTTGGCCTTGCGGCGGAAATGCTGCGCAATCCGACGTTTCCCGAGGAGGAACTGGGCAAGTTCAAAGCGCGCATCTCGGCGTATCTCGCGACGCTCGAGAAAGCCCCGTCCAGGGCGGCGCGCAGCCTTTTCAACCGGGCGATGTACGGCGCCGAACACCCGTTGGGGGCTACCTGGAGCCCGCCGCTCGTCGAGCAGGTCGACCGCACGATGCTCAAGGCGTTTCATCGCGCCGAGCTTACGCCGGACAACATTACGATCTACATGATCGGCGACTTACGTATAGAGGAGGCCGCGCAGGCGGTCCGGAAGGCTTTCGGCAAGTGGCGCGACAAAGCCAGCTCGGCACGCAAGGCGGTGGGCTCTGCGGCCGAATCCGCTGCACGAGTCATCCTCGTCGACCACCCGGAAGCCGCCTCCAGCACGATATACGCGGGCCACGCAATCGGGCCTTATGACGCCTCTACCTGGACCGAGATTTCGGTGATGAACAGGGTATTCGGCGGGGGTTTCGAGTCGCGCCTCAACCTGAATCTTCGCGAAGACAAGAGCTGGTCTTACGGTTACCGTTCCCGCGTGGGAATGAACACCAGCGGCGACATGACGTTCTCGTCGAGCGGGCAGGTGCAGACCGACAAGACCATGGCGGCGATGCAGGAGATCAGGCGCGAATTCGAAGAGTTCGTGTCCACGCGACCGGCGACCGATGTTGAAGTCGAGCGTGTCAAACTCAATCGCACCCGGTCACTGCCGGGCTCGTTCTCGACTAACCGAGGCTTCCTCGGCAGCATAATTACTTCGGATAGCTTCGGATTGCCGTTCGACTATGCGGAATCGAGTGCTGAGCGCGTGGCGGCGGTGACGACCGAGAATGTCGCCGCCCGCGCCCGCGAGTTGATCGACCCGGACAAGCTGACCTGGGTCGTCGTCGGCGACCTCGAGAAAATCGAGGAGGACGTGCGTTCCCTCGGCTACGGCGAAGTAGAAACCTGGGATGCATACGGTAACGCGCGGTAGCAATAAGCCGGACAGGATCGTCATGAAGCGCTAGTTGCGATTATCGCAATCAGCGTCCTGCCGACCCCTCAGTGCCCACAGGTGAGAAACGGCCAGGTCCCGATCCATCTGCTCGCCGCGCCACTGGGTCACACAGGTCTGTGAGTGGATGCGGCGGTCTTCGAGTCTTTCTTTGGCGTTCGTGGCGATGTCATCTGTCAGTTGCGGCAACGCGTGCCCCGATGCATCGATCTTGTGACCTATCGGGTTCCTGAAAACGATTTTCCCGTCGTTGTTCTTCTCACAGCCAAAGCCGCCGTCGTGTACCAGCGTATGGTGGAAGCGACACAACTGCACGAGATTGTCGAGGCTCGTTTCACCACCGTTGGCCCAGTGCTTTATATGGTGTCCGTCGATGCGGTAGCGGTGCGTACAGCCCGGGAAGCGGCAGTTTCTGTCTCTCGCCTTCAATGCGCGTCGCATGGCGGGCGGAATAACGCGGGATTTGCGGCCGATAGACAGCGGTTCGCCCTTGATATCCTCGACGAGCGTGCTGATGGAGGTGTCGCAGCAGATACGCCGCGACGTTTCCGCGGTAACGTGAGGACCGACTTCCAATAAAGGGGTCAATAAAGGGGTCGGATCTATTTTCTCGGTCGGAGCACAACCTGGGTCGGGCGTTATCTCTCGAAAAGAAAATGGATCCGACCCCTTTATTACATGCAGCATCACCTGGTAGCGATCGGCGGAGGAGGACCTGGCCGGGCCTTTCTCGAGGTAAGTCTCGGCCATGGCAGCAAGCGCGTCCGCGCGTCGCTGGCCGATCGGCTCCCAGTCATCGCCCGAATCTTCATCTGCGGATGCCTCTCTTGATTCGTTGTCGATGGCACTCTCGAGTGCTTTCAACAACATCGCACCGACCTCCGACGGTAAACGGCCTTTCAACAGCAGTGAACCGTCCTCGTCCCAGCGAAAGCTGAGTGAGCGGCTATCGAACTGTTGCGACGCAATGTCCTCGTCGTTCAATCGCTCTGCGCGTCGATAGCCACGAACCAGTGTCTCCACATGATGCGCCGTACCGTTGCGCGCGATCATCAGCAGGTAGTCTTCATTTTCCGGTGTTGCTACACGTGTAATGGCCCGCACTTTCGAGTAGCTGATCTCACCCGAGCGAAACGCTGCACTGATCTTCGGCAGCGCACCCAGCGCATTGGCTACCCGAACTTTTTCACGCCCGGCGTTCATGCCGATGCCGCACTTCCAGTTGAGCCAATGCGCACAGGAACACACCCCTTCCAGTTTCCACAGGCCTTCCTGGTCGAACTCGCGGATCTTCACGAGGAGATCGTAGGTGGCGGCGGTGATGAAGCCGAAGAGCTCGGTGATCTCGTCGCCGAGCGACTCGGAGCGGGTGTACCTGGGGTGCAAAGCAATGGCGGTAGAGGACATGGCAGGCGCTCTCGGGAGATGGACGATAAACTGTTTTTATATACAGTAGTATACCCCTATGCCACTGTTTTTCCTATCATTAATCTACTCCGAGCACAGAGATTCGGACACGAAAAACGTCACCCCAGCCGCTATACGCGGGTAAGCCGCCGGTCGAATGTCAGGATTGCGACGGGCTTCATGTGACCCAGACTTGCCGTTGTAGGTACATCCCAGAATTGATCATTATCGAACATATGCGAGCATTGTTCGGTTGATAAGGGCAAACCTGACGAAAGTCAGGGACGCAAAGCCGCGGGTCCTCGCTTCCTCCGCGACGCTTCCTGCTACGCCACGAAGGACCCCAAGATCGCCGGGCTACCGCACTACCAATACTGAATGTGCGAGGCACGCGAAATGAGCAAGAAGATAGTGGTCGTAATAGGTGCGTTTCTCTTGGCGCTGGCTGCAATGCAACCCGCTGGCGCTCAAGATGAAGAAACACAATGCAAAAAGGTTCGAGGTCACGGGGAGGTCGTTGCTTATCAGATTCCGTGTCTAGAAGACCCTGAGTTCTATTTCTGCATTGTCTCGGAGACGCGTGGAGGACTCAAAGGAAAATGGGTGTCCTACCAGCAAGAAGACTGGGGGAGCATGTTTTTGGGAGACGCCGGGCTACCCGTCCCACCTGGCGCTCCTGTAACGTGGTACATCCGTGAATTCGAGGTCTTTTCGACGAAGAAGGGTACGGTCTACGGTGACATGCAGGCTACATTTGACGCCCGCATTTTCGATTCGGGCGGAGGCGCTGCGCTACCAACAATAGTCACGGGTGGAACTGGTATCTACGAGGATGCGACGGGCTGGATCGTCGTCATACTTACAGACGAATCACTTGAAAATTTCAAGATTCTAGGTCGAATCTGTGGGCCGAATATTCCGTCTGATGATGATGACAGTGACGACGACTGAAAGATAGTAAGCTGACGTTTCCAAACAACCCTGCTACGGCGGGGTCCTTGTCGATTGGCCGATGTTTGCTTCTCTAATCGGGTATTGAAGTCAAGCCAGCATTGATAGTGGCAGTTTGTTGGTCGCGTCTTGGTGCGGGTCACGCTTCTGTACGCAGTCGGTACCGGCTGCAACCAGCCGCAGCGGGCATAGGTCGGACGGTGCGGAGAGGCAGGTTTTTTGACGTGCTCTACGGTACAGAGATCGTATTCGGTTTCATCCGGGCCACGTCCGCGTCAGGACGCTTCTTCTGGGGTGGAGCGAGTCGTTACTTCATGACCTGACTCTCTCCATGCCCCAATTGGAACTGCGTTTCGTCGAACCACATTCGGTGTAGGAGGACGGCAGAGCTTTCTGCCAACGATCCCGCATCAATGCCTTTTGTTCGTCTGAGTAGTAGACCCTAGGTCTTTGATTCATCTCCAACAACCTCCTCTCTATGCTGTGAGATCAGATGTTTTGACGACCTGATGAATCCGCAGCGAAAAGCGGACGTTCAAGGCACGATCCGACCAGACATAGTATGCAGGGTTGGATACCGGATTCCGTCGGATCCAGGCGCGTTCTGTCCATAAAACCCGGCGCCTACATACTTTATGGTACGTAGTGTTTCACACGATAGACGTAGGTGATAACTGGCTTTTAAATAGGCGCCATGACCAACAGATGCCGGAAACGGCGGTTCGGAGCTATTGGAATGGCTGGATTAACACAGAGTTACACCTGCGGTGGGTCGAGCGACCCGATCATCTACAACACGATCGGCAACTACTTCGAAGAGGTCGCCAGGCAACACCCGGACACGGAAGCGCTGGTCGTTTGCCACCAGGAAATTCGCTGGACCTACGCGGAGTTCAACCGCAGGATCGACGAGCTTGCCGCCGGATTGCTGCATCTCGGCATCGAGACGGGCGATCGCGTGGGAATATGGGGACCCAACAGCTATGAGTGGGTGCTCACGCAGATGGCCACCGCCAAGATCGGTGCGATCCTGGTCTGCATAAATCCCGCCTACCGCCTTTACGAACTCGAGTACGCACTGAACAAGTCGGGCTGCCGCGCCATAGTGAGCGCCGAGCAATTCAAGTCCAGCAAGTACCTGGAAATGCTGTACGCCCTGGCGCCTTCGCTCAAGACCTGCCCCCCCGGCAGACTCCGCTCGCACAAGATACCGGCGCTCGAAATGGTCATCCGTATGGGCGATTCGGAATCGCCCGGTATGTTGAATTTTCCGTCGGTTTGCGCAGCCGGCACCGAGGAAGATCGCAAGCGCCTCGAGGAGCTTCGACGCGAGCTGCGCCCTGACGACGCTATCAACATTCAATTTACGTCGGGCACTACAGGCAACCCGAAAGGGGCGACGCTCACGCATTGCAATATCCTCAACAACGGTTACCTCACGGGGGCCGGCATGCAGTTGTCAGCGACGGACCGCCTGTGTATTCCGGTGCCGCTCTACCACTGCTTCGGAATGGTCCTGGGCAACCTCGCGGTCTTCTCACACGGCGCGACCGCAGTGTATCCCAGTGAGGTTTTCGATCCGGAGGCGACGCTGCGAGCGGTCGAGTCGGAACAATGCACGGCCTTGCATGGCGTGCCGACCATGTTCGTTACGGAACTCGCTCATCCCGACTTCGAGAAATACGACCTTTCCACTCTGCGGACAGGGGTCATGGCAGGCGCGCCTTGTCCGGTCGATGTCATGAAGCGCGTGATTTCCGACATGAACATGAAACACATACTCATCGGCTACGGCCAGACGGAAGTCAGTCCCATCAATCACCTCACGCTGCCCGAGGACCCGATCGAGAAACGCGTCGAGACCGTCGGCCGCGCCGTGCCCTGGGTGGAGATCAAGCTGGTCGACCCGGACGGGCGCGTTGTGCCGATCGGCGAAAAGGGCGAGGTCTGCACTCGCGGGTACTCGGTCATGCTGGGGTACTGGAATGACGAGGAGCAGACGAGGGAGACTATCGACGTGGCGCGCTGGCTGCACTCGGGTGACTTAGGCATCATGGATGACGAGGGCTATTTGCGCATCGTCGGCCGCATCAAGGACATGATCATTCGCGGTGGCGAGAACATCTATCCGCGCGAGGTCGAGGAGTTTCTCTACACGCACCCGAAGATCAAGGAAGTGCAGGTGTTCGGCATTCCGGAGCCGAGAATGGGCGAAGAGGTGTGTGCCTGGATTCAGCTTCGCAAGGGTGAATCACTCACGGAAGAAGAGGTGAAGGCTTTCTGCAAGGGCCAGATCACGCATTTCAAGGTCCCGAAACACGTTCGATTCGTCGACGAATACCCGATGACGGTCACCGGCAAAATCCAGAAATTCCGGATGGCCGAAATAATGTCCGAGGAGTTGCAGAACGCCGCCTGAGCGGCGCTTGCCTTGCCGCGAGCGGCGCTAGGATGCCGTCGGCAGGATTATGAGGTCGCCGTCAATGCCGATGAAGCGGCTTTCATTGGCAGCGCGCGGTGCCGTGGCTGACTGGAGTGTGATATCCCGTATGTTGCCGGGCGCATGACCGCCTCGACAATTGTCCACTTTCAGCTCCAGCAGCGAGTCGTTGTCGCGAAACAGCAGTGAGCGGCGCGGGTCGTGACTGGACCAGCCGACGAACTTGCGGGCATCTGCCAGGGGTACCTTGCGTCGATCCGAAAGCAGGGCGAAGCACTCGGCATAGCGCATCGGGATTTCGACGGAATAGGCGATGACGTCGGCGTGGCTGGCGCCCTGCAGCGGAATGACGTCGTCGAGAATGTTGACGGCGTGGTCGAATACTTCGATGGTTCTGACCGCCTCACGGCCGCGACGGCGTTCGATGGCGGTGCGGCGCTCGTCGTGCCTGGTGCCGTTCATGTTCAGGCCATACAGCGCGTCGATCAGGCTCCCGCAGAGCGAATCGGGCATCAGTAGCTGTTGTTGCTGCGTCATGTCGTTTTCCCTCGTTGTATCAGGTTCCGGGATCAATGAGCTTGTTTCCTGATTCCGATACTACGAAAGATCGCTATGAAATTTCACAGAAAAAATTTCACAGTGTTAATTTTACACATGGATCCTGTGCCCGCCGGCATCGGGACCAAAAAAAGAGGCGGTGGCGCCGTCAAAGCACCACCGCCCAAACGAGCCGGTTGAATCGCGTCCTTAGAGGCTCAGATTCAGGCTCTTCACAACCTCCACGGGGACATAATTGCTGCCAGCGGGGAGGTTATTCTCGATCGCGTACTTCTGTGCTGCCGCAAGCGTTTGACCGCCGATGATGCCGTCCAGGCCGGCCTTGTAGTAACCCTCGTCGGCGAGTGCCTTCTGCAGGGCCAGGACGTTGTCGCGCGTCATGTTGACTTCGCACATCACCTGGCGCCACTCCATGCGCTCGTCGCTGGTCTTGTCGGTGCGGGTTACGGTCTGGTATTCGGCTGGAATGACAGAGCGTTGCTCGTTCGCGGGGGACACCAGTTTCGTCACGGAAACCGTGTCGTACTTCGCCGGAATGACGACCTCGCGAGCTGTAGCCGGTTGCTTGACGACCGTCCTTGTGACCGTCTTGTACTCGGCAGGGATCTCGATGCTCTTCGTGTGTGCGGCTTCGACCAGCACGCGCTTCTCGATCGTCTTGTAACTTGCCGGCACTTCGACCAGGCACATGATCTCACCCGTGTCAGTGGTCGACTGTGACAGGACGGTCGCAGACTGCATCGCCGCCGGGCCCTTCTTCCAGGCGGTGTGAGCCGGCTTGTCGAGGACGCGCTCCGTTACCGTTTCATAGACCGCCGGGACTTCGACGATTTTCTTCGATGCCGGCTTGACCAGAACCCGTTCTTCGACCTCACCGTATACGGCGGGGACGACTTCCAGCTTCGTGGAGGCTTCCTTCACCAGCACGGTCTCTTCGCCCATCTCGTAACGCGCGGGGATGATCTCGATACGTTCCGAGGCATCGCGGGTCATTACCTGCTCTGAAACCGTCTGGTAGGTGGCCGGAATCAGTACCCGTGCGTAGCACTGGCCGGGCTTGGGATTCGGCGGAAACAGGCTCGCGTCGGCGGGCATCGAACGCGACGTTGAGTTGCTGTCGCTGATACGCGCCTGGGCATTGGCCAGGTCCCGATCCTTTGAAGCCAGCGCGGATTCGAGCTCGCTGATTCGTTGCTTCGACGCCTGCAATTCGGCCGCCGTGATCGAGCTGCTGCCCGAGTCCATGCTTGAAGATTCTGCTGCCAGTGTAGAACAGCCGCTGGCGATGGCGGCACCCGCCACGATTGCCAGCGTCCTGACGTAAATTCTGTACATACCCCTAACTCCTGTGTCTGACTCTTGTGAAAGTCGGCGGAGTATAGGTACTGGACCGTGCGACTCGTCGCACTGTAACAATCGTTAACAATCGCTCCGTCAGTCGGACTTGGCGACGAGTTCGATGCGTTCCTCGATCATTTCGTAGCCGACGACCGTGTTCGATACGGGGTCGATGACCGGATCGCCCTGGGTAAGGCAGGTTGTGGAACTATCGCGGTTGTTCTTGAAACACAGATCGGCGCTGGAGTGGATGGTCTGCTTGATGACCGATCCATCGTCCAGGCTGACGAGGAGAATCGTTTCGTGCGCGGTGGCGGCTACAGGCGATGCGGCTTCATTGAACGCGACCTGCGTCGCGGCCGCCGGCAGCAGGCTATTGGCGCCGCAGCCCGTCAGGACGGCTGCAAGCAGTAATGCCAGGGACAGGTTTTTCATAGTTCGCTCCGTGATCAATGGTGACCCCGAAACGCCCGGGGCCTGCCCCCTGTTCCTGTGCCGGTCTGTATTGTCCAATCGCCCGCTTATTAAGGAGACTAGCAGCAAGGTCACGGCCCGAAGCGTGACCGATCTCTCACAACGCGGCGTCCCGCCAGTCCTCAAGCGGCTTTGTCAACAAATGTCACAAACGGCAAAACAACCGCGAGGCTGGCATAGACTGCGCCGCAGTTATTCACACCCACACATTCGAAGAGAGAACGAACGATGTCAAAGAGTATTGAACAAATCGAAGGTATCGGCCCGAAATTCGGCGCCACACTGCGTAAAGCCGGCATACGAACGGTGGAGAGCCTTCTGGACGCGGCCGCCGACAAGAAATCACGCGCCGCACTGGCCGCGCGTACCGAAATCAGCGAGGCGCGGCTTCTGAAGTGCGTCAACATGGCGGACCTGTTCCGTATCAACGGCGTGGCCAGCCAGTACGCACAGCTGCTGGAATGCGCCGGCGTCGACACGGTCAAGGAACTGAAGCACCGCAATGCGGAGAACCTCGCAACGAAGATGGCTGAAGTGAACGATGCCAAGAACCTGGTGCGTCGTCCGCCGTCGAGCACGGTGGTCAGTGACTGGGTCGCCCAGGCCAAGAAGTTGCCGGCAAAGGTTTCCCACTAGGGAATACGCTACTGCCCGCCGCAAGGGATTGCGGCGGGCAATTGTAAGAGAAAAATCGCGAGAGGAGATTCAACGTGAGCATCGATTCGGTAATGGAATCACTTCAGGGAACGCTTAGCAGCACACTACCAAGCCTGCTCGCTGCCGTCGGCATCCTGGTCGTCGGCTGGCTGGTTGCCGTAGTGCTGCGCGCAGGTACGCGGCGTCTCCTGGGCCTGGCGAATCTCAACGAGCGTATAGCAAGCAGTACCGATAGCGACATCAACGCCGAGTCGTGGGGCGCTTCCGGCGTCTTCTGGATAGTCATGTTCCTCGTCCTCATCGCGTTCTTCAACGTGTTGGACCTGCAAATCGTTTCCGAGCCGCTGCGCGCGCTGGTGACCAAGGTGTTCGAGTTCGGTCCGAGTTTGTTCGCCGGTGCCATCCTGGCATTGATCGCCTGGATACTGGCCAACGTCGTCCGAACATTGACTACAAGCGCGCTCTCCAAAACCACGATCGACGAAAAGGTCAGCAAGGCTGCGGAGATGAGGCCCGTCAGCGACAGCATTGGCGACGTCCTTTACTGGCTGATCATGCTCATGTTCCTGCCGGCTATTCTCGGTACGCTGAAAATGGAGGGCTTGCTCGTGCCCGTCCAGGGCATGGTCGACAAGATATTGGCGATGCTGCCCAACATCCTCGCGGCTGGCGTCATCGGTCTCATAGGCTGGTTCGTGGCAGGCATACTGCGGGACCTCGTGCAAAACCTGCTGCAAATCGTGGGTTTCGATCGCCTTGGCGAAAAGGCAGGACTGACGGGTAACGTCAGCCTGTCGCAACTGAGCGGCCTGCTCGTCTTCATATTCGTTTTCGTTCCCGCGCTCGTTGCAGCTTTGAACACATTACAGATCGAGGCGATTTCCGGACCCGCAACGGAAATGCTGGGCGCCTTCATGGCCGCCATTCCGGACATCTTCGCCGCCGTCATCATCTTGTCGATTTCATTCGTGCTGGCGCGGTTCGTGTCGGGCCTGATATCGAGGATGCTGGATGGACTCGGCGCGAATTCACTACCCGAAAAACTCGGCCTTGCCGCGGGGCACAAGGACGGTTTTTACCTCTCGAGCTTCGTCGGCAAGGTGGTCAGCGTATTCATCATGTTGTTTGCGAGCGTCGAGGCCGCGAATCAACTCGGTTTTGGCCAGGTGTCGGAAATCGTGTCCACGTTGATCGAATTTGCTGGCCAGGTACTCCTCGGCGGCGTCATTCTGACAGCGGGTTTCTGGATTGCCGGGCTGGCCCAGGCGGCCGTCGTTAAAGTCAGCGGCGAGTCGGCGACGGCGCTTGCCGGCATACTGCGAGCTGCGATTCTCGGGCTCGTGCTTGCAATGGGCTTGCGCGCCATGGGCATCGCCGACGATATCGTGAACCTGGCATTCGGGCTGGTACTCGGTGCGATTGCCGTCGCGTTCGCGCTGTCATTCGGGCTCGGAGGCCGCGAGGCGGCCGGCAGGCAAATGGAGCACTGGCTCGCTCGCCTCAGGAATGACGATGACTGATTACGCCGAACCGGCCGGCAACACTGTCAAGAACACACCGCCAATGGGAAGGTAAACTATCGCGAATGGGATGGAGTTGGGCAAAGTGAACGACAAGCAAGGCAAGCCAATCGAGATCGAAGATCCGTTCGCCCGCCGACTGATGGGCAAGTACCTCGGTCACCGCAAGGATGACGTCGACAAGCTGAGGACCGCACTGGCCGCCTCGGACTTCGACACGATCCGGATCACAGGGCACAACCTGTACGGTTCCGGCGCCGCCTACGGACTCGACGATATTTCGTGGCTCGGCGCGAGCATAGAGCGTGCTGCCGAGTCGAAAGACGTCCCCGATACCGAACGCCTGATCGGCGAACTGGAGTTGTTTCTGCGCAAGCTCAACGTCTATTAGGGCGGGTTACCCGGGCCGGAATTTGAAATAATCTCCAATATTTTCCGGTCCTTGCCAGCGATATCGCTATAATCAGTAAAAAGCCGCCACCATGGGGCTGCCCGGCGATACCATTATTTCCCTGGACTGGAGCAACGTTGCGAGTAGCAATTCTTGAGGACGATCCCGATCAGGCGGAGATTACCGGACTTTGGCTGAGTCACGCGGAACACACGGTCGATAGTTTTGCGAACGCGACCGACTTCCTGCGCGCCGTGAAACGCGACAGCTTCGACTTGTACGTGCTCGACTGGATGCTTCCGGACCTGAGTGGAATCGAAGTACTCAAGAAGCTGCGCACGGAGATGGACGACTACACGCCGGTCGTAATTGCAACTGCGAAGGACGAAGAGCAGAGTATCGTACGAGGGCTCGAGGCGGGCGCCGACGACTACATCGTGAAACCCATTCGGCAGGCCGAACTGGTGGCGCGAGTATCGGCGGTATTGAGACGGGCAACGGGCGGCAAACCGGATGACGAGGGACTGGATGTCGCGCCGTACTCAGTGCACCTCGCGAACAAGACTGTAAGCCTGGGCGATGAAAAAATCGCCCTGACGAACAGGGAATTTGAACTGGCGCTGTTCTTTTTCCGCAACGCTGGAAAAATGGTATCAAGGGGCCACATTCTGCAGGCGATCTGGGGAATCGAGAATCGATCGGTATCGACACGAACGGTGGATACGCATGTGAGCCGACTGCGAAAGAAGCTCAAGCTGTGCGAGGCAAACGGCTGGGTACTTTCGGCGATTTACCAGCACGGTTATCGTATTGAGCGCGTTGCCGCATAAGAGCGCCGCGGCGCCGGGAGAGAAAAGGTACATTTTATGGCCAGAAAACAAACACAGAATCAATCCGGTTTGACCACAGATAACATGGACGGCAACGTCGACAAGATCCGCGAAATCCTTTTTGGCGGACAGATGCGCGACTACGAGCAACGCTTTGCGGATCTCGAGAAGCGGCTGTCGAGAAACATCGAGCTCATGTCGAGCAATCTCGAGAAAAAAGTGGAGCGCCTGAATACCTACGCAAAGCGAGAGATCGAGAAACTCTCCGTGCAGATCAAGGAAGAGCGCAAGGCACGCAGGGATGACGGCAAGCAGGGCTCCAAAGATCTCAAGGAACTCTCGCAACAGGTCGAGTCCTGGTGTGCGGAACTCGAAGAGCATATCGGTAGCGAATCACACGACCTTCGCGGCATTCTGCAGGAGCAGAGTGAGGAGCTCTCAGGGATGATCCACGACACGCACGATCAGCTCAGCAAGACGATGGCCGCCGAAACGCGCAATCTCGCCGACGACAAACTGGCGAGAGACGACCTGGCCGCGTTGCTGACCGAGGTCGCCCTGCGCCTGAAAAAAGATTTCAAGCTGCCGGACGCCTGAGACAGCGCCTGAGGTGGCGTTATCATGAACGATCTCGATCAGCTAAAAGAGCTGCTGTTTGGCGCTGAGAAACAGACTCTCGACACGATCTCGAAGCGCGTCGAACAACGCGAAGTGCGTACCGTAGACGTTGCCGATATCCTGCCCGAGGCCATTTATCAGAGCCACCGCAAGGACGGCGAGCTTGTCGAGTCGCTGACGCAGCCGGTGGGTGAATGCCTGCAGCAAGCCCTCCGTGACGATCCGCAGACTTATGGTGACGCGCTGTACCCGGTTATGGGTCCGGCGATTCGCAAGTCGATCATGCACGCATTGCGCACGTTCGCCCAACAGATCAACGAGGCCGTCGAGCACAGCGTGAGTCCGAAAGGACTCCGGTGGCGCTGGCAGGCCATGCGCGCCGGTGTCCCCTTCGGCGAATTCGTACTGCAAAAAACGATGCGCTATCGCGTCGAACAGGCCTACCTGATCAGCCGGGAAAACGGATTGCTCGTCGGGCACGTCCACCACGAGGCGTCGAAGATAAAGGACAGTGATGCCGTTTCCGCGATGTTCACGGCCATACAGGATTTCGTCAAAGAGTCGTTTTCGCCGGATCGCACGGGGCGACTCGAATCCGCTGATATGGGTGACTTCACCTTGTGGGCGGTACACGGGCCGCATGCATTGCTGGTATGCGTCATACGCGGTGTACCGCCAAAGAGTCTGCGCGCTGACCTGAGCGCGATTCTCGAGCGTATTCACTTCCGTTACGGCGAGGCAATCAGGGAGTACAAGGGGGATACGTCCACCGTTCCGGACGTCGAAATCGAACTGGGGCGTTGCCTGCGTTTCGAGGCGCGCCAGGAAAGCAGCGAAAAACGCAAGGGGCCGCCGGTACCGATCATTGTCCTGTTGCTCCTGTCAGTCGCTGCGGTTGCGTTTCTCGGCATCCGCAGCTGGCTGTATGCGCAACAACTCGAGCGGCTCGCCGAAGCGCTCGAGAGCACCCCGGGAATTCACGTCTCGCAAATCGAGCGTAGCGGCGGCGACGTATCCGTGCGCGGCCTGAGGGATCCGCTCGCCATCGGTGTTGCGGATGTTGCGGCGAGCGTCGACGTGCCGGCGGATCGGCTTAGCGTTTTCATGCAGCCTTTTCAGTCCCTGCAACCCGAGATCGTGGCCCTGCGCGCGGCGCAGACGTTCGGTCAGCCGGGATCCGTTAAGTACGACGTCGCGGGCACAACCCTGCTCGTGACCGGTGACGCGCCGTGGTCGTGGCGACAGCGAATACAGTCCGGTTTCGTCAACCTGGCTGGCGTAGATGTGCTGGATTTGAGCGGCCTGACGTCCGGTGACCGGCAACGGTTCGTCGAGCGCGTCGAAAACATCGAGCAAAAGAAGTTCTACTACGCGGATGACGTCGAATTCGCCCGGGGCAATGCGGATGCGTTACGCCAATACTCCGATGAGCTACGTGCGGTTGCCGACCAGGGGTCCGGTTACGGTTACGCAATAACCATTACCTTGCAGGGGTCAGCCGATGCTGCCGGCACTTTGGCGGAAAACGAGGTACTGGCGCAGCGCCGCGCGACACATGCGGCAGGATTACTCGAATCCTACGGACTCGACACGCAAATAGTTTCGCCACCGGCAGATTCTATCAAGGGCGGTCAGACCCGGGAGGACGCTGCCAGGCGGTACGTGCAGATCGACGTGCAGCTGCAGCTATTACCGGAATCGCCGTGACGCCGGTCACTAGCAAAGTATGCGTCGTCGGCGATTTTGCCGTTGGCAAAACCAGCGTCGTCGAACGTTTTGTGAACAATCATTTTTCCGAGAAATACCTCACCACCGTCGGAGTCAAGATCGATACCAAGGAGATCGAGTCTGCGGGAACGGGCATAGCGCACAAGCTGGTAATCTGGGACGTTGCGGGATCCGACAGGTTCGGCGATACCGAGTTCGCCTATCTTCGCGGCGCTAGCGGCTACATCTATGTCGCGGACGGCACGAGGCCTGCGACCCTGGGCGCGGTCGAAAACCTGCGCGAGCAAATTGCCGGGAAATACGGTCCTGCGCCGAGCGTACTGCTGGTCAACAAGCGCGATCTAACGTCCGAATGGTGCATTAGCGACGAGCGTATCAGTGGTGTTTCCGGCGCATATGACGATCTGTACCGGACTAGCGCAAGAACCGGAGAGGATGTCGAACATGCACTGACGCGCCTTGCCGGGCTTATCATAGACAACGATTTTCGCGGCGCGTAATGGAGCTGCCTGCGCCCGTCGTCGACTACCTGCAAAGCGAGTTCCTTTCGCAAACCAGGCCGTTCTGTTTCCTGATCGACGACAACTACCGACTCATTGAAAGCTGGGGCCGCAACGACTGGTGTGGCCTGACCGGACTCGAAACGGCCGTGGATATGCGCGAGCCGGCGCCGTTTCTCGTAGGTATTGATATAAGCGCGTTGCAACAGTTCGAATTCATTGAGACGTCCGGCCGGGCCGTGGTGAATGTGCACGTGATTCCGGCAGATGGCCAGTGCTACATCGTATTGCTCGACGCACACAGGGACCATGCTTCGCTGCAGTCGAAACAGCAGTCGGTGAATGAGCTGCGATTGATGCACGGCCGCCTGCACAAGCTGATCGAACGCCAGCGCGAACTCATCAGCGAGCTCATCGAGACACGGTCTGAGCTGGATCATCATCGCCGCGACGCCGAGCGCATCAGTGCCAACAAGAGTCGATTCATCGCCATGATGTCGCACGAATTTCGCACGCCCCTCGCGTCCATCATCAACTATGCAACACTCGCCGGCGAAGAGCCGACAAGCAGCAACGACGTTCAGAAGAGCATCGAGACGATATCCCGCTCTGCGCGGCACCTGACGTCCATGGTCGAGGCCGTGCTCGACGATGCAAGCCTCGATGCCGGCCAGGTGCGCCTGGTCGAAGCCGACTTCGAGATATACAGTCTTCTCGATGACGTAGCGGCAATGATGGCGCCGCTCGCTGCGGAAAAAGGACTGTCGTTCGCGACGCAGATCGACCCCGATGTACCCGAAGTCATTCACGCTGACGAGGTTCGCCTGCGCCAGGTGTTGATCAACCTGCTCGGCAATGCAGTGAAGTTCACGCTCGATGGGGGGGTGCGGTTGGTGGCCACCTACAACGATGGCCGGCTGGTGATAACGGTCAGCGACAGTGGGCCGGGCATCAGCCTGGAAGACCAGGAGCGGGTATTCCAGGCGTTCGAGCGCGGCAGTCGCCAGGACGCGACCGGCGCAGGGCTTGGCCTCACGATTACGCTGCGCCTCGTCGAACTCATGCGCGGCGAGGTATCGCTGGACTCATTGCCGGGCGAGGGATGCACGGTCAGTGTTCACTTGCCCGTCCAGTCTGCGGCAGGCGATGCCGCCAGGAGCGCTCCGGTATTGCCGACACCCAGCAACGACACCATCGCGACGAAGGCTTTGAGCATCCTCGTCTGCGACGATGACGACGATATGATTGCACTGGTCGAGCATTACCTGCATCGCTCCGGATACGGGTTGATTACGAGCTCGGACAGTTCCGAGGCGATCGCGAAAACGCTCAAGTACGATCCCGACCTGGTACTGATGGATTGCAACGTGCCGGGCGTCGGTGGTGTGGTCGCGGCAAGGGTCCTGCGTGAACGCGGTTATGCCAAGCCGATTGTTGCGCTGACGGCCTCGAAACTCAGCGACGAGGAAAAGGCCGAGTTTACGCACTTCTTTCGAAAACCGGCGCCGATGCAGCAGCTTCTTACCGAAATCAAGCGCCTGACCCACTAAGGCAAATGTCAACGATTGTTGCAAAACGCGGATGCAGCTCGCGTAGCCGATAACATCCCCGACCGAATCACAATCAATCGGGGCCCTGAGCCTCGTGGTCCAACAGGGGAATCAACATGTTAAACGAATTCAAGAAGTTTGCGATGCGCGGCAATGTCGTCGACATGGCTGTCGGTATCATTATCGGTGCAGCGTTCGGCAAGATAATCAGTTCTCTGGTCGCCGATGTCATCATGCCGCCCATCGGGCTGTTGATGGGCAAGGTCGATTTCAGCCAGTTGTTCATCAACCTCGGCGAGACGAAGTACGAGACGCTGGTCCTCGCCAAGGAAGCCGGTGCCGCGACCATCAACTATGGCGTGTTCCTGAACACGGTGCTCAATTTCCTGATCGTCGCTTTCGCCATTTTCATGGTCATCCGCGGCATGAACAAATTGAAGAAGAAGGAAGAGGAGAAACCGGCAGAGCCGGCAAAGCCGTCGGAAGAGGTTCAACTGCTCACGGACATTCGCGACGCACTCAGTAACCGCGCTTAACAAAACAGGGTTACGTTACGGAGATGTCGGGCGCTCTTCGCGGGGCGCCCGATTTTTACGTTTAGTGCAGGCGGTATTTGCGGTACCCTCACGCGCATGTCCCGACTCTTGATACTACTGGCGGCAACGCTTGCGCCACACCCCGCTGCGGCCGACGATTCCGAAATAGAGGAAGTGCTGGTGACGGCGACGCGCCGTGCGGTCAGCAGTGAAGAGGTATCGTCCGGACTTACGCTTGTCGACCGCGAGCGCGTGCAGGCGAATGAACTGGTCACTGATGCGCTGGCCGGCGAGGTCGGCGTTTTTCTTCAGCAAACGACCCCGGGGCAGGGGGCCGCAATCATCCGCGGCCTGAAGGGGTCGGCGATATTGCACCTCGTCGATGGGATGCGACTGAATAACGCGATATTCCGCAGCGCGCCGACGCAGTATCTCGCTTTGGTGCCGACGTCGGCCATTGAGCGCATCGAAGTGCTACGCGGCACGTCGGCCTCCCTGTACGGCAACGATGCCGTTGGCGGCGTCGTGCAACTGGTCACGCGCGTTCCGAAGTTCGAGTCGCTCGAGACGGAGCTGCGGGGTGAGGCGCTGCTCGCATTCGACACTGCCGAGCTTGCGAAGACGTTTCGCACCAGCGTCGATTTCGGTAACAGCGAACTGGCCTCGTCCTTCAGCGCGGAGTACGTCCGGACAGGAAATCGCCGCACGGGTGGCGGTGAGCGCACCGGGCCGGGTGCTTACGAGTCCAGGGCGGCGCGCTACGTGCTGTCGGCGAATCCGCGGGACGATCGCTCGTGGCTGTTCGACGTTCAGTATCTCACGCAGCCGGAAACGCCACGTATCGACGAACTGGTGGCCGGTTTCGGGCAGACAGAACCGTCGTCTTCCGAATTCCTGTTTGCACCCAACCGCCGAATTTTCGCCCACGGCAAATACACGGTCACCGGTGGATTTGCAGGGCTCGACTGGAACACCGACCTCGCATGGCAACGTATCGATGACGATCGCGTGACGCGCGATACAGGCGCCCCGAATCGGCGCCGCGAAGCGAACAGCAGCGATCTCTTTGGGCTAACTTTCAGCGGCTCGAGGATCAACGACGACGGCTCGTGGATTGTCGGGGCCGAGGTCTACTACGACAAGGTCAGGAGCGCGCGTATCGACGAGGACGTCACGACCGGCCTGCAGGTGGGCGTACCGTCGAGGTTTCCCGACGGCGCTACGGTCCGCCAGGCCGCGCTGTACGCGAACGTGTTGAAAGTTGTCGGTGACCGCCACCGGTTCAGCGGCGGACTTCGCATCAGCAACGACGAGGTCACGTTGCCGACGACGACAGTTTCGGGTGCGGCGACCATCGACGGCACCGACCTGAGCGGCGACCTGGGGTGGATATTCGATGCCGGCCGCAATCTGCAACTCGTCGCAAATGCCGGGTTCGGATTCAGGGCACCGAACGTGTTCGACGTCGGAACGCTCGGAAACCGCCCGGGCAATCGTTTCAATATTCCGAATACGGCGCTCGACGCGGAACGTGTCGTGCAGGCGGATTTCGGTATTCGCCAACACTCGGAGCGAGCCAAACTCGAGCTGATGGCGTACGCGTTGCGCTACACGGATCGCATCACGTCGATTGACACGGGTGTCGTAACGCCCGAAGGGCGCGATATCGTGCAAAGCGTCAACGCCGCGGAGACGTCGATCCGCGGTGTCGAAGCGGGACTCGAGTATCGCTTCAGCGACACGGTCAATGCGCGGGTGGTCCTCAACTACACGTGGGGCGAGCAGATTGTGTCAGGTGCCGACCCCGAGGCGGCCGGGCGTATACCGCCCCTCAACGGCGTGGTCGAAATTTCCTACGATGCTGGCGAGAAATTCCACATTGAGGGCTGGGTGCGATTCGCGGACGAACAAGATCGGCTCAGCGCGCGGGACGTCAGGGACGTGCGCATCGACCCCGCAGGAACCGACGCATGGGCGTCAGTCGGTGCGCGCTTACACTGGCAGGGCGACGGGAACTGGCGGCTTGCCGCAGGTGTCGATAATCTTCTCGACGAACGTTATCGCGTCCATGGTTCTGGACTCGATGCGCCGGGGCGAAATCTGTCGTTCAGTGTGCACCGCTCGTGGTAGGTATTCGCGCCTCTACCGCGTGCTAGACTGGCGGCGCAAAAAACCACAGGCGGAAATAAGTGCTGAAAAAGTTCGTCAGGGAGTTGCGGCGCCGCGAAGTTTTTCGCGCTACCGGACTGTACGTTGGAATTTGCTGGCTGCTGATCGAGGTCAGTAGCACCGTACTGCCTACCTTCGATGCGCCGGAGTGGATCGTGCGGGCGATAATCATCGTCAGCATCATCGGGTTTCCGGTCGCTGTCGTGCTGGCCTGGATATACGATTTCACCGATCACGGTATTGTCGTGCAGGCCGACCCTACGGATACCGTCGTGCCGCCGGTCGGCAGCCGCAAGATGGACTTCGTCGTCATCGGCATACTGTCGGTGGCCTTAATGGTTTCGGTGTACCTGAACGTCACGGGTCGCCCCGGCGACGTTGCCGAGCCGCAGCAGCCGGTCTCGGTGCTGATTGCGGATTTCGACAATGCCACCGGTGATCCCGTCTTTGATGGTTCCATCGAACAGGCGCTGCAGATCGGCCTCGAGGGCGCCTCGTTTATTACGACGTTTCCGCGTGCGTCCGCAGAACGTGCAGCAAGGACTTTGCAGCCGGGGTCGATGGGATTATCTGCGGAACTCGCGAGGCTGGTTTCGGTGCGCGAAGGCATCAACGTAATGCTGGACGGCGAAATCAGTACCAAAGGCGATGGATACGTACTGGTGATCAGGGCCAGTGACGGCGCCGCGGGTGAAGAGCTTGTCAACGCAAGCGCCGATGTCGACAGCAAACTGGATGTGCTGTCTGCCGTTAACAGGTTGACCGGCGAAATCCGTGAAGCCCTGGGTGACGAGAGCGTCGATGGTCGTGTCATGGAGACGTTCACCGCGCACTCGATCGAGGCTATGCAGGACTACACGACCGCACAACAGCTGGTGTTGGCGGGCAAGCGCGATGAAGCCGTGGCCTACTATGCGAGCGCCGTCGAGCAAGACCCGGATTTCGGCCGCGCGCTGTCGGGTTGGGCGTTGACGCTCTTCAACCTGGGGCGCACGGAAGAGGCGAACGCCTTGTGGGAGCGGGCGCTGTCGAAGATGGACACGATGACGGCGCGCGAACGCTACCGGACGCTTGGCTTGTACTACATGAGGGTAACCGGCAACTACGAGAAAGCCATCGAGAATTACCAGGCGCTGGTCGACGCATATCCCGCCGATAATTCAGCACACAACAACCTGGCGGTCGCGTATTTTGCGACGCTAAATTTTGACAAAGCGCGCGATCACGGCCGCCAGGCGCTGGAGGTATATCCGAATAACGTAATCATGCGGTCGAACTACGCGTTGTTCGCCATGTACGCCGGAGATTTCGCGACCGCTACGGCCGAAGCAGAACAAACCCTGGCCCTCGAAGAAAACCGCCATGTCGCGTGGTTGCCGATCGCTATGGCGAACGCCGCTGAAGGGGACCTCGGGGGCGCCCAGGCCGCTTTCGACAGCATGATGACGCTCGGTGACGGAGGTCGTTCGCTGGCCAACCTGGGAAGCGCGGATCTGCAGATAGTGCGCGGTGACTACGTGGCTGCAATCGAGACGCTGCGGGCCGGCATTGCGCATGACGAAGAAACCGGCAATGCACGAACACGCGCTACCAAGGAGGTCATGCTCGCGGACGCTCTTGCAGCAGGCGGCGCGTCAAAAAGCGCGACGGAAGCGCTGGCGCCCGCGATCGAAGCGGGCGGGCTCGGCCGGCTGGTGCCGGCCGCACTGATCAGTATTCAGATCGGCGACACGGAAACGGCCTCCGCCATTGCCGAGTCGCTTGGCCAGAAGCTGCAATCCCAGAGTCGGGCATACAGTCTCATGATCGCAGGTATCCTGGAACTCGAGGCCGGCAAGCAGGTTCCCGCTATCGACAAGCTCCGGGCTGCCATAGAGATGTCGGACCTGTGGCTGATCCGCTTCCATCTCGGCAGGGCCTACCTGGAAGCTGGCTTTGCGGCCGAGGCGGTGGGGGAGTTCCAGATCTGTCAGGACCGCATCGGAGAGGCCACGGCGATGTTTCTCGATGACCGCCCGACCTGGCGTTACACCGCGACCTTATCCTACTGGTCCGGGCGGGCCGAAGAAGGACTCGGCATGGCTCATTCGGCCAGGGAGAAGTACCGACTGTTCCTGCAAACGCGGCCAAACGGCCCTTTGGCAGACGATGCCAAAGGGCGCTTGTAACGACTGCCTTAGCGAAGCCGGATCGGCGGCGACTCGAGGAACTGGCCGGTAATCGAACTCGTCACGCGGGCACAATACGTGCCTTTCGGCAACGGGTTACCGGCGCCATCGTCGGACTGCCAGTTGAATTCCCAGGTATTATCGGACTTGACGCGGAAGCCGCTGCTGCCGGGGTCGCCGGCCATCGACAGCACTGTCGATCCATTGCCACAAGAGCGAATCTCCAGCAATTGCTGGTCGTCGGAACTGTCGATGATAGCGCCGTTGGAGTCCAGCCAGCCCCAGGTCAGCGGGTTGCTGCTGCCCGCTTTGCTGTTGAGCTTCGTCGGTGTGATACCGACGCCGCCGGCGTAACCGACGCGCACTTCGAAGCTGGCGGTGCTGGCGTTGCCCGCGCTATCGGTCGCCGTGCAATCGACAGTTGTAGCGCCCGGCGGGAACAGGGTCCCGGATGCCGGCGTGCAGAGGAGATTCGGCGAAGGATCGATGTTGTCACTGACCGTGACATCGGAGCTGTAGTCGACGATCGCTCCTGACGTGTTTTGCAGGTCCGCGTCAAGGCCGCCGACCGGCACGTTGATCACCGGCGGCACAGTGTCCGTTACGGTAACCACGAAGCTCGCCGTCGCCGTGTTCCCCGAGTTGTCGGTTGCGGTGCACGTTACGCTCGTATCGCCTATCGCAAAGACCGTGCCCGAGGGTGGCAGGCAACTCACCGAAGGTGTGATACCGCTGGTGTCCGAGGCCGCCGGCAACGCATAGCTCACAGTAGCGCCATTGATGCCCGTAGCAGGAACCGTCACGTCCGGCAGCGGCAAATCGATGAACTGTGGTGCGGTGACGTCATTGACCTGCACGACGTAACTTTGCGTCGTCATGTTGCCGGACGCGTCCGACACCGTGCAGTCGATCGTCGTTGCGCCGATTGGCAGCGGTTCACCCGAAATCTGCCCCGATTCCGCGGTGCAGCTAATCACAGGCGTCGGGTCGACATCGTCGACGTCGGCCGCCGCAAGTCCGCTCTCGAAATCGAGACTGGCCGTACCGCTGACGGCATCCGCATCGACGTTGACCGGCTGTGACGGGAAACTCGTAAACAGCGGCGCCTGGTTGTCCCGTACGTCGACCAGTAAGTTGATCGTCGCGGTATTGCCCGCGTCATCCGTAGCGCTGCACATGATCGGGGCCGGGTTAGGGTTGGCAAGCGTAATGACGGGAATCGACTGGCCGGGTTCCATGCTCGTACAAATCGTTTCGCCGAGGCTGTCGGTACAGCTCACCGCGACAGGTTCGCCGTTGTCGCTGGCGCTCACGATACCCGCGCCGACCAGGTCCACGCAGGCGCCGCCGGGACGATTCGCCTCGATGGCCGGAACCGGAATCACGTCGCCGTCCGTCAGGCCGCCGAACTCGGGAGGCGCGGTGTCCAGCAGGATGCGCTCACGTTCATCGGCGAGATCCAGCTGGCAGAAGTAAGGATCGGTATTGCCCGGCGGCCTGTCCGTCTGGCTGCAGTTGGCGGCTTGCGATGCCGACGTGAATCCACTGACCTGGATATTGTCGAGTTCTTCCTGCGTCCCGAACACACGACGTGTGAAGAACAGCGTCTGGCCAGGGACCGCGATCGCGCTGATTTCGCCGTCGAAAGGAGATTCGATCGTCGCAACGTCCAGCGCGTCGTCTGGATTGTCGACCATGGCAAGTACGCGCCGCTCGACCTGGGGCAGATAATCGCAGTCGCGCGATGTCGGCGTGATGTACAGCGTCCATGCCACCAATTGCGAATCGACGTCGTCTGCTGCGGGACCGGAGAGAGCGATGTCCGCGTCGAACGACGTCGTGACATTGCCCGTGTTCCTGACGGCAAACGTGTAGTCGGTCCAGGTGACGCCTTCGCCTTCGGCAATGGTCGAGTTGATGAGTTCCGGATTGATGAGTTCGGGGTTGATGAGTTCCGGATTGATCAACTCGGGATTGATGAGCTCGGGATTGATCAGTTCGGGGTTGATCAACTCCGGGTTGGCGAAGCCGAGATTGATGAGTTCCGGATTGATGAGTTCCGGATTGATCAGCTCGGGATTGATGAGTTCGGGGTTTATGAGCTCGGGATTGATGAGTTCGGGATTGATCAATTCGGGGTTGATCAACTCCGGGTTGATGAGTTCGGGATTGTGCAGTTCGGCTTGCAGGACGTCATCCGTGCAGTCCGGATCGGCCGCGTCGCAGACGGGACTCTGGTAATTCGGCTGCTGCAGCACACCGGACGGACCCATGCCGCCCAGCGTGATGCTCGTCACGATGGGACAGGCGCCCAGGTAGTAATCGGCCGGGTTCGAATCGACGCAAGATTGCGTGAATACCTGCACGCCGGTCGTGGCATCGGGCAGATTGGAAACCAGGAATACCGTGCGTGCGAGCGCCGACTTCGCCGGCACGACCAGGTCTTCCGTTACGACCGGCGCGGGTATGTCGGGGCCGTCGAATGGCGGCACCGCCGGCAGCTGCCGGAACGACGCGCGGCCCAGCAACGGGGCGTCGGCGGGCTGCCCGGTTATACGCATACGGTAGGCTTGTTCGACGTTGTTGGCGTTGCTCAGCGCGATTGGTATTGCACGTTGCAGATTCGTAAGTGGTTTGCTCGGTGTCGGTGCGGTCAGGCGCACCTGGTCCCGTATACGGGCGCCGTAGATATTCGCGTTGCGGGTGCGGTCCTGCGGGTCCAGCGGCGCACACACGTCGGGCATGGGATCGAACGGATCTTCGATGCCTTCGGTCGTTCGAGTCGTGCCATCGAGTTCGGCGGGCGGCCCGCCGGCATCTGCCAGCATGGGTTTCTCGGGCCGTTCATGCGGTGGCAGCAATTTCGAAGGGACGGTTCTGCTTCCGGGTCCCGGCGTGTTCTCCGGAGGTGAGTAGGGGACTGTGTTTTCGAGGGTCGTGGGATCGAAAATATTGCCGCGCACGTCACGATTGTCCGCCCAGGCGATGAAGAAGTCCGTGTTGTCGGCGGCAGCGCTCGATATCGGTGTCGCGTTGCTGATGACCTTGCCGTTCGTGTCGTAACGGAATTCCTGCGCGGCGACAGCGAGGTAATCGCCCAGGAACGAAAGGCTGCCGGAGGCATAGAGTTTCGCATTGCCGAAGGACGCTTCTCCCTCGATAGCAATGCTCCCGGCCGTCGTTCCTCCACCACCCGTATTCTCGACGCGTGCGCCAATACGGAACTGCGATACGCGCACCGCCGGCGAAATCTCGACGTTGTTGCCGGTCGAATCGGAAATCACCCGGGCCGTGTAGACGTCGACACGGCGATTGATCTGCGCGCTCGAACCCGGGTCGAAATAATCGGCAATCACCGGAGGACCGCCGGCGATTCCCTCGCGCCGTGTGTCGTACCAGGCGATCTGTACCTTGCCATTGGCACCGAATGCCGCCGGCATGAACTGGAAGCTGCCACCCGCATCCTCGGTGGTCATCGGGTTGCCGTCGTCGGAGTCGTCGATTGCAATAACGGCGGCAGCGTCGAGATTGGCGGCGGACGTCGAGTGCTTCATTACGATGCGTGGGCGGCCGAGTGTGCAGTCGCTGGCGCCATCCCAGTTACGGTCCGAATAGAAGACGTAGAAATTCTTGCCGTCGTTGGCGGCCCAGGGGAAGTCATTGGTCCTGAAGGTCACCGCCGTCGGCGTCGATGCGCTGATCTGGTCGAAACTGCAGATGTCGGCGAGCACGGCGCCCTTGGTCCATTTCTTGCCGCGATTCGTCGTGTAGGCGTACATGATCGAATCGAAATCGTTGTTGTCGCCGGCGCGGCGCCAGACGGCGAGGACGGTATCGTCCATGGCGGTCATCGAGATGCCGGATACGAGATTCTGGTCTTCCGACAGCTTGACGACCTGGTTTTGCCAGGTCTGGCCCCAATCGTCGGAATCCTTCACGAGGACCTTGACGCTCTGGTTGTTGTTGCCGCCCTGGTTGCCCGTGAAAACGGCGAAAGCGGCGAACAGTTTGCCGGTCGGGAAATCGCGCGTGATGGTGCCGAGAGCCTCGTTCTCCATGAGCGTGGACAGCGTGATCGTGCCCTGCTGCTGTGACTTGTCCAAAAGGGCGACGATGTCGGGCTTGTCGATGAATCGTCCGCTCGTGCCGAGGTCGGCGATCACCGTGTCACGGCCGGGCTCGTAGAAGTCAGCATCTTCCTTGTTGACTTCGAGCCAGTGCTGGATGGCGAGGACACCGCTGTCCTGGTCCCTGTCACCGCCGATGAAATTGAATATCGCCATTCCGGGCAGCGCGATCATTCGCGGGTCGGCCGCGAACTCCGTGCCGATCGGGGACGGGTGCAGCGCGTGCCCGGGCGCGATGCGGCTGGTCCAGGTCGTGCCCGCGTCACAGCTCATGGCGACGCCCTGCCAGGCGTCTGCGATTTCCGGAACGTCGACCGTGCGGTAATCGTTGAACGCGCAAATGATGCATGCCGAGTCGCCGGGTCGCCATGCGCAGGCCGGTTCGTTCTGTTGTTTGAGCCCGTCGTCGCGGATGTCGTCCGGATCCGGTGTCGGGCCGACGACATTGACGTTGGCCCCGGGGTCGCCCGGGTTAACCTCGGACAATGCCGGTTGGGGGGCAAACATCAGGTACGCAGCTGCGGCCGTAAAGATGAATGAAATGCGACGATTTGCGCACGGATTCTGCATTGACGATCCCCCCCATAGGGACGAGGCTTGCCGAGAAATTCGCGGACCTCTGATTCTTATTATTGCGGACTTTTGTTTTGTTTCTGGTGCCGCTTATTTATTGATTCGTCGAAAGATTATAGAACACACGAGCACCGCGTATTATAGTTTCTGCGCTATCGGCTTATGTAAAGCTTTGGGGCGTTGCGCAACGAAACCGCAGAACTCCGTCTATTTGAAAAACGTCTCCATCTCGTCGTTGAAGGCATCGGCGTCCGAGCTTTGCCGCTGTTCCATGTAATCGATGATCTCGATGGTGTCTTCGTCGACCTCCTCGGTTTCGGCGCTGAGTATCGTCGGCGTGATGAGCACTACCGTTTCGGTGTTGACCTTGGTTTGCTCGCGGTTCGAAAACAGGCGCCCGAGGACGGGAATGCGGCCTATTACTGGCACTCCGCGTTTGCTTTCCTCAATGCGATGCTTGATGAGTCCGCCGACGAATATGGTTTTGCCGTCCGGCACGATCATTCTGGTCGTTACCTCGGTCGTGGTTTGCGAGGGAATGCCGGTTATCGGATCGATAATACCGGTACTGACTTCCGGATGGATATCCATCATTACCTTACCGTTTGCATCGACCGACGGGGTTACACGGAGAATGACACCCGACTCGAGGAACTCGATGCTCTCGGTCGTTACCTGGTTGATGGTCGTGATGACACTGTAGCCGCGGCGATCGCCGATGATCACCGATGATTCCTGGTCTTCGACGGCCAGCAGCTTCGGTGACGACAGGGTGCGCACGCGTCCCTGCGATGTGAGCGCATCCAGTACCGCGGAGATGTCGGTGTTCGCATAGCTGAAGAACAGTCCCGGGCTACCCGCGTTGCCGAGCCCCTGGGTACCGAACGAGCCGCTGCCACCGTCACTGTCGAAGAATTTCGTCCAGTCGAGCCCGTACGAGTCCTCGTCGGTGAGCGATACTTCGAGAATCTTGGCCTCGATCAAGATCTGCGTAGGCTGCCTGTCGATTTCGAGCACGAGCGCGGCCGTCCGATGCAGGAATTCCGGGGTGTCTTCAATCAGAAGAATATTCCTGTCGTTGAAAACAGTGATCTCGCCGTATTCCGAGAGGTAGGGTTGAAGCAGCGATTGCATTTCGTCGACAGCGACGTATTGCAGCTCGAAACTTCGGACCTTCGTCAATGTGTCCGGAGCATACTTACCTGCCTCGTCGCGGTCGACAATGAAGTAGTTACCCTCGTAGTGCTCGACCGCAAGTCCGGCCGCGTTGGCAATTGCGCGAATAGCGTCCGGCAGCGTCATGTCGTAAAGGCTGAAGGAGACTTGTTCGTTGGAGTCCGTGGAAACGAAGATGTTGACTCGTTGCTCGCGCGAAATCATGTCCATCACGTCAACGAGGTCGGCGTCTCTCATGGTCATGCTGATGCGGTGCTCGACCTCCTGCGCGCAGGCAAGCGACGAAATCAGGAGGGTTACGGCCAGGAGCCCGTGAACGAAAGTCCTTGTCAGGAAGCCTGGAATTGTATGTCTACTCATTGTCTTCTGCCAAGTTCGGTCTCACGTACACGGTTATCGTTCTGCTGTCTCGTTTGAAAACGGCGTATTCTTCATGGACGGCGACCAGGACGTAACCTTGAATCTCGTCGCCCGGTTTGAGGATTCGTCCCGCGACGTTCGCGAGCTCGCTGACTTTGCCCACCATGGTGGCTTGCAATTCCAGGGCGACGCCGGTGTCGTCACCCCGTTCGATGGGGCCACGCTCGCTGCGAATGACTTCGGACGGCGGCCTCGAAAACGGATTGTGCGCAAGGGCGGGCGGCTCGTCGGCCGCGTGCGCAATCGGAAGCAAAGCGGACAATACCGCAAGGCCGATTGCCCGATAAGCCGCGACCGTCATTCCTGCACCCGGTACGAAGCAAGGCTGACCTCGGCAAGCAGTTTCGGATTGTCGTCAATGGCGTCGCGCCGGCTCATTCCGTACTCCTTGACAACGACGAATCCGAGCTCGTTCTTCGCATCCCAAAGCCAGCGATAAATATTGTCGTACTCGCCGACCAGTTCGATATTGAAAAGAATCTCGCTGAATACCTGTACCTGCTGCCCCAGGGCCGGCTTCACGCTGACGAGCTCGACGTCGTTTCGCCACGAGATGTTCTGCAGCCGCCCGATGACGTATGACTCGACCTGCTTCAGGGGAAGGTTGGCCATATCCCCGTGCAGCCGGAACTTGAGATCTTCGATCTTTGCGTGGCGTTCCTGCAGTTGCTGCTCGAGATTGGCGCTGTTTTGCCGGGCGCCCTCGAGAACGGCAACGGCCCTGGACGTCGCCCGATACTCCTTGACGACGGGGAGCAGTGCAGCGGTCACCGCGATCGATGTGAGTACCAGGCCAAGCCCCAGGAGAAGCATTCGAAACTCGCGCTCGCCGAGCTTTTTCAGGGACGACAACATCAGGCACCCTCGATGTCGCTGTTGAGAATAATCGTCAGGTCAAAGCTGACGACGCGGCCGTTCGCATAGTCGATCAGGGAGGTCCTTTGCACGCTGACGTCCTTGATGTCGGGCTGCTCGAACAGCGAGCGCACGAACGTCGACAACGCCTGGTGATCACGCGCCTGACCTTCCAGCGACATATGGGTTTCAACCTGCCAGTCAACTGCTTCGTTGCTGCGATCTTCGGCCGGCACGATCACGAAATAGCCGGTCTCGATGCCGCGCGTCTTTCCGTCGACGACAACACCGGCTCTGCGGAAGCTCCAATCGACGAACCAGAGATCATCGTCGACCAAAGCGCGGTCGATGATCCTGAAAATATCTTCCACGGCAGCACCCGCGCGCAGTCCGCGCAGTTGGGACCAGCGTTGCTCGTATTCTGATTGCCGGGCCGACAGTTGCTCCAGCTGACCCTGCTGTTGCTCTGTAATTGCGCTCTGCGATTTGAGTTCCTGTACGCGTTCGCTTGCCTGCCGTGACAGGTGTGCGAAAAAGCCGGTGGACGAGAGAATGACGACGTTCAGCACAACAAACGCGATGAGGTACTGGCGCATCATCGAGCGCCGATTGATCCAGTCTCGGTAATCTTGCGGGATCAGGTCGAGTTCAGCCACGGTCCGTTATCCCCCGTAGCGCAAGTCCCGTTGCCACGGCGATCTCGGGCGCGGAGCCGCTGGCGTCGGCACGCGCTGCTTTGTCGCTGGCAGGGAATAGCGACAAGGGATCGGGAATTTTCGAAACTTCCGATCCGGTCAGCGAGCTCAAGAGTTGGTCCGAGCCCGGCCAGCGCGCAATACTTCCCAGCAAATACACCCTGGTAACGCCGCGGCCGCGCGTTTCGGACGCGGCATACAGAAACGCGCGCTTGATTTCCTCGACGAGTTTCAGGAACTGCGGTTTGAGAATCTCCGACAAGGTATTGAACAGTCCGCTTTCATCGATCGCGTCGGATACGACATCGCTGTTCCCGGTTGATTGCACCCCAGTGCGGACGACCAGTTGTCGTGCTGTCTCCTCCGGCATGTCGAGCGTCTCGCAGATATGCTGGATGAGGCTCTGTTCGCCGACCGCGACTTCCTGGTCGAACAACAAGTCGTTCCCCGATATCAGGGTCAGGTAACTGGCGCGTCTGCCCGAGTTGATGACGAGAGTATTGGCCGAATCCGATTCGCCGGACATCGCTCGGGCCAGGCGGCTAATCGCCAGCGGCCCGATCTCCAGTGCGGAAACATCCAGGCCCGCCTTGCGCGCCAATTCCAGGTAGTTGACGACGGGCTCGCGCTCACTGACGGCAACGAGGGCCAGCCGTTCGTCGCTCTTCGAACGGCCCCGCACCGGCATGTAATCGAGGACGTAATTGCCGAGGTCGCCGTCCAGCCGGTCCTTCATGATGCGTACGATCGCTGCGGCTTCGTTCTTCTCCCCGCCGGCGACCTGGTAGTTGATTGACACGGTGCGGAACATGCCGGAGGGCATTGCGAGCACCGCCTTGTTGCCGTAAAAGCGGTCCGAATCCAGCGCCTTCCTGACCAGGGACCGGAATCGCTGCGGCTGTTCCAGCAGCTCGCGGCGCGAGCCGCCGATGTCCACAGAGGCTCTGGCCCGCACGACGGGCGCGTTTTCGCCGGACCGCTCGAGTTGCACGAGGTGAACTGCTTCCAGCGCAACGTCCAGCCCGATGGGACCGACCTGCACGGCTGAAGAGCGCCGAAAACTCGTCGCAGACAACGCATTGCTCAGGAAGTTTCTAACGGCCAAGGCTTCGCCCCACTGCAAAATGACAGCTATCTCTAAATACAGCGGCCGAAAACGTTAAATCTTTAATATTTAGCGGTTTTTTCGACCCCAATTACCCCGGTATTGCTAGGGCGCGCAGGTGATTTCGACGTTGTCGAACCAGACCTTGTTGCTGTTGCTCATACCGCTGTTCGGCGTCCGGAAACGAATGCGGGTACTCGAGCTCAGTGAGCCTGCGTTCAGCGGGTAGCTGGCGCCGGTATAAGATCCATCGGTCGCCGTACCGATAAAGCGATCGAGCTCCGACCAATTATCCCCGCCGTCGTAGGAGACCTCGACGGCGACGTAGTCGTTGCTGCCACTCAGGTTCTGGCGACGATAGTCAAAGCTCAGCGTCGCACTCGTGGCACCGCTCAGGTCGGCCTCGCGCCACACGGTCTGGCCATCGTCGCGAACCTGCAGCTGGTAGTTGCTGATGTCATTAGCAATTTGAATATCGCCGCCGGAGGCGCTGGTTGCTTCGCCGGTCTCCTGCCAATCGGTCTTCCAGTTCGTCGAGCCGCCGCCGTAGTTCACGGCATCGAAACTATCGGTGAAGGGACCATTACAGCCGCCACCACCACCACCGCCGCTACCACCGCCAGCGGTGAATAAATCGGAAACCTCCGTTGCGCTCATCGGATAATCGTAGAGCCGAATGTCGTCGAGCATCCCCGGCCAGTAGGTGCCGGCGTCGGGGGTTCCCCCTATCGTGAGCGGTTCGGTATTCGGCAGCGGGTGGTATGGCGTTGTGGTGTTGTATATCGATGTCCCGTCGACATAAATGTTGATGTCACCTGTGGTGTCATCAAGCGTCGCGGCGACGTGATACCACTGGTTGGTCGTTAGATTCGCGTTGGTGGTTTGAAACAGCTTCATTCCCGAGCCGTCGTTGAACGCAAATACAATTTCGTCGCTCCAGGTGGTGAGCTGATAGTTCGCTTGCTGCTTCTTTCGTACCATCGTCTGGTATACGTTATTCAGAGCGGACGTTTTCAGCCAAAGACTGATCGTCATGTCGGTCAGCGAGAGTGCATCGTCGTGCGGCACATTGACGTAATCATCGTTGCCCGGAAAACTAAGCGCATCACCGAGCTGACCTGCCACCCACACCGGGCCATTCGCCAGCGTTCCGTCGTGGCCGCCCTCGGAATCGATTGCCGTTAGTCCCGTGCCATCATCCAGTTTCCAATGCGCGATCGGACCTGTCGTGGTGGTTTCGGCCGCCAGCGTGGCAATTTCGACGGCGCTCAAGGCGACATCGTAGATGCGCAGGTCATCGAACTTGCCGTGGTAATCGCTGACCCATTGAGGATTTCCGAGTCGCAGGTTGCCGGTATTTGTTGGCGGTGTGAGACCTGTCGTGTCGCTCAGTACCTCTGTTCCGTCGAGATAGAGCCTGACGGCGTCACCAGAGTTATCGAATACACCGGCGATGTGATACCAGGTTCCTGACTGTAAGCCGAGTCCGGTGGTCTTGAATTCGATCCAGGCGCCGTCGTACCAGCCAAACGCGAGGTCCCCGTCAACCGTGCCGAAAAAGTAGTTGGAGTCGTAACCGACCTGGCCCTTATTGAAAATCTGATCGTAATAATCAACGGATGATTTGTTGATCCACGCAGTCAATGTGAATGCATCAGTGAGAGATAGCGATTCATCGTGCGGTACGACAATTACGTCGTCGACGCCATCGATATCCAGGGCACCATCGAGATAACCTGTACTCCAGGCCGGGCCGTTCTGCAGAGTGCCATTGTGTCCACCTACTGAATCGAGGGCCGTCGTGCCACTTGTCTCGTCCAGCTTCCAATGTGCAATCGGTCCTGTGTCCGTACTGCCTGCCCCCCACTCGATGGCGCGCTGCATAATCGTGAGACCGTCATCGGTGAGGAGATTGACGTCGAAATTGTACGATCCCCACGGTAATTTCACGCGGCGCGCCGGCGCCGGCGTACTGTCGTTGCGTAGCTCTCCGGATTCGAGATAAGCAAGACCCGGGTCGGTTCCACTCAGTTCGCCGAGGACATGCAGGTCGACAGCCAGCGTTCCCTGCAGCACCCACATGGACTGGATCGCGGTGGAGAGTTGCACATTGCCGATAGCCAACGTCTCTGTAATGTAGTGAGAATTGTCAGTGAGGTTTATCGAGTCGGTATCGACGAACGGGAACAGCGCGAAACCGCCAAGCAGCAACGCGCGCCTGGCCTCTTCTGTAATTACACCAACCGCGAGGTTATCCGCTTTATTGCCAAGCTCGTTCATCGGCGTAGTGCCGAGCTCCGGAATGTAGACTACGTCGACTGCTCCTGCTGCCGTATCAAAGGCGGCCTGCGTGTCGGCCGTGGCGATCAGCGATATCGTGTGCCCCCAGCCCTCCATAAGAGCCTTTTTGTCGGCTTGCTCGATGGTCAGGTTGGCAGTATCACCCACGACCAGCAGGACCTTTTTGCCGTTGCTGGCCTTGCCCGCCCCCATCGCCCAGTCCAGCGAACGCTGCATAATCAATTGACCGCTGTTGTTGACCTCGGTCCAATCGATCTGCGTGTCGCGCCCGAACGGCAACATGACACGCCGCCCTGCGGCTGTTCCGCCGGTGGCGGACTTCGCGCCCGCGTCCAGCAAGGTAATCGTCAAACCGCCGCCCCAATCGGCCAGAGACCGTGCGTCGGGCGCGGGTGTTCCACCGATGGTCAGTCCACCCATGTCGGCGTTGTAGATCTCCAGTGCACCTGCAGCGAACGGCGCCGTGATGTAGTGGTCAGTATCGGTAACGGTAATACTCCGACCAACGGGCCAGCTACTCGAATTGCCCAATTCGAAGCCGAGTTCATCGTTCATCCAGCCATCTTCGTTGACCACGCCGATGGGCACGTCGCTCACCTTGGTGCCCAGACTGGTCGGATCGACGGTCTCCGATATATACACGACATCGCGGTCAGCAAGCTTGGTCTCATAGGAGTTCGCGCCGGCGCCATCGTTTATTACCTCCACGCTGTAGCCCCAGGCCTCGAAAAGAGCTTTCTTGTAGGCGTCTTGCGGATCGCTGAGGTTCGACTCCGCTACGATCATCAGGATGTTGCCGCTACCGCGTGGTGCGAGGCAGGCGTTACCGCACTCGCAGGCATAGGTGATTGTCAGCTTCGGACGGAGCGTGTAATCGCTGGTCTCGCGGGAGGCGAACTTTGCCTGCCTCAGACCGTCGGTGCTCCGGATCAGGAGACCATTGTTGGCCGTGCCATTCAGCCAGGCATTAGCCAGTGAGGTGACGTCCCAGGACACCCAACCGCTGGATGCGTCGATATTCGCTGTTGCAACGGGCGCCGGGTCAAAATCGCCGCCCGGCGAAGTCCAGGCAGCCGATCCGTCGTGTGTTGACCAGGTCGCGCCATCGGCCACGCCCCCGCCGGTTCGTGTGCCCTCAACAAAGCGCTGTGTAAGCCGATGGACAGTGGCCGTGCCAGCGGTGTTAGTGGCCGAATTATTGAGTTGCAGCGTCGCCGTGAGGACTTTAGCTCCATACGGCAGGGTGGCAAGGTTGAACCTGAGCAACGGGTACTGCTGCCAATTTGACTCGTCATTGATCTGCAGGTAGTCGGCTCCGCCGTAATTGCGCTCATAGAACGAGTCTATCAGCGCATCCGCGCCGGAGTCGGCACCGAGCTGCAGTGTTACGGTTCCTGGCGCCTGGTAGGCGGCGGCAAGCTTATCCTTCAACTTCCGGGCGACGCCATTATCGAGCTTGCCCGTTGCTTTGATCGTAACGGGCGATGCCGGCCCGCTGCCGACGACCACCTCGAGGCGTGGCGGATTCGTGCCATCTTCGCGCGACGTGTACTCGGTGTGCGTTCCGTCGGCTTGCGGGTTGAACAGGATGCCGTAGTTCGGTTGGCCGTTGATCCAGGCCTGAACCTGGGCTGTCAGGTTTATCCCCACCCACACGTCGCCCGTATCCTGGGCGGATATCATGCCGATGGGGCTGCTGCCGTAAGCACCGGCGAATGACTCCCATGTGACGGTTGTTTCGGTCCAATCCGCGGTGATTTCGTGAATTGTTATCGGGCCTTCCGGATGCATTTTGCCGGCCTTGATGTGGAACCAGGCAATCGCTGAACTGATCTGCGCCTTGGCGGCAATGGAGGAAACGTCGAAGCGCGTCAGTACCAGTTCGGTTCCGGCAGCCTCGCGCCTGACGTGATTCCACGTGGTCTTGCCGTTGTTCATCGAAACAGCGTCGCTGCGTATCCAGGCATCCTTATCAGCAGTAAATGAGAGTGCCGTACCCGGCGCTGCACCAGTAATCGTCGCGTTGTAGCTATCGGCGCCGAGCGAGGTGTCAGGAATCGTTACGTCGCCCATGCAGGCGTTGTTCTGCGCGCGCCACAGCGCATGCTGCGATCCGGCTTGTGCCACATAGTCCACACGTGCTGCGTCAAGCTCTCCGGACGATGCGTTTGCGCTTACCGCGGAGTCGTAGTTCAACAGCAGCGAGATCGACGCAACCAGAAACAACATCACGACTACGGTGATGAGAAGATAGCCGCGTTGCTGAGTGCGTGTGCTCACAACATACCGCCCACCCGGACCCGGGCGCCGAGGCTGACGACGGCGCCGCCCGGACCCGTGAGTTCGAGTTCGATGGCGACCAGTTGCGGGGAACCGGCAGCAGAGGGAATTCGTTCGACGCGAAATCGCGTCACGTTTTCCGCGATCACGGATTCTACGAAGTCACGGCCGTCGACAGGGCCGTCTGGTACGCTGATGCCGTCCTCGTTCCACGGCACGGGCATACGCTCGATCAACGACGAGCCGTCGAGGTAGTAGACGACCGGGTCGTAGGGGTCGTCAAACGAGCCGCCGTCTTCATCGTCGTCATCGTTCGTGCCGTCGTCGATCGTAGCGTCGGAATCGTCATCGACACCGCAGCGGCCGGGACAACCGTCTCCGTTGTTGTCGCTGGGCGGATCCTCATCGATGCTACCGTCGCCGTCGTTGTCGATGCCGTCCAGAGGATCCTCGTTTTGAGCGCCGTCTTCGTCGTCCTCGGCCCAGCCGGATCCATCGTCCACGGTGCCGTCACCGTCGTCGTCGATCAGCATGATCCCCGGCTGGAAGTCGTGGTGAATGTCGTTCGGGAGGTCCTCGTCGATCAGGCCGTCCCTGTCATCGTCAGCGTCGGGGAACCCGTCTGCGTCGAGATCGATGGACACGGGTAAGGTAATCGCCAGCACTGCCGTCGCGAGTGTGCTGTTGCCGACAGGGGCAGAAGGAGGCACGGTCTGTTCACGAAAATTCTCGGGCCAGTTCGTCGCCGGGTTGTCGGCGAGCGGCAGCAGCAGGCGACGCGACTCGCTGCTGACTCTCACCATTCGGTTGAGCCCAAAGCGTGCGTCTCGAAGCAGTTGATTCCGCTCTGCAACGAGTTCGTCGGTGCCCAGTGCATGCTTGGCGATACTTGCGACGGCGCCGAGCACAAGTCCGGCGAGCAGCATTGCGACCAGGAGCTCGACGAGCGTGAATCCGGATTGTCGTTTTCCGCGGCGCATGGCTAGAAACCACGTGCGGTCACGGTCTGAATCGAGTGTACGGTCCCTTCGATTTCGACTCGGATCCAGACGAGATCCGCATCGCCGCCGGTAAACGTGTCGTTGTCGGCATCCGCGTTGTCGCCGTCATAGAGAGACAGATAGACGAGCAAGCGGACAGGCGGTCCGGCTGGATCGGAATAGCTACTGGGTGTTGTCGGCGCGCCCGCAGCGATCGCCGCATCCGACAGATCCGCAAACGGCTCGGCGAGCAGTTCCTCGAGTCGCGAGGACAATCGATAATGTCCTGACGCGAGACTCGCGTGAATATCGGTGCCAACGACGCTGGTCTGCAATGCGTGCATGGCCGGCACCAGGGCGATCGCCAGCAATGCTATCGCGATCAGCACTTCGATTAGCGTAAGACCGCTCTCCATTCGTCGTACCGTCACTGGATCGTTACCCGGCCGGTTATTGGGGCCACACTAACGAGGCTCCGTTGATTCCCGTAGCTCAGCTCGATGATTCCATCGCCGAGCAGATAAGTGGTGGGGCCAGAACCGACAATCCACTTGGGCGTGCCGTAAGCGTCGAAGATCAAACTTCTGCGCCGGCCCAGGCCTGTGAAGTTGAACACGTCCTGACTGTTACTGATGGTTACGCCTTGAGTGGTTGATCCGGTGGCGACATTGAAATCGTAGGGCTGCTTGTCGACGGGGTGGACCAGGGTATAGAGCGTGCTGATCGGGGCTGTGGTCATGTCGTACTTGTTGACCGTTACTTTCTGTGTGGCCTGGCTGACCGTAAGCCCATGTTCTTCGCCGGTACGGATTGCTTCATCGCGGGCGAAGCGAATCGCGCTTGCGACTTTGTTTGCGGCCAGGTGCAGCCGCTTGTCGTGACTTGACGAGAATCCCGGTACTGCAATAGCAGCGACAATTCCGAGAATCGTAATGACGACGACAAGTTCCACCAGCGTATAGCCGCGCTCCACTCGTGCCTTCATCGTGTTCTCTCCACGAAAACGGGGACATTCCTGATTCAGCCTGACCGGGCCAAACCAGGAATGTCCCCATGTGCAATCAGGAATGTCCCCGGATCGGGTTTACTCGTCGCCGATGAACTCGCCGGTGACCGAGTCGAAGCGCCAGCCGCCCGTCGAGCCGCTCGTCAGCCCGAGTACACCGGTGTTGACGACCGCCAGCGTGTTGACCGTGCCGAGCGGGTTCACCGGTAGATCGTCCTTCAGGTACGGGCCGTACTTGAACTCGTTCGGGTCCGTACCGGTGCAGGCAAGGCCCGCCGCATTGGTGTAATTCTTGAGCTGGGCGATAAACGCCGGTTCGCCGACCGCACCGGCGACCGCGACACCGTTTATGCAGGTTGCGCCAGATGACGCGACAGCGCCCGGATACGCGTTGTGCTGTTGCCGGTACAAATCGACAGCAGAGCGGATATTGGCGATATTCGTGTCATAGGCCGACTGATTCGCATCGTCCGTGGCTGCCGAGAATTGGGGCACGATGATTGCTGCCAGGATTGCCAGGATAATGACGACAATCAGCAACTCCACCAACGTGAAACCATCCTGGTCTCTGGATCTTACAAGCGAAATCATAGACTTATCTCCCGTATGCATATCTTTAGTCCGCTACTGCAAGGGTTGTCGGCGCCTGGGCCGGAATCTTTAGGGGCTGCGTCGCTTTTTGAGCATCTGTACGGCTTCTCAAATCAGGAAACCGCGCGCGACAGCTTGAAGATCGGCAGGATGAGCGAGCTCACGAGTACGCCGACGACGACGCCCATCACGAGCAGCATGATTGGTTCGGCCAGTTTCGACAGGGAATCCAGCTTCTTGGCCAACTGGACCTCGTAGTACTCGCAGATTCGCCCGGCTACTTTGCCGAGATTGCCGGTCTGCTCGCCCGTGGCGATCATGTGTTTGGCCAACTCGGGCAGGAAGGTGGAGTCGGCGAATCCGGCGGCCACGCCGGCGCCCGCCTGCACGGATTCCTCGACTTTCATTATGAGTTTGCGAAACAGGGAGTTGCGCACAACGTCGCGGCAGGCTTCGAGGCTCTCCATGACCGAAACGCCGTTATTGAGCGACAGGCTGAGCACCTGCAGCGACTGCACGAGATAGATCTGCGTGAAGATGTCACGCAGCCCCGGCGTGCGCAGCTTCATGCGATCGACCGTCGTCACGCCACCGTCGCTGGCCAGCCACTGACGCAGCCCGACGACAAAGACACCGAGCCCGCCCAGCAGGACGAACCAGTACTGGCGCAACAGATCGCTCACGGCCATGAGTGCTTTCGTGGACATGGGCAGCTGGTCGTAGATCGACTCGAACATATCGCCGAATTTCGGAAACACGGCGACCAGCACGAACACGACGACTGCGAGCGAGAACGCGATCAGGAACATCGGGTAGGTGGCTGCCGACACCAGGGTGTTGCGTAACTGCTCGCGTTTCTGGTCCATGTGCAGCAACTGCTCGAGGACTTCGTGCATGAAGCCGCCGGCCTCGCTGGCCGAAATCAGGTTGACGTAGGTCGAGGAGAAAATGTGGTCGTGATCGGCCAGGGCGCTGCCGAACGAGCGACCTTCACTGATGTTCTGTGCGACGGTTTCGACCACGGAACGCATTTCCGCGTTCTCGGTTTGTTTGACGATCGTAGTCAGTGCGCCGAACAGGCTCTCACCCGTTTCGAGCAACAGCGCAAGTTGTTCCGTGAAGAACATGCGGTCCGATGCGCTGGCACGCCTGCCGTTTCCCGGCATGCGCAGTTTGAAGCCGGCGTCTTCGTTGCCGCCGGTAGTCTCCTCGAGTTCTTCAGTGTCAAGTTGAATCGCCAATGCCGGGTACCTAGGTGCTGGTGGCGCGCGAGACTTCCTCGATCGTGGTCTTGCGATCGAGCGCCCGCTGCAGGCCGTCATGGAAAAGGTTATGGAAGCCGCGGCGGTCGAGGTAATCGCTCAGCTCGTCACGAGTCGGGCTGGAGATAATCAGTTTCTGCAGGTCGACGTCCGTCTTCAGTACTTCGTGTATGCCGATGCGGCCCTTGTGCCCCGAGTCATAGCATTGCTCGCAGCCTTTACCTTTCGCGAGCTTGACGTCGCCCTGGTCCTGCCAACCGTATTGCTGCACGAGCTCGGGCGGCGCGAGAAACTCGTACTTGCAGTTGGAGCATATCGTTCGCACCAGGCGCTGGCCGACGACGCCGAGCAGTGCAGACGACAGGAGATAGGGCTCGACGCCCATATCGATGAGGCGCGTAATCGCGCCGACCGCGTCGTTGGTATGCAGGGTCGAGAGAACGAGATGACCGGTCAGCGCGGCCTGCACCGCAATTTCCGCGGTCTCGCGTTCACGGATCTCGCCGACCATGACGATGTCCGGGTCCTGCCTGAGTACGTGTTTAAGAATCTTCGCGAACGACAGCCCTATGCCGTCGCGGACTTCGTTCTGGTTGATGATGTCGAGCTGATACTCTACCGGGTCTTCGATCGTGACGATGTTCTTCTCGATACTCTTCAAGTAGTTGAGGGCCGCGTACAGGCTCGTCGTCTTGCCGCTTCCGGTCGGTCCGGTTACGAGAATGAGGCCGTGACTCGCATCGAGGAGATTCTTGAATATGCCTAAGTTGTCGCTCGCCATGTTGAGCTTGTTGACGTCGAGTATCGCCTGGTTCTTGTCGAGTATTCTCAACACCACCTTTTCGCCGTACAGGCCGGGCAGGGAGCTGAATCTGAGGTCGACCGAGCGCCCCTGCGTGTGCACCTGGATGCGGCCGTCCTGTGGCATGCGCCGCTCGGCGATATCGAGGTTTGCCATAACTTTCAGGCGGGAGATCAGCGCCGGGTGCAGTTCCACGCGCGGTGCGGTGAATTCGTACAATAGACCGTCGATGCGAAAACGGATACGCGAGTGCGTGCGAAACGGCTCGAGGTGTATATCCGATGCGCCGTCATGGACCGCGCGCTGAATGATGGAATTCACCAGGTTTACGACAGGGCTGCCGGCAGCGACTTCATCGATCGTCGAGTGATCCTCGATCTGCATGCTTTCGACGACGGCAAAGTCCTCGTCGACGTCGCCGACCATGTCGAACTGCATGTCGGCAATGCCGAGCGATTCGCTCAGGAGTTTCTGGATGTCCTGTTTGCGCGCCAGCACGGGCCGGACCTCGCACTGCAGACGCTCGGAGACTTCCTCGAAAGTCGGCATGTCCTGCGGTTTCGCGGTTGCCAGGTACAGGACGCTGCGCACCCTGAAGATCGGCATGACGCAGAGGCGTCGCGCGACGCCGACATCGAGCGTCGCCGCGGTGGTGGGGTCGAAGAGTCCCGGGCGCAGGCGCACGAACGGTACGCCGAGCTGCTCTCCCAGCGCGCGCAGGACGTCATACTCCTCGACCCATCCCTTGTCGATAATGATTCGGCCCATGCGTTTGCCGAGACGATCCTGGAGTTTCAATGCCTCGTCGATTCTCGCCTGGGGCCTCGAGCCGGGACCGAAGCTCACGTCGTCCGGATCTTTGCGTTCCTGGCGCCCATCGCTGTCGAGAAAGGAAATGTAGTCCGAAAGGCCGGTGATCGCGGCGATTTCGCCGATAATGGAGTTGTGAGTCGTGATCTTGACCCAGCCGCCGATTTTCATCAGGCGATCCTGGAGGTCCGCAAGGCAGGACAGGGCCAGGCTGTCGATCGTCTGCACCGCGGAGAAGTCGATAATGATCTTTGAATCGCCGGCGTCGATGGATTCGTCGATGGCCAGCATCAGGTCTTGCAGCGCGTCGTTGCCGACCAGCGAAAACTTCGGCGTCACATGTGTCGCGACACCGATTCTTACGCGGGCAATGGCCGACGATGCCGTTTTTGCGGGCTCGTTCATGCCGAGACGGCGATGGCGCCTGCTTTGAGGCCATCCAGTATTTCGATGATGGGAACCGGTTTGCCGATGCCGAATCCCTGCACGTAGTCGACACCGATTACACGGAGGGCTTCTTTCGTTTCTGCATCGCCAACGAATTCGGCGACCATCGAAAGTTGCATGGTTCTGCCGATCTGACAGATGGCCTCGACCATGGATTCCGACACTTCGTCCGTCGTAATCTCGCGGACGAAGCTGCCGTCGATCTTGAGGTAGTCCACCGGGAGTACCTTGAGATAGCCGAACGAACTCAGGCCCGCGCCGAAGTCGTCGAGGGAGAAGCGGCAGCCGATCTCACGCAACGCGGTCATGAAGCGGACGGCATCGTCAATATTCGATATCGCCGCCGTCTCGGTCACCTCGAAGCAGATATTCTGCGCCGGTACTCCGGATTGCCGAATTTCATCGACGATAAAGGACTGGAATCCAGGATTGGCAAACGACTGCCCTGACAGATTGATGCAGAACACGGGTTCGTGAGTCGCTATCTCGGACCAGCCCTCACCGAGCGACACCAGCGCGTTGTGCACGACCCAACGGTCGACCAGGGGCATGAGCTGGTAGCGCTCGGCGGCCGGCAGGAACACGTTGGGGCCCAGAATTTCGCCCTCTTCGCCGCGCAAGCGTATCAAAAGTTCGAAATGCGGAGATTTCGACTGATCCAGCAGCGGCAACACAGGCTGGCAATAGAGCGTGAAGCGATCGCTGCGCAGGGCATCCTGGACACGGCCGATCCATTCGATCTCTTCGCTTCTGCGTACCAGCGTCGTATTGTCTTGTTCGAAAATCTGGATGCGGTCCCGGCCTTCTTCCTTGGCTGCCTTGCAGGCAATTTCGGCCGCAGCCATGACGCCGACGATACCGTCGGTATCACGGTTGACCTGGGCGATCCCGACGCAGGCGGATACGTCCAGCGTTCGCTGCGCTGACACGACGGTCAGCTCGTGAATGGCGCCGCGCAGTTTTTCCGCGACGGAAAAACCCTGGCGAATATCGCAGTTGAGCAGCAATACGCCGAACTCGCCGCCGCCTATGCGTGACATGACGTCCGCTTCGCGCAGAACGCCGGTCATGGTCCTGGCAACCCGGCGAATGAGCGCGTCGCCCTCCTGGTATCCCATGAGATCGTTGACGACATGCAGCTGATCGATGTTTATGTGCAACAAACAGTGCTGCAGGCTCTTGCTTTGCGTGCTGGCGAGCGACGCGATGAGCGATGACTCGAAACCGCTGCGGTTCATCAGGCCCGTCAGGGAGTCGTGATGTGTATGGATGATGCGGGACGCTTTCTTCGCCATGACCTCGAGGAGGTTGCGGTCGCCGTTCGAGAACGTGTGCATGTCGTGCCGCGCCACGACGGCCAGCAAACCGATTGCCGTGCCATGATTGTCGATGACGGGATAAGCGAGCAGGTTTTCGTTTCTGCCTTCGAACAGGTGAATACGCTCTTCAGCATCCGTCGCGTTGAGAACGACGCTCTGAACCTGCGACTCGACGCGGTCGTATATGGTCGTTGCCAGCAATTCGAGCAGCTGTTCGACGCCAGGGGGCGATTCGGTGCCGTTGACGTTGTGGATTTTCAAGCCACGGTCCCTGCAGATAAGGGCGGCGAGGCCGACATCCAGGTAGTCCGCACAATTGTGGACCAGCCTGACCAGCGCTTCCTGGCCTTCTTCGAAAAATTCGACCTGGTCTTTCGTCGAATAGACGAGATTGAGTTCCTCGTAGCGTTCGCCGAGCTCGGCGGCGAGCTGGTTGCATTCCGACTGCAGTTCGATCTCTTCCTGCAGGAATACCGTCGCGTCTGCAAAAGCACGGCGCAACGGCTCGGGAGCGGTCTCCATCGCGATACTGGGTTGCGTATCGTAGGTTGTGATTAACCACCCGATGGGGCCGTAGTCTTTCTGTGCGAGAGACACTCGAAACTGCATCCGCGTATCGGGCAACTGGCGCTTTTCGATGCCCGCTCCGAACGGCGACCAGACCACGACCGGATTGTCGTCCTGCGTTTCTGCGTCGGTCTGCCCTGCTACCGGAGGCAACCAGGCCCAGAACGACTCACCCTGGCGATCGCGGATTTCGAGGCCGGCGACGCCGGGAAACACACGCGGCAACAGCCGCGCGTATTTCTGCATCGACAACGATTTGAGGATTCTCGCGCTCACTGCGCCGCCACCGGCCTGTCGGGTTGCTCGAGGCTCTTGCCGATATAGGACACCAGGCGCCGCACGCTGACCGGTTTTTCCATGAACAACAGGTTGTCGATGCCCGTGGTCCAGGTGCGGTGCTCAATCTCCGTTCGCGATGTCAGTACAACGATTGGAAACGTCCTGTCCGGGAACTGCTCTTCGATTGTAAGGCAGAGTTCCTTGCCGCCCATACGCGGCATATCGATATCCGTGATCAGGAAATCGGGATGGCCGTTGCATAGCTTCACCAGGCATTCGGAGCCGTTCGCCGCAGTGTCGACGTCATAGCCGGCGTCCTCGATACCGAGTTTCAACACGCGCACGACCGGTGGGTGATCGTCGACAATGAGAATTCGTTTCATACCTAGATAACCTGTTTAACCGCGGTCGACTCGGCCCAGAGATTGATGATGAATTCGGCACCTTCGTCCCGGTCCCGATTGAGCGACAGCGTGCCGTGATGTAATTCGACGATTTGCCTCGCAAGCGCTAACCCCAGGCCATGACCCCCGATCGCCTGAACTCGCTCATCAGCAGAGCGGTAAAACTTGTCGAAGATGCGGGCTTCCTCGGCGTCGCTGATGCCGATGCCGGTGTCGGCAACGCGAACCTGTACGGCGTCGCCGGTGTCTTCGAGCGTCACGGTCACCTTGCCGTCTTCCTTGTTGTACTTGACGGCATTGCTCATCAGGTTGGTGATGGCGACGCGAATGAGGTCCTTGTCCACCATGACCGGGTTCATTTCCTTCGGCACGTCGAGTTCGAGATCGCAGTTCGTGCCGGCGGCCATGTAGCAGGCCTCGTCATAGGCCGCGCGGACGACGTCCTGCAGTTTCACGAGGCTCCGCTCGGGCGAGATGCTGCCGCTCTCGATCTGGGTCATGTTCAGCAACCCGGTAATCAGGGTGCCCAATCGGTCGACCTCTGCAGCGATGACGTTGGCCGCCTCGATCTGGTGTTCCCTCGACTTGCCTGCATCGCTCAAGAGCGACTCGCTGTAAAGGCCGAGTACGTTGAGCGGCGACTTCAGCTCGTGGGACAGGTGGGAGACAAACTCGGTTCTCGCTTTCCTGGCGAGTGCCTCCTGGGTTTCGTCGCGAAAAACAATCAGCGTGCCGATGGCGGATGCCGGGTTCTTCGGCGAGAACAGGGGATAGGTCTTCGTGGCGATCGACTTCGAGTACGCGGTTCGCGTATCGAAGCGAATGGTCTCGCTGAAGTTGCGCGAATTGCGCTTTGCCTGGAACTTCATGATGAGATCGAGCACGTCGGGGTGCTCGCACCAGCTTTGCGGCGCCTGGGACAACAGCGTTTCCTGCGTCACGTCGAACAGCGCGGCGAGCTTCTGGTTAGCAAACGTAACGGTCCCCGATTCGTCGAGAATCATTACGGCCTCGGGCAGGGTTTCGAGCACCGTTTCAACGCGGTTTTTGCGGTAGGTCAGCAGCTTGCTGGAGGTGAGCAGGCGGTCCTTGTCCTGCTCCAGCAACTGGATCTTCGAGGAGGCCATCTCGACGAAGTGGTTGAAACGCCGCATGAACTCGCCGAGTTCACCGGTCGCCGAGACTTGCACCGACTGGAAGCCGTCGCCATCGATCAGCTTGCTGATCTCGTCGTTGGCGGCCCTGATTGGCCGCACTTCCATTCTCAGCAGGAAGTAGAAGAACGGGGCAAGCAGGAAAACGGGCAGTGCGACCATGGCGAGGAATGGCATCTGCGCGAGGCTGAGTCCGGCTGACGGGTGGAGGTAGCCAAGCCGAACGAAACCCCTCAAGTCGCCGTCTTGCAGGAGCGGCGCATGGAATTCGATGAAGCGCTGGTCGCCCGAGCGTAGTTCCATATTGCCGAGCCAGGCGCTGGGTTCTGCCGGGATTTTCGCCACTGGCACAATCGAACCGCCGGCCGCGGCTTCCGCCACGGTGCGGCCGTCGCCGTCGCTGATCGTTACATAAGCGAGCCGTGTATTCGCGGCACCGTGGTGCAGCGCCTGTACGACGCCCTGCTGCTGGCCGCCCGGAACGAGCTGCTCGTAGGGTATGGCCGATATCGCGCGGGCCAGGCTCACACCCTGCGTGCGAATCTCCGCCAGCTGGTCGTCCTTCTGGTTTTGAAACAGCAAAAACACTATCGTTGCTATAGCAAGCAATGATGCAACCACGACGACGAGGCCAATTCGATCGGCTTTTGGCAACGGACTAATCCAATTCAATGATCCTTAGGTGATATCGACGGAAATCGCTGATTCTTTAGATGAAAATCAACAATATTGTCGTAGTTGCCAGCTTTGTCTGCTTGGTAGTGTCGTTCTGGAACCGCAACGACCTGCCGGGCAACGTCGAGTTTCTGCCCGAGCTGATGGCCGAGCCCTTGCAGACGGCGACCCTGGCCGAGCCGTTCGATGCGCTCTACAACGACGTCGAATATTATGTCGAGCCGGAGTACGAGTACGATCTGTACGGCATGGTGGTGTCCTACCGGCACCATGACGGCAAAAGCCGCATGCACTTTCTGGCTAACGATCACCTCAATATGCTCGACGTCTGCGTTGTCTGGGGCGAGAACGCAAAGGGCCGGTGGCTGCACAAGATCAAGTTCTGGAACGGCATCTTCACCTGCAATGTCAGCACCCGGGACAACGACGCCTGGGCGGCCTTCAACATGGAGCAATTGTCGAACAATCACCTGATTTCCAACGATGATTACATTCGTTCGCGGGTGAAAGACATTCGCATTGGCGACCAGATTCGCGTACGCGGATACCTGGCAAGTTACAGCAGTGCCAACGGCGGCAAGCGCGGCACGAGCACGACGCGCACGGACACCGGCGACGGCGCATGTGAGACCCTGTTCGTCGAACGCTTCGATATCGTCGCTCCGGCGACGAGCTACTGGCGCATATCGATGTACGCGTCGCTCGCAGTGCTTGCAATCGGCCTGATTTTTCACTTCAGGCGCCCCTACCGGCCCTACCAGGGCGATTGAAACCTCGGCGTCAGGTCTCCTCGTCGGCGAGATTATCGCTGCGCGTTAACGTCTCCCACTTGTGTTCGCGGCCCCGCAACCACCGCATCAGACCCTGAAAGCGCCAGACCGCCGTCAGCTGGCGAAAACCGAAATTCTCGAAAATGGCGACCAGGTACAGAAGGGCGAGCTGCTTGAAGCGTGGATACATGTGAAACGACTGTTCCTCGAGCATGATCGCGCTCGTCGAGAGCAGAACACCGAGTCCTATTGCAAGGCCGAGAAAAATGGCCGCCTGCGGCCAGGCGATCCAGCCCATCAGCGCGCAAATAATGATGAACAGGTACCCGGCGACCTCGATGATCGGCCCGAATAACTCGAAAATTACGTAAAAGGGGATGGCGACCCACGTGACGGTGCCGCCGCGCGGATCGGTGATCAGTTCCCTGTTCAGGGCGAGCGCCTGCCCCAGCCCATTTTGCCAGCGAACGCGTTGACTTTTCAGGTCACGCAGGTTCGACGGCGCGTCGGTCCAGCAGACCGGGTCGGGGACGAAAGTAATACGGTAGGGTTTTCGCTTCGACTTCATGAGCCGATGCAGGCGCAACACCAGTTCCATGTCCTCGCCGACGGCTTTCGGGTTGTAGCCTCCCGCTTCGACGAGTGTTTCCTTGTGAAACAGGCCGAACGCCCCGGAGATGATCAGCAGGCCGTTGATGGGCGACCAGCCCATGCGCCCGAAGAGGAAGGCGCGCAAGTACTCCACCACCTGGACGAGGGCGAGGAAATTGCTCGGCAGACCGACTTTCTCGAGGAAACCCTGCCGTATGGTACAGCCGTTCGATATCCGCACGGTGCCGCCGACTGCGACCGTCGTAGGATCTTCCAGGAACGGGCGTACGACGCGCCGCAGGCTGTCGGGCTGCAGGACGGAATCGGCGTCCACAATGCACACCAGGGGGTAGCGGGCGATATTGATACCGGCGTTCGCGGCGTCGGCTTTGCTGCCGCCGTTTTCCTTGTCCACGACGCGCAGGTTGCCCTGCTGTGTCGAGCGGAAGACGCCACGAACCTGCGCGCACGGGACCCGCGCGCGATAGGCTTCCGGAAACTCCTGCATGCGAAACTCGTCGACCAGTTTTTGCAGCGTGTCGTCCGTCGAGCCGTCGTTGACGACGATCAGTTCGTACTGGGGATACTCGAGCTGCAGCATTGCCTTGACCGACGTAATGATCGATGCCGACTCGTTGAAGGCCGGTACGATAACGCTGATCGGGATATCCAGCGACGAAAACACGCTCTCGGCCTCGAATTGCTCGGCCGTTTGCAGGTAGCGGCGAATACCCCAGGCGGCGATAACGTTCTGCAGCAGATAGCCGACATTGATCCCGATGAAATAGGCGAGAAACACCCACTGTCCCGACAAAACGAAGTCCTGCAGCGTCATGCGAGGCCAACCTCCGCGAACGATTGCTGCAAGATGTCGCTTGCATAGCGGTCGGACTGCCGCTCGCGCAGCCGCCTCAAGCAGTTGGGACCCAGGAACGGCAGGGACGCGATCGCCTGGGCAGCACGGTAGCGGACCCACCATTCGGGGTCGTCGAGCAGGGATTCGAGTAGCGACAAATGCTCTTCCTGACCGATACGCCCCAGGACTTTTGCAGCCTGCATGCGTACGAACCAGGCATCGTGCTGTGTCAGTGCCGCGATACGCGGCACGCCGCCAAAGCCGCCGACCAGTTTGAGCGCAGCGTTCAGCACTCCGGGGTCGTTACTGTCCCTGATGAGATCTTCAAGTAGAGCGTCGAGTACTTCGGCCTCGATCAGCCGGGAGAACTGCAGCAGGTAGGTTCTATTGGCATTGTTGGCCGAGCGAATAGCGCGGTACATGGGCTCGCTTATGCGCTCGCTGCCTGCCATGCGCAGCATGATAGAGATGCGGTTTCTCGGCCAGTCGCGACGTTTCTCGATCATCGGTATGACGATCGGGACCGCGTAGCTCGGGTCGATATCGACGAGGGCAACCGCCGCTGTAATCGAAAGCGCCGTGTTTTCGTGGTCCAGAAGCGACCGGATGTCGTCTCGCCGCCGGGAGTCGCGCAGGTGGCCGAAGGTTTGAACCGCGAGAATCCGTGGTCGCACACGGCGTTTGTGCAACAGATTGAGTGCGAGGCCCGGTATACCGGTTCGCCGCGCAAGGACGATCAGGTTTTCGGCGGCCGTACCGTCGACCATGCTGCGGGAGTGGTTCCATTCCTCGAGCAGGTCCGTGCGGCTACTGCGACCGACGGGCGGCAACGTGCATTGCCGGGCAGCGTCCTCCGACAACATCGCGCTTGCGAATACGTCGCGCCAGGCCCTGATGAAACGCGCACGTCGCCTGTCGCTGGCGAGAGTCGCGAATCGCAAACCGAGCGTGTAGACGAACAGGACGATCGTCGTCGCAACGACCACGGCGATGGACCACAACGCAACGGTTGTAATGGCGTCAAATTCGGATCGAAACAGCCATTCCAAGGTAATGCCTCCTGTAGTAATCGCCCTGGTCGTGCACGCCAAGCCACCATTGAAGGCCGAAACGATCGCTCAGCTTGCGGCGACCGCTCACCGAGAAACCACGCACCTCCGTCTCCAGCACACGGCCGTTGCCGACGGCCTCTGCTTCTTCGCCCGTACTCAGCGTGAAGCCGACACTCGCGTTGTCGTTGTAGTACCAGTTCGCCGTAAGTCCGTGGTTCAGGGAGTTCGACGCGCCTTGCAGCCGGGACATCCCGAGCGCATAACTGATGCGAAAGTCACCGAAGTAATTTTCGACGGTGCCTGTTAGCGAATCGACCGTCGCAGAGGGGTATTGCCGCCGGCGATATCGAAGGTCGACAACCCATCCGTCGGCGAGCGGCGTGCCGGCGTGGCCGCCGTAGCCGAGTTCGGGCTGGAATTCGGCGCCGCCGGCCGTGGTCAGGTCGAGGCCCGCAAACCAGCCACGTTTCCATGCGTGTTCGATTCCCACGCCAACAGTAGAATCGGCCCCCGCATACCGCTCGTCGCGCGCTAGCCGGAACAGGTATCGCCGATCCGGATCCGGGTCGAGAGAAAGCTCCACGAACTGGCCGTTCCAGCCCGGCAGGCTGTTGCTGAGCGCATCGTGGCTCGCGCCAAGCAACAGCGTCCATCGTGACGCCTCGCGCCGGTCTGCTGCGCGCCACCAGTCGGCATCCGGGAATCGCTCGGCCGCCTCGAGACGCAAGGATTCGTGGTCTGTGTTTTCTGTTCCCGATTGCCCGCGTGCGAGCAGGTTCAACCTGAGTTTCCAGACATCCTCGTAGTGCGGAGCGAGTTCGGTTGCGGCTTCGAGTTCGCGTAATGCGTCATCGACCCGTTCCAGCCGTGAGTAGATCTGGGCACGCGCCAACGCGTAGTCCACGTCGAAGGGATAATCGTCGCGCAGGGCGTCCAGGCACGTTAATGCGGCGTCGAGGTTACCGGCATCGCGCCACGAGAGAGCCTGTCTGAATCGCTGCGCGGGGATCGACGAGGCGCATTCTGCACCGTCGTTTGCCATCGCATCTGCAAGCGCAGGCGGGGCGCCCGAGAACATGCCGAAAAGAACAACCAAAGCGCCGATTTTTCGAATGTTGTTCATGACGGCGGCATCAGGCGTTCGTGATCCGCAACCACCCGGCGCAACCGGGCGAGCAGCTCTTCGGGCCGAAATGGTTTCGTAACGTAGTCGTTTGCACCCAGGTCGAGCGCTTTGACGATGTCGTGCTCCAGCACTTTTCCCGACAACACGACGATTGGGACATGCTGCCAGAGCGGGTCCTCCCTGATCTCGGTGATGAGCTGATAGCCCGAGATGTAAGGCAGCATCAGGTCCAGGAGGACAACATCGACGGGCTCGAGATTCTCGATTGCGGCCTGCGCGTCCCTGCCATTCGGCACCGCATTCACATCGTAGCCGGCGCGCCGCAGGATGAATTCGAGCATATAGCAAACGTGCTCGTTGTCCTCGACGACGAGCGCTCGATGCGTGCTGAATTGTTGGGCTCGTGCCACCACCGTCAGAAAGTCCCGTCTGTTTCACATAATGTTCGGTCGCCCCGATCGTTACGGGCGGTATTCCATAACGAATTGTCGGCAAGGGGGCCGAATTCTGAATACCCGACCGGACCGGGTTGCGGTCGATACCACTGTGCAACGGCCTGAAAACCGTGGAAAATCCGGCCCTCTTAGCACGAGTTCTCCGAGGGCGGCATCTTGAGTTTCTTCGAACGGTACCTGACGGTGTGGGTCTTGTTGTGCATCGTCGCGGGAATCGCGCTCGGCAAGATCGCGCCCGAAGTCGCCCAGGCGCTGGACGGAATGGCGATCACGGTAAACGGGGCTCCGGTGATTTCGGTGCCGATCGCCGTTTGCCTGTTCCTCATGATGTACCCGATCATGGTGAAGATCGATTTCCACGAGGTGGTAAAGGCCGGCAAGGCCGCGCGCCCTGTGGGCCTGACGCTGTTCATCAACTGGGCCGTCAAGCCCTTCACGATGTACGCGATCGCGAGTTTCTTCCTCGGCACGCTGTTCCTCGCGTTCATAGGGCCCGATGCCGTCGATCTCGTCAAAATGCCGCTGGGTGAGAGCCTCGTCGTCGGAGATACCTACGGCGCCGGACGCGTTGTGCTCGTCGACGGCGTGAAGATGCTCGAAGTGCCGTTGTGGCGCAGCTACCTCGCCGGCTGCATCCTGCTGGGTATTGCCCCCTGCACGGCCATGGTGCTCGTGTGGGGCTACCTGTCGAAGGGGAACGACGGCCACACGCTGGTCATGGTGGCAATCAACTCGCTCACGATGCTATTGCTGTTCGGCTTTCTCGGCGGTTTCCTGCTGGGCGTGGGCAAGTTGCCCGTGCCCTGGGAGGCCCTGTTGCTCTCGATCGGCGTCTACGTTGCTCTGCCGCTGGTCGCCGGCTACGGGTCTCGAAAATGGATAATCGCGGCAAAAGGCGAGGAGTGGTTCCGCGAGAGGTTCCTGCATTTTCTCACGCCGGTCACCATTACCGCGCTGCTGGTCACGCTGGTCCTGTTGTTCTCTTTCAAGGGCGAGACGATCGTGCAGAAGCCGCTGACGATACTCTGGATCGCTATTCCGCTGTTCATTCAAACGGTCGTCGTTTTTGCGCTTGGCTATGGACTGGCGAAGCTGTTGCGGCTCAGTTACGAGAATGCGGCGCCCACTGCGATGATTGGTGCGTCCAACCACTTCGAGGTAGCCATTGCCACCGCGGCCATGCTGTACGGGCTGTCGTCGGGCGCCGCACTCGCTACGGTTGTCGGCGTCCTGATCGAGGTGCCACTCATGTTAATGTTAGTCAGGGTCTGTCTGGCGACGCAGGACTGGTTTCGCCATGAAACTGCAAACTAGCCCGCTGTTTGCGCTGGGCTTTCGTCCGTTCTACCTGTTTGCAGGCCTGTTTGCGATTGTGTCGATAGCGTTCTGGTTGCTGACCTACGTGGGTGACATCCAGGCGGGCGGATACCTGCGTGGGGTTTTCTGGCACAGGCACGAAATGGTGTACGGCTTCGCGATTGCCGTGATGGCTGGCTTTCTGCTGACCGCCGTGCGCAACTGGACAGGACTGCCGACGCCTACCGGATTGGCCCTTGCCGGTCTGGCCGCAGTATGGCTCGCGGGACGCGTTTTTATCGTTACGGGACCGCCGATGCTGGCAGCGCTCGTGGACGTAACGTTCATTCCACTACTCGCTGTTGCCATCGCCGTGCCGATAATCAGGAGCCGCAACGGTCGTAACTACAAGATCGTCGCTTTGTTGGCCCTCATTGCGATCGCACACCTCGTGTACCATCTTGCGTTTCTCGGTTCTTTCCCGTCCTGGCTCAACCACACATCGGTCATCTCGGCGATCGAACTCATTACGCTAGTGTTCGCCATCGTAGCCGGCCGGGTAATACCGGCATTTACGAGAAATGCGATCCCCGGATCGGACCCGAAAAACGAAACGTGGCTGGAGACACTGGCATTCGGGTCGCTGGTGCTGATCGCCATCGCAACAGTGAGCAGCGATTGGGTATCTGTACCGGTGCTCATCCCCACCGTCTTGCTCGTCATTGCCGCGGTATCGCATTCGCTGCGGCTCGCCCTGTGGCAACCGCACCTGACGGTCACCAGGCCCTTGTTGTGGATGATGCCGGTGGCGTATTCCTGGTTGCCGCTGGCGCTGTTCCTGCGCGCGTTGGCCGGACACGCGGTCGTCGGCCAGGGGGCGTGGATACATGCGCTAACGGCCGGTGCCATCAGCGGCATGATGCTCGCAATGATGATGCGAAGTTCGCTGGGCCATACGGGCCGGGCGCTCGAGGCGACGAGTGTGGATATGAGCGCGTTTCTGCTGTTGCAACTGGCAGCAATCGTCCGCGTGACCGCCGGGTTCTTTTCGGCGGACCTGTACCGGCCGCTCGTTATTTTTTCGGGCGTGTTATGGGTTCTGGCATTCAGCGTTTTCGTTGCGCGCTATCTGCCGATGTTCGTAAAGCCACGGATTGACGGCCGCCCCGGGTAATTACCCATAAAGTTCGGCGATGCTGTGCCTTGCCAAATCGACCAGTTCCGGCACTGCGCGATCGAGTTCTTCCTTTATGGCCGCCGAGCGATCGAGCGTTTCTAGCGCAAGTTCGACGATCTTGCCGGCGTCCCAGTCCGCATCCTCCACGACTTGCCCGGCGAGTCCCAGGGAGCCCAGGTAGGCGGCGACTTTTGCGTCGTAAGCCAGGCCGATGGCCGGCACGCGTTCACTCGCGGCGAAGATTACCGAATGCAGGCGGGCGCCGATGAGCAGGTCGAGTTCGGCGACAATCGATTTGATGGCGCCCGGCGACAGTTTTCCCGGAACGACGGTTATGTGTTCTGCAACGGGCATTGACGACAGCAGGCGCTCGCCAATCGCGTCGTCCTGGTCCGGATGCATGGAGACGAAGACAATGTGTGCGGCGTGTTCGTCGACGAGACGCTTCGCAACGTCGGCCGCTGCACGAAAGGTCTCTTCGAATTCCGCCGAGTACGCGGAGCGCTGCTTCGCATTGCCGACGGGCGGGCGCAGAGATAAACCGATCAGGCGCCGGCCCTGCTGCCTGGCCTTTGCGAGCGAATCGACGATTGCGCCGGTCGCATGCTCGCCGGTCACGGCCAACAGGTGCGCGAGATCGGCCGTGATTTCGGCGCGCTCGGCCTTTATACCAATGTCGGCCAGCAGCTCAGCCGATTTCCGGTCACGGACGCTGATTGACCTGGCGTGCCGACAGGCCGACGCCGTCAGGCGCCGTGAGATCGACCGGCGCAGCGGACCGATACCGACGCCACACAATGCATAGGGTGTTCTTGCCAGCCTTGCCATCCAGGTGCGACTCATGTGGAACAACAGGTTTCCGAGGCTGGTCGAGTCCTGGATGATGCCGCCGCCACCAACGACCAGGAGGTCGGCTTGTCGAATCGCGTTGAATGTCGACATTGCGCCGCGAAGGACGCCGGAACGCACCACGCCGGCGCCTGCCTGGCGCTTGCCAGTGGCTTCAGGAGTGAACGTGAGGATATCCACCGTATGGCCGCGATCGACGAGTTCGCGAACCAGCACGGAGAGTATTGCCTCGTCGCCGACGTTCAGGGTGCCGTAGGAATTCGACAGTACTATTCGCAATCTTTCAGAGCCGCCAGTGACGTGTGGGTCCATTGTAACGACATTTGGCAGCGACGAAACGTGCCAGAAGCACGACGAAGCGTGGGTGCGGTAACGGTCGAACACCTATAATCGGCAATTCGACAGGTGGGAGCGCACATCTTGAATCTTGACCAGTTGTTCCGGGACAGGGGCCGCCTGTTCTGGATACTGAATATTTCCGGTTGGGTCGGCTATACCGTGGCCGCCTGGTTGGGTGCGCTCGCCCACGAAAAACCAGAGTCCTATTTCGCGGTCATAGCGGTCACGGCCGTGGCAGGATTCCTGCTCACGCTCGTATTGCGCGCGATAAACCGTCGCCTCTGGGCGCAGTCGCCCGCGATCCTCGCATTGGGGCTCATCGTCAGCTGCTACGTCATGGCCATCGGCTGGCGCTGGTTGCAAAACGTCCTTTACTACGACTGGGTAAAGCAAAACTGGCAGCCCGAACACCTGATGGACTATGTCGGCGGTGTGATGGGTTCGTTTTATATATTGCTGTGCTGGAGCGGCCTGTATTTCGGCATCAAGTACTACCAGAAACTGCAGGAGCAGACGGAACAGACCCTGAAGGCGACAGCCGCCGCGCACCAGGCGCAATTGAAGATGCTGCGCTACCAGCTCAACCCGCATTTCCTGTTCAATACGCTGAACGCAATTTCGACGCTGATACTGGATGGTGCGAACGATACGGCCAACAAGGCGGTGAGTCGCTTGAGCGATTTCCTGCGTTACACGCTCGACAACGATCCAATGAGCCGCGTGACGCTCGGCTCCGAACTCGGCGCCATCGATCTCTATCTTGAAATAGAGAAAGTCCGCTTCGGCGATCGCCTCGTGATCGAAAAAGCGGTCGAGGATAAAGCGCTGCAGGCGCTGCTGCCGAGCCTGATACTGCAACCCCTGATCGAAAACGCGATCAAGCACGCCATTTCGCCCAGCGAGGAAGGGGGCACGCTTCGAATCTCGGCGAAGGTGCAGCGCGACACGCTTGTGTTGCAGTTGACCGATACAGGGCCCGGACTCGGGAACGGCGGGACGGCAAAGAAGTCCAGCGGCGTGGGGCTCAAGAACACGCGGGAGCGACTGCAACAGCTCTATGGAGAGCGGCAGGCGTTCACACTGGCGCCCAATGAACCGTCCGGCCTAACGATTACGATCAATATCCCCTACGAGGTAGAGCATGCTTAAGGCGCTTATTGTCGACGACGAGGAACTCGCGCGTCGCGGTCTTGAAATACGGCTTGAACAGTTCCCCGATATCTCGATCTGCGGACAGAGCCGCAATGGCCGCGAGGCGCTTGCTGCCGTGCGTGAACATTCACCGGACCTGATGTTCCTCGACGTGCAGATGCCCGGGATGGACGGTTTCGAGGTGTTGCGCCGGCTGTCAGGAAGCAAGATGCCGGCGATCATCTTTGTCACGGCTTACGACGAGTTCGCGTTGCAGGCCTTTGACGCCAATGCCCTCGACTACCTTCTGAAACCGATCAATGACGAGCGCCTCCTCGAGGCCATCGAACGCGCGCGCAAGATCAGCGACGAACGGCTCGCCAACGAGCACCGCAGTAAGCTGCTCAAATTCGTGTGTGAACTGACCGGCCGGGAGCTGACGCTCGAATCCGCCCTGGCGGCGGCCGGCGGCGACGGACCGTCGTACCCCAAGCGCATTGCGATTCGCGACGGCAGCGAGACAACGTTTGTCGACGTGGATGCCATCGACTGGATCGACGCGGCCGGAGACTATATGTGCGTGCACGCACACGGCGACACGCATGTACTGCGCGGCACGATGAAGCACCTCGAGGAGCTGCTGAGCCCCGAGGTCTTCGTGCGCATTCACCGCTCTGCGATCGTCAACCGGCACCGTGTGACCTCCATGCGACCGCATCGTAACGGCGAGTATTTCCTGAGGCTCGACACGGACACGGAGCTCAAGCTGAGTCGCAAATACAAGGGGAACCTCGAACGTCTCGCGAATCAGATGTAGGAATCCGGGCCCGTAGCAGGGCACCGCACGTTTCGTCGTGAGCGCGAAACGGCTCGTCGCAAACCGTTAAACGCCGGATCAGCAGCCAGACTCTAAAGGGCATTGCGTCATCGCCTTTGGGGAAACGACATGACTTTCGTAGTCCGGTTGCTGGCTGTATCGACCTTGCTCCTGTTCGCCTCCGAGAGTGCTGCTTCCTACAAGGTTGACGGCGAACGAAAATCCTTCGAGATATACCGCGCCGAGGTGGCCCCGGTTATCGATGGCCGGCTGGACGATGAAATCTGGCGGCATGCGGCCGTCATTGACGATTTCCACCAGACCGTGCCCGTGGATGGCGCTGCGCCCACGGAAACGACCGTCGTGCGTGTGGCTTACGACGACGAGTTCCTGTACATCGCGGCGGATTTGCGGGACAGCGATCCGACAGGCATCCGCGCGAAGCAGATGATCCAGGGCAAGATGTTCTTCTCCGACGACCGCTTCTGGGTGACGCTCGACAGCTTCAACAACAAGCGTAACGACTACTTCTTCCAGGTGAACGCCAACGGTGTGCGCCGGGATGCGTTGCGTGAGAATAATGCGCGTTTCATCGAGGAGTGGGCGGCAATCTGGGAGGCGGAATCCGCAGTTCACGAGCAAGGCTGGGCCACCGAGATTGCAATACCCTTCAAATCGATCTCGTTTGCTCCCGAATCCGACACCTGGGGCATCAATTTCGGCCGCGGCATCGTGCGCAAGCAGGAGTTCAACATGTGGTCCTCGCACGAGAGGCAGGACTGGCCGGCCTACGGCGGCGAGGTACGTGGCATCGGCGAGATACAACAGGGCCTGGGTCTCGATATCGTGCCGTCTATCAACCTCAGCCAGCAAAGGGACCTGCTGTTGGGAGGCGACCGCAACGCGTTCGAGCCGTCACTGGATATCCGCTACCGGATTACGCCTTCCTTGAGCGCGACGTTCACGCTCAATACGGATTTCTCGACGGCCGAGGTGGACGAGCAGCAGGTTGCGCTGGATCGCTTTTCGCTGTTCTTCCCCGAGAAACGCGGCTTTTTCCTGCAGGACGCCGGCATCTTCGAATTCGGCAACATCGACACCAACGGCCGGCCGTTTTTTTCCCGCCGTATCGGGCTCTCGGATGACGGCGAGGCCGTCGGCATCGACGGCGGCGTCAAGCTCACCGGGCGCATCGGCGACCTCAGCCTCGGTGCGCTGGCCATTCGCCAGGAAGCAAACGGCTCGGTGGACGCGCAGGACCTGTTCGTGGCGCGAGGCGCATACAATGTGCTGGACGAGTCCGCTGTCGGCTTCATCATGACGCACGGCGACCCCACGTCGAACGATTCAAGCTCCGTGCTGGGCCTCGATTTCCTGTACAGGAACAGTGACGGCCCGTTCGGCGAAATCCTGACCGGAAAATTTTGGGCACAGCAAAGCCGATCTTCGCTGGTAAGCGGCGACGAGAGTGCGTTCGGCGCTGCCCTGGAAATCCCGAGCGACAAACTGTCCGCGTATCTCGAGGCGCAGCTGATCGAAGAGAATTTCCGGCCGGCGCTGGGTTTCGTAAATCGCGCCGGTATTCGCCGATACGACACGGGCTTTCGCTACCGGACGCGGCCCGAGACCGGACGCTGGAGAGCAATCAATCACCGCGTCGACTTCTCTCTCGTTACCGATTTAGACGGCGAGGCCTTGTCACAACAAACGGCCGTGCGACCGATCAGCCTTTACTCGCATACGGACGATTTCATGTTCGTCGAGTGGCAGCGGAACGAAGAGAGCGTCAGGAGCGACTTCGAGTTGTTCGGGCGACTGGACGTGCCGGCGGGTGACTACGTGTTCGATCGTTACCGTGCCGAGATCGCGACTGGCATGCAGCGACCGTTTCGCGTGGTGTTGTCCGTGCAGGACGGTGGTTTCTTCGGCGGCGACCGTCTGGAGAAATTCGTTGAGCTGCAGTGGCGGCAATCGGCGCACCTGTTCCTGGGCCTGAGCCTCACCGAAAACGACGTCGACCTGCCGAGCGGCAGCTTTACCTCGCACCTGGCCAGCCTGCGAACGGACGTCGCCTTCAACTCGCGCTGGTCCTGGAGCAACCTGCTGCAGTACGACAATACGGCGGACATTTTCGGCATCAACAGCCGGCTTCGCTATATTCCCCAGGCCGGCAAGGAAATGCTGCTGGTGCTGAACCACGGCGCATCGGTCGACGCAGAAAATCACCTGTCGAGCACCGCCAGCGAACTGAATCTGAAGGTGTCGTACACGCTTCGTTACTGACGGTTTTGAACAGGAGCGGCTTTTCCCCCGGACGTTACCGCGGTAACGTGCAATAGATGATTAACGCGCGAATAGCCGAAATCTGGCGGTACCCGGTCAAATCCATGCTTGGCGAACAGATAGATCATGCCAAAGTCGGACCCGGTGGCATTGAAGGAGATCGGCTTTGGGCAGTCGTCGATGCCAAGTCCGGTGTTTCGCTGAGTGCGAAACGATACCCCGACCTGCTGCGTTGTCGCGCATGGACAGGCGACGGGGACGTGATGGTCCGACTCCCGGATGGCCGCGAATTGACGGTCAGTTCCGACGATGTAGCGCTCGGCCTCTCTGATCTCCTCGGACGACAGGTCACCACCCGTTCAGCCGAGACCGTCGAGACAATTCAACACGAGTTCCCCAAGACCGTTACCGAGGGCGAAGGAGACCCATTTCTGTACGAGCCGAAAACCGAAGCGTTCGTTGATTGTGCGCCGTTGCAACTTCTGACTACCGGAACTCTGAAAAAGTTACAGCGACTTCTGCCAGCTTCAATAGTCCATCGCACTCGATTTCGCCCGAACTTCCTGGTCGAAACTGAAGGGATTGGCTTCATTGAAAATGACTGGGTGAACATGGATATCACCCTCGGATCGTTGAGGTGTCACGTCTATGACGATACAAGGCGCTGCATTATGGTTGCCCTTGCTCAACAGGACCTCCCACGTGACACCCACATAATTCGTACAATCCTGAAAAACAACGATGGCAGGGCGGGCGTCGCACTGAAAACGCTGGACTCGGGCATCGTGCGTAATGGAGCGGAAGTCGAAGTTCCTGTTTAGGTGACGAGACTCCGTACTCTTCCAATGACCTTACCGCCGCTCAAACGATCTGATGTAGGATGGCGGCTATTGGCGCAATGCGGTCGTCTTGAAGTATGAACGAACAACGAAATCTATTACGGGCTAGTTATTGGGTGGCAGCGATTGTCGACTTCATCATTGCCATTCTGGTGATGATCCCAGAGCGAATGGGAGTGACAGGATTTGTTTATCCCATGGGTCTAATGTCAGCCGTAGCATTTTCATGGGCCGTTTTGTTGATCATTGCTGACCGTAAGCCGGTAGAGAGAAGGTGGGTGCTGCTTCCTACCATGTTGGTAGCGTTCTTGCTTGGCGTGGCGGGCGTCTACGCGGTGATTGTCGGGGTAATTCCTGCTAGTCGGATTATTGGCTCCTCTGCAGCTGTAGTTGTCGTGCTCTGTCTCCTCACGTACACCTGGCTTAGAACACGCAATACTTAAGAGTGCACGTCTGCGGCAACTGGACGGCCGGTTGTGGCCGACTCCAGCCATCCAGGTATTTCGAGGTAGAATGGCGGCTGCTGACCCGAAGCAGACACCCCGGTGGATTACTGAATGTTGAGTTTGGTGTCATCCATCAAAAAGGCGAATCATGAAGCTCCTGACCACTCATTCCATCTTGTTCGTTCTGTTGACTGCGAACATGGCCCACGCCGAATGGCCTATGTCGAACGACCCCGCATTCGACGCGACCGTTCGGCAGCCCACGTATGCGGCGTCGCAAGGGCCCAGGATTCTGCTAGACGGCGGCCACCACAATTTCTTCATCCAATGGGGTTTCATCAAGCCGTTCGCCGATTTGGCTGAGGCCGACGGATACCAAACGGTGATCGATGACGAGACCTTTACCCCCGGGTACCTGGCAAGATTCGACATCGTCATGATCATCACGGCGCTACCCTTCGATTTCACGACGAAGACCGAGGTCACGACAGAGACGACTTTCACCGGCGCAGAGATAGAAGCTTTGTATGACTGGGTGAAAGCCGGCGGCTCACTGCTTGTTTTCAGTGAGCATGCTCCCCTCGATCAGGCGATCAACCCACTCCTTCAGCGTTTCGGGATGTCATCAAGCGTCGGAACCGTGGTCGACACGGAACATTACGACAAGACGCTCGGTAGACCCGGCTGGATCGTCTTTTCGCGAGAGAACGGACTCCTGAACGAGGAGCACCCCATCACCAACGGTAGAAACAAGAGTGAATCTATCGACAGCGTCGTCACCTTCGGCGGCAGTTCGCTGACAGGCAAGGGCTACACAAATCTCCTCCGGCTTTCTCCATCCGCCGAGAATCGGGAACATCCGACCGGCGTGGGGCCCATCGGCATGGGTAACTCCCAGGCTCTCGCCGGTAGCGTGGGCGCAGGGAGGATCGCGGCCTTCGGTGACTCGAACGGGTTCACTGCCATGAACTTCAAGCTAGAAGACGGATTGTCTGTAGCCGCAGGAATGAACACCGAGAACCATGAATGGAGACAATTCGTGTTGAACATACTTCATTGGCTCTCAGGGGAGCTGCCGTTCAAGTAATAAGAACGCAGACGCTGGATAGACGTGCTAAGAAACTGCCAAGGTCGCCGGTCCAGATACTTTTCTCAAACGGCGGCTTCTGGCCGTGAGGCGACGGTCACCTAGTCTGGGCTATAATTTCTGCTACTGACCCAAAGGCGACATTTCACGATTCATGCTGGATGAAATGATATGTTGCATAATCGCAGTGCGGATACTAGGTGGGTGGCGCAATGAAGCGAAGTAAAGGTATTACTGCGTTCTGTATTCTATTAGGCCTACTCACTCTCGCCGGGTTCGGCGACTCGATTGTCATACTCTCCGGGAAGATTGAAGTCGTTCCCACTTGGCTAGGTTACTTTACACTCTTCTTTGGCATCACTGCCGGTGGAGCGGCTGCCGGCCTATGGCACATGAGACGCTGGGGGCTTGTTGCACTTCGATATTGGTTTGCCGCTTGCTTGATGTTGCTGTTCGCTTCTGCACTTGCATTCGACTCGGAGATTCCCGGCGGCATCACCTCAGTTGTAATTATCGCAGTAATCCTCAGTGGTGTTTTTCTGGCAGTAGACAGGTTTGTATCGTCGAAATCTGAAGTCACCACCTGACAACGCACGGCACTTACCACCAGCCTGATGAGCAATGAACGTCGGCAAGTGGCCGAGAGCAGTCCGTCGAGTGATAGACTATTCAGAGACTGCTACTGACCCCGTGCAGCCGCTCAAATTTCTCGCTCAAAACGACCTGGACCGATGTTTGATCACATAGACTTTGCTGTTGTAGACCTAAAAGTCAGCCGGAACTTTTACAAGACTGCGCTCGCAACGTTGGGTGTTGAACCTTTCATGGACATTGAGACGGCAGAAGGGCGAGAGGGAACTGGATATGGCAGCCTTACAGGCGAACAGTTCTGGATCGGCGGCGGTGAAGCGGTCAAAGGGCGAATGCACATAGCGTTTGCAGCACAGTCGCGCGCCGAAGTTGACGCATTTCATCGTGCGGCGCTTGGTGCGGGAGGAAGCTGCAAAGGCGCGCCCGGCATCCGGCCTGTGTACGGCGAGCATTACTATGCGGCATTCGTCGTCGATCCAGACGGGCACACCATTGAGGCCGTTTGCCGCAAGCCCGAGTGACTCCTTGTGGCCGGAATCCGCCGGTCACCTGGTCTGAGGTAGAATGACGGCTACTGACCCTTAGCCGCCAGTCGCGCCCCTACGAAAATTCGATACCAGAGACTTCTACCCGAATGCGAGCATACGTAATCACACGGCCCGGCGGCCCAGAAAAGCTTGAGCTAAAGGAAGTCGAGAGGCCGTCGCCTCGCCGCGATTGGGTATTAATTCGAAACCGTGCCTTTGGGCTGAACCGGTCTGAATGGTTCACGCGACGGGGCGATTCTCCAACCGTATCGTTTCCACGTGTACTTGGAATCGAATGCGTTGGCGAAGTAGTAGACGCTCCTGACGGCGGCTTGGACCCTGGGCAAACCGTTGCGGCAATGATGGGCGGAATGGGTCGCCAATTTGACGGTTCCTATGCTGAATACGTTCTTGTACCAAGGGCAAACGTATTTCCATTGCGAACAGACTTGGAATGGGCGGTCCTCGGTGCACTTCCCGAAATGTTACAGACAGTACACGGCTCGCTCTACACCGGTCTCGAGGTTGATCGCGCACAATCCATCCTGGTGCGAGGCGCAACATCGTCAATCGGATTTTCGGCCATGGCGCTGGCGAAGTCCGCCGGACTCGAAATTGTCGCAACAACTCGCAACCCGAATAAATCTGCAGAACTCATTGCGGCCGGTGCGACTTACGTAGTCGTCGATGACGGGACTATTGTTGACAGCATTCGATCGATCTATCCAGATGGTATAGATCGTGTCCTTGAGCTTATTGGAGCCACCACGTTACTTGATTCGCTTCAGGCGACAAGGCGAGGCGGCATTGTGTGCATGACGGGAATACTCGGTGGTAAATGGACTCTGCCGGACTTTCACCCGATGGGAGACGTACCTACCGGCGTCAAGCTAACCTCCTATAGTGGTGAGGCCTCCGATATTTCCGCCGAACAGCTGCAAAGCTACGTATCGTTGGTCGAATCCGGAAAGCTCAAGCTAAAGGTTGGGCCGAGGTTTGAATTTGATCGACTTCAGGAAGCGCACAAATTGATGGACAACAACCTAGCTAACGGAAAAATCGTTATTGAACTTGTCTAGCCGCGACTTGAAGGTCTGCTTGTGGCCGTCTCCAGCCGTCCAGGTAATAAACTATTGGACGACTGCTGCTGACCCAAAGCGGTCATTCGCGAACAAGAGGTTTTTCTCCGCTTTCGGGCACGATCTGAGATTGGTAGTCAACCTAACATCGGTCACACAATAGACAATATGGACAAGAGCCGACAATTCGAGAAAAGATTTCTTATATTATTGGTGGTTTTTGTGGGCATAGCGATTGCATTGTTCAGTTCGGTCGCTGGTAAAAGGGAAATAGCGGCAGAGGATTCTGCAAACGCTATTGTCTTGGGATTTGGCGTTGTCGATCCCGAGCAGTTTAAATCCTACTTCGTGCCCGAGGTCGCAGGCGATCCAGATTGGAATACCCTCTACTCTGATGCACAACTGTGTATTACAGGTTTCGGAGAACTAGTTGAGTCAGGCGATATTAGGTTCTCTCATTCAACTGGAGAAGCCACAAGCGTGTTTCTTGCATTTGCAGCATATGAGCGAGGCAACGCTCGATTTGAGCTAGAGCTTGTGAGCGATGATTCAGCGTATCTCTTGAAAAGTGCGAAGGTCACAGCACGTTGCGTGGATGCAGAATCAGAAGTCGATATTATTTTCGGATCGTCGTAACCGGATTGATCGGTATGCTTCTAGGATTCCCGAGTTGGTTGATTGCTAACATCATCTGACAAATGGAGCGTCCGCTAATGGCCGATTCCAGCCGCCCAGGGGATAAACTGACGAACGACTGCTGCTGACCCGAAGCAGCCGTGCGCAATCTAAGGTATACAGACGCGCCGGAATGGTTCACTTTTGCACACGGCCTTTGGAGAGATGTCTCGGATGCCGGATTGGCAACCTGCTAATTTGAAATACAGACCGGCATTGCCAGAAGACGCTGCCGAGTGCGTAATCGTTCGGGGAAGGACGCGGCAAAATGCTGCCTCGGAAGAATGGCTACGGTCCATTGGCATCACATCGGAATCTTGGGGAGAAAACATTCGTTCTGGCGCGCTGCCGGGTCACGTTTGTATCGTCGATGGAAAAATAGTCGGGTTCTGCTTCGGCGTGCGTGAAACCGGGGAGATACAAGTCGTCGCAGTGCTTCCTGATGTCGACAATCGTGGTATCGGTCGAGAATTGCTGGACAGGACGAGCGAGGACCTGGCGAAACTTGGTCACGCCCGGTTGTTCCTCGGATGTTCTCCTGATCCGGCAAGCAGGTCTCACGGTTTCTACAGACACCTGGGATGGCGTTCGACAGGGGCTTTTGACAAACATGGGGACGAGATTCTCGAGATCTTTGTCGAGCCGTAGCCTTCTCTGACGGCCGCTCGTGGCCGCCTGCTGAAGTTTGCCAGGACGCCTAGAAAACGACCGCTTCGCTTCGCCTAGCTGCCGATCGAAAATATTGACGTAAAATGTCGGCTTGTGACCCAAAGCGGACGTTTTCCCCCACCGCTCGAAGGCCTGAAAGGATTCAAAATAATGGAACCCGAGCTTGCTGATCTTCTTAAGGGAAAAGATGAGACAGAGTATTCGGCTTACGACATTGAATCTAAAGCCCACAATCGCTGGAGTAAGAAACAGTTTCGTCCTGCTGCACTACTTTTTGAGGCGGCCGCTCGAGTTTCCTTATCGGAAAATGGAGATAGGTGTCAGTTCCTGAACTACCAGTCTCGGGCAGGAATCTGCTACAGCCAAGGCGGGAAATTGGAAAAGGCAAAACCCTTGCTCAAGAAGTCCATTGAGGCTGACTGGATCGGCGCTGGTCTGGAAAAAGACATGCATATGATTGAGTGGTGTTACGTCGAGCTACTCTGCAACGAGTCACAAACCGACGCCAAGGAATTTGATTCGCTATTTGAAAAGGCGAAAGCGCACTGCGCAAATCTAGGTTGGGTATTTCCGAAGATACACCCCAAACAAGAAGCACTGCTGGAAGTAGCCGTTAGTTTAGGGCTCGACACTAGGGCGGCGGAGATAGTGTCTTTGATAAGGAGTCGCAAGCCGATATCCCGAGCGACTCGTGCAAGGCTGAAAGAGATCGAGGCAAGCTTGGCCTAGTGTCCGCTAATGGCCGATTCCAGCCGGCCAGGTGTTTTGAGGTAGGATGGCTGCTACTGACCCAAAGCGGACCGTCGTCGTAGTTTTCTATCTCTATCAACAGCGTGCCCAGATCGACTACTATAGATGCACTTCTCGAGTCGCCGGAACAGATCAAAGGATCGTTCGTGAATCCGTTTCGATGCAGGACCACCACACAAGAACAGGGAGAATTTCGCATGTTCGGACCGATAGCTCGCACAAATCCATGGTTTGTTTTTGTACTGTTTCTTCTTGTAGTCGAGACTGTGCAAACCGCCTGGGCCGGAGACACTGACGCATTAGACGTTGAGTCTATGTTGGAAGAATGTACCCAAGGTGGAGATGGTGGGTGCATCAGGATTTGCGGGCGCGCAACTACGGGAAACCCCAGGGATGTGGCTACGTGCCGCAGGGTCTACAATGCGTTCAAAGCACGCCAGTCCGAGCCGGCGGCAACTAAGGAAGGAGGAGCAACGCAGCAGACCCAGTCAGTAGCGGTGACACGTGGTGTCGAGAGTGCTCAAACTGTGGTCGAAAAAATCACGGTTATGGGCGTGCCATTGTGTGGCGACGTGGTAAAAGCAGGCGAGTACCTTGAGGGACAGGGTTATAGTAACGCGGCCATGTTTGCGAAGAGCCTTCGGTCAATCAACGTTTACAAGCGCGAAGGTAGCGATAACTACAATTTCAAGATCAACTACGGGGGGCCGCCGAAACGTGACTCGATCTACATCATCAGTTTTCATGGCAGCTTTCAGAGCGGTCCGAATCTTTTCGAGAGTGAGAAATCAGGATTCGAACAGGCTACGGGCAATGAGCTGGCGTGCAACCCGGATTCTACAGGCCCGAATCGAACAAGGCTCGAGTGCAAGTATCCCGCAGGCGAAGCGGATCGTAGTCGACCCGGATTCTCATACAGCATTACGCACGAAGAAGGTCACAAAACGTTTTTCGTAGACGCATCCGCTTGGGGGTACGAGGACTGCGGTTTGTGATAATTCATCAGTGTACCGCGTGCGTTCGTGATACAAATTTCCGAGCGGCCGCCAATGGTCGTGAGCCGCCAGTCGCTTGCTCTGAGGTAGAATGACGGCTTCTGACCCACTGCGGACATCATCACCTGTCTGCCACTGGCTTTCTCCATGAGAATGACAAATTGTAGACACTGACGCAGATGAGGCGATTCGATCAGTGAGTAAATCGGCAAACCTGAAGCGACGAGCCTCATGCAGTTGCAGGCATCTCAATGTGGTTGTTCTCGTCGACGCGTTGCGGGTTTCAGCACAAGCAGAGGCGACACTTCACGGGCTGTCCAGGAAAACGGGGCCACTGCTCAGATACGATGGGATATTTCGGTCGTAGTTGCTCCTTTTTGTAGCTCTTAACAGGTATTCGATATGCGCTTTCGACTAGGAAAAACGATCTTGTCACTGGTCTTTTTGGCCGCTATTTTCCCGCCTGGAAGTTTCGCAGAAGACCGAATTCCGAGCCCTGAGTCGGTCAACACCTATGGTCCGTTGATAGGTGTATGGCAGAACAGCGAAAAGACGTTGGAAATCGTACTTTGGTTTTCGAGGTACACAGGCAAACTTGGTTTTATCACCGAAAATGGCTGCACAGCAGAGTTTCGGTATAGGTTTGATAGCGAGTGGCGCAGCAACAAAGCTTGGGCGGTCTACACAGATGCAGAGGGACAGGAAAGGCCAGCGTCCAACCTTTACACGGCTTCATCTAAACCCTATCCAAGAGGCTACAGCTTCGATAACATCAATTGCGAACAAGTAAAAAATCAAAAACCACGATATGGGAAAGTGTACTTCTTAACTTTGATAGAAGACAACTCCACACTTCTGATAGCTGTAAATCACACAGGAAGTAGAGACTTAAGAACTGCTGAAAGGTTGAGAAGAGCTGACCTTTCCAAAGAGCACGTAAACCAACTCTTGTTAACTCAGAGTGTTCTGGGACATGCGATAAGTGACGTTTCGAGTTCTGCTATTTGCTCAGCGAGTGAAAACTATGTGCAGTTGCTTCAGAGGTTTCCCGCTGGTGGCAGTGGAATGCCTGTTTGTCCACTACTTGCAAACATCGAAGAACAGTCATTAAGCGACTGGACTCTTGACCAATGGAGGGTCAATTACGATGAATTGGGAGAGCTTTTTTACGGCATATACAACGAGGACTATGAAAGCCCGAGGAGAGATCGACTACATGGAATCGTCTATGTTTGGTTGATACAAAGCTATAGTGAAAAGTGTACCAATGAAATGCCGCCACCGTTAACAACCATAAATAGCGCATGGCATACTGAGGTTAGGACATCCTCCGGGTGGAAATACAACAAAGACCATAAAACTTCCAGCTATACAATGCCAACGTCATACGCTGTTCACTACAAAGCAGCGTTAGACCACTTTAAGAGTAACGCTGCTCGATATCTGAATGTACCAACTCACTCCGGGATCGCGAACAGTTTTATTGGTAGCAGGGAGTGCTCGTCTAGTGATGTGAAACGTCTGCTTGAGAACTATACGGAGAGTTTCAATTAGGACGGCCAATGGACACTGGATATAGCCGACAACTGTTCGCAAGAATCGGGAAATCTGACGATCTAAGCGGTGCCCATGACTCCTACCTATGAAGTTGTTTCAATCAAGCGAGCGGAGCCGCCGCCGAATACCGACGGTGCCAACTGGTACCAATACGTAATCGCGTCTGATGACACAAATACTATTCACGGCTGCCGACAGGGGAGCCTCAAGGACGTAACGAGTGCGGTCGAGGTGATCGTTGCCCAGCTGAATGAGCGGCACGCCAAAAAGCGTAAAAAGGAGAAGAAATCCTAGACGTTGTAATGTCCGCTGTTGGCCGATAGCCGCCCTTCATTTCGGCTGGTTTCCAGTAATTTAAACTTCCGCTATAGGTCAAAGCAGTCATTCATAACCCGGCTTTCGGAAAATTCC
>CALZMQ010000023.1 GCA_945788625.1 uncultured Woeseiaceae bacterium
GTCGGTGAACATAAACGACGTCCTCCCGGTCACGCATTCGATCGCGGCATTCGATGCGATCCTCAACCGGGGGGCCGGACTCGGCGACATCCGATTCGAACTCGCCGCCATAACGGTTCTGTCCGTGGGATTCCTGACCGCGGGAACCTTGTGGTTCACGAAACGCCACATGTCGGCCGGACGTATGTAAAGACCCAGGGGTGGCGCCCAAACGGCGATGCTTGCGGGATTGCCGTAACTGTTTCGCAGGCATTCTGTCGATGCGTCCTTGCGTTTATTGGCGCGGCATCCAGGTCGTTGAGTCGTCGCGAAAGGAGAACTGAAGACCAGGGTCGAACCGAGGTTCTCCAGCTTTCCAGGGGTGCCCACTTTGGTGCCCAAACCGGGATCACCTACCGTCACTCAAGGTTACCTACCGGGTAACGACATCGCCGCCATACCTGCTCGAAATACAGCTGCAATCCGCGACTACTTCACGCGCCAGATAACATCACCGACATCGTCGGCGATTAACAATGCACCGGTGCTGTCGATGGCCAGCCCGACCGGTCGTCCTCGCGCGTTGCCGTCGGCATCCAGGAACCCGCCAACGATCTCTTCGGGCATGCCATCCGGTGCACTGTTCGTAAAGGGGATGTAAATGACTCGATAGCCGGAGCGGGGCTGACGGTTCCATGAGCCATGCTGGCTGACGAACAGCCCGTTGCGCCATTTATCGGGCAGTGCGCTGTCGTACGAAAACTCGATATCGAGTGATGCCGTATGGCTGCCGACTGCATAATCCGGACTGCGCGCAAGCGGATGGTCGTCGGGCCAACGCGGATCCAGTTTCGGTTGCGGGTGTGCGCCATAGTATGTGTATGGCCAGCCGAAGAAATCGCCCTCGCGAACCGAGGTGGCATAGTCGGGGACCAGGTCGCTGCCCAGTTCGTCGCGCTCATTGACGACTGTCCAGAGGGTGTCGGTCGAGGATTCCAGCGCCATGCCAACCGGGTTACGCAAGCCGTGCGCGAAACGCTCGAGCTTGCCGGTCTCGAGATCGAGACGATGGATAGCGGCGCGGTCCTCTTCGACTTCGGGCCCGCACTCGCCGGCATTGCTGTTAGAGCCCACTGTGACAAACAGGCTGCGCTCATCCGTGCTGGGCAGAATGTTTTTCGTCCAGTGGTGATTCTTACCGGACGGTAGCCTGGTGATCACTTCGGGCGCCGTCGTTAGAGACGTCATGCCCGGCGTGTACGTGAATCGCAGCACGGCATCGGTGTTCGCGACGTACAGATCCTCCCCAATTAGTGCCATGCCGAAGGGCGAATGCAGGTTGTCTGCGAAATCGTGAGATTCGTCGGCGGCGCCGTTACCGTCATTATCACGATGTAGCGTAATGCGGTCTGCGCTTTCGGTTCTGGCGCCACCGTATTTCAGGACCACGCTTGCCGCGAAGTTTTTCATCTCGCTGCACAATCCGGAACTGGCCGGCGCGTTGCTTTCGGCGACCAGTACGTCACCATTCGGCAAGACATACAGCCAGCGCGGATGATCCAGGCCGGTCACGAACGCGTTGATCTTCAAGCCACTCGCTGGCGACGGCATTTCGCCTGCCGACCAACCGACAGCTTTTGCAGGCCTCACCGTCGGTACCAAGCTTGATTGCGGCGCGACCAGTCGCGGCGTAGGCCCGTAGTCGCCCCCGTCAATGAGCACCGACGGCGCAGGGAAAAGAAACTGCCACACGACCACGGCCAATAACGCCGCCACGACAACAAGGAGCCCGATCCATACTTTTCTCAACATCTGTTTTTCACGCCTGGACGGCCAGATTCAACCATTTCTACAGTATAGTGCGAGCTGGCGCAGCCAGCGATCCAATCCGCCCCTGGCCACCATTTTCGCCGACCCAAAATAGACAGGTGCACGAAAAACAACGGCCCAGTCTGCATTTGCGTCAGTCTGCGGTTCGACCGATCTACGGTAGACTGTCAGCAATGTCATTATCCGCGGTTCACATTGTTACGCTGCTAGTCATTGGCTTCTCTGTCTTTGCAGCGGCCATTTTGCTCCTCGCCTACTTGTTTTTTCTTGCGAACATGCAGAAAACCATCGTAGGCAAGTCAGCCTGTGCCGTATTGCTGCTGGCGCTGGCGGGCCTGCAGCTGTATCACTTCAGCTACCTGCTCTTCAGCGTAGGTGATCTGTTTGATCATCGACCCTACGTGGTGCTGCTGCTGGCGACGCCGCCCGCGTTCTATTTTTTCAGCCGCGAAATTTTGCTACCCGATTCGACTTGGTCGCTGTGGCAGCTACCGCATGTTATTCCGGTGCTGCTGGGCTTTTTCATGCCCGTCAACGTTGTCGCACCTGTCGCGCTCGCGATTGGCGCCGGCTACTCGATTTGGCTTGTACGCGTCGTTTACGGAATGCGCCGTCACGTCGGACGATTTCGCTTCGAGATATTTTTCTTCGGCTTCTTCGCAGTCCTCGCTATCTTGGTGTTGGTGCTTTTTATTCTTGTGCCGTACGTCGATGCGTCGGTGTTCTACATCTCGTACGCGAATTTTACGGGCGTTGCATTGTTGCTGGTGGTCGCCGCATTGATCGTGTTCCCGGAGATGCTCGACGACATCACCGACGTTGCCCGAATCACCTACGCAAAAACCACGCTCAATGATGTCGATATCGACGCGAAAGTGCGTGACCTGGATCAAGCAATGTCGGCCGACAAGCTTTACCAGAATGAGAACCTGAATCTAAAGATGCTGGCCGAGGCCATTGGCCTGTCCGGGCATCAGATGTCCGAACTCATCAATACTCGCTTCGGCGTTGGTTTTTCGCAATACGTGCGAGAACGACGGATAGCTGAGGCAAAGCGCTTGCTGAGTGAGGACAAGGAGGCCTCGATCCTGTCGATCAGTCTGGCGACGGGCTTTCGTTCGCAGTCGAATTTCTATGCCGCCTTTCGGGAGATTGCGGGCATGGCGCCCGGGGCCTATCGCGACACTCCTGACTGATCATGTTCCTGAAAGATCAAACAGGAAGCCGGCACCGTTAGCCTGAGACTACGCTCCCAATAAGTACTGGAAACGGGAGTATCAGGTGACGAGACGGGAGCGCTGGGATGAGTGGCTGGACGGCCTTCAGGACAGATACGGGCAAAAGCGCACTATTATGCTTGCAGTGCTGTTCATCGCCGGGCTTGCGTCGCTCACGATCCATCAACTCATTCGGTATGACCTGGACCACACCGCGTTGTTATACCTTGCCGTGCCCTACGGCGTTGCGGTATTGATCACGTTGCTGCGGCCTTATGGGCAGCATGGTAAATGGTGGCAGCGGTACGTCAGCCACTCGGTAACGGCGCTCGTCGTTTTTCTGGCCAGCTCCGCCGTGCTGTTCGAAGGATTCATCTGCGTATTGTTCTTCATGCCGATTTACTTCTTCGGCGTCACGCTGGCGTTCATCGCAAGCTGGATTGCCGTCGCCAGGGACGCTCGCAGTAGCAAGACGTATGCGACGGCCATTCCTCTGTTGGTCGCTCTTTTCTCGTTCGAAGGAACATCTGAAGTAACAACTTTTGATCGACACAACATGGCAACCGCGACTGCGACAGTCTCTCTTTCTCCGGAAGAGTTACTGCAGAACCTTGCAACGCCATTCGAGCTACCGAGCAGTGACGACTGGATGCTGGGCCTTTTTCCGATGCCGCATTCCATCGAGGCCGGTTCACTCGAAGTGGGTGACATTCATCGTGTGCATACGCGCTATCACCGTTGGTTTGTCACGAACACGCATGAAGGCGTGATCGAATTGCGCATCGACTCGGTAACACCCGAGCGCATCACGCTCTCATTTGTTCGCGATACCAGCTTTTTCTCTTCTTATGTGACGCTGATCGGATCCGACATTCAGTTCGTGACCGACGAGAACGGCCTCACCCATGTTTCATTGACCGTCAGCTATGAGCGTCGGCTCGACCCAGCCTGGTATTTCCAGCCGGTTCAACAGTACGCAATGCGAGCGATGGCGAACCATCTGATCGAGGAGGTAATTATCCGTGACTAAAAAAATCAATGCCTATGCAAACCCAAGGATTGATCGACCTGAAGATCGTGCCGATGCATTGCGGGGCACCGTCTACGCAGACCCCGTGAAGATCGTCTGGGTCGGTTCAATGTTTCTTCTCGGCACAATCGGCAGCGCGTTGACGTTCTCGACAAGTGCGCTGGTGCTGTTCCTGGTCTCGACAGGAACGACACTGTGTCTCGGGCACTCGCTCGGGATGCATCGCCGCTTCATCCACCGCAGCTATAATTGTCCGAGCTGGATGGAATACCTGTTCGTACACTTTGGTGTGCTTGTGGGTCTGGCAGGGCCGTTCGGCATGTTGCGCACGCATGACCTGAGGGACTGGGCGCAACGTCAACCCGAATGCCACAACTATTTTTCTCACAGCGAGTCCTGGTACCGAGATTTCTGGTGGCAGTTGTTCTGCTCGATTCGGCTCGATTGTCCGCCGAAGATCGCGATCGAGCTAGAGATCGCCAATGATAGCGTGCATCAATTCATGGAAAAGAACTGGATGTTGCAACAGCTGCCGTGGGCGCTTGTATTTTTCGCAATCGGCGGCTGGGCCTGGGTGTTCTGGGGCATCTGCAGCCGCGTGAGTGTGTCGATCCTGGGTCATTGGCTTATCGGGCATTTTGCTCACAACACCGGCCACCGCGACTGGCATGTCGACGGTGCGGCTGTGCAGGGTTTCAATGTACCGTTTGCCGCGCTATTGACCATGGGCGAGAGCTGGCATAACAATCATCACGCGTACCCGGCTTCGGCCAGGCTCGGACTCGAGCCCGGACAGTGGGACCCCGGTTGGTGGGTTTTGCAGGCGCTTCAGCGGGCTGGCCTCGTTTCGGATCTCATCACGCCTGATGATCTCGCGGCACGGCCGGAACTCGTGCGATGCGTAAGTATTGCGTGAGTCAGCTGTGCATCGTCATGCACAGTGATGCAGACCAGGCAACGGACACCGCGGTAACTGGTTGATAAATAACAACAGAATCGACCACTTAGCGTTCTGAAAATCCGCGTGTCGGCGGCTCGGCGCCGCCCCCGCCCCCGCCCCTCGCCACCGATCACATACCCGCATGAGGGATTCTGCGGATTGAGACGCCGCATCACCACATTGACTGTCCGGGACCTTACCAAGATCTACCGCACCGGCGAGGTCGAGGTCCGCGCGCTGAGAGGCACAAATCTCGACCTCTACGAGGGCGAGCTTGTCGTCATACTGGGCCCGTCGGGGTCGGGCAAATCGACGCTCCTGAACATCATCGGCGGGTTGGATAGGGCCACCTCGGGCACTGTCCGTTTTCGCGACCACCAGCTCACCGGCGCCGATGAGTCGGAGCTGACGCGCTTCCGCCGCGACCACGTCGGCTTCGTCTTCCAGTTCTACAACCTGATACCCAGCCTCACGGCCGAGGAAAATGTCGCCCTGGTTACCGAGATCGCAGAACGCCCGCTTGATCCGGCCAGGGCACTCGGCATTGTCGGTCTGGACGAGCGCCTGCATCATTTCCCGGCGCAGCTCTCCGGCGGCGAGCAGCAACGCGTCGCGATCGCCCGCGCGATCGCCAAGCAGCCGGAAATCCTGCTCTGCGACGAGCCTACCGGCGCCCTTGACAGCGAGACCGGCATCCTGGTGCTCGAGGCGATCGACCAGGTCAATCGCGAACTCGGCACCACCACGGCCGTCATCACCCACAACACGGTGATAGGCTCGATGGCCGATCGGGTGCTGCACGTTGCCGACGGCGTGGTCGCGGACATCGAGGAAAACGCCGAGCGTCGCCCGGCCGCGGAGCTGGCATGGTAATGCGCGCAATGGACCGCAAAGTGATTCGCGACCTCTGGCACCTGCGGGGCCAGGTGCTGGCCATCGGCACGGTCGTCGCGGCGGGCATCGCGGCACTCATAATGTCGTTGTCTACGCTCGAGGCGCTCGACGAAACCACGGCGGCTTACTACGAGCGTTACCGCTTCGGCGATGTCTTTGCCTGGGTCAAGCGCGCGCCCGGCAGCGTCGAGCAACGCATTGCCGCGATCCCTGGAGTGCGCACTGCGCAGGTGCGGGTGTCGCGCTTCGCGATTGTCGATATCGAGGGCTTCGCCGAGCCCGTGATGGGCCAGTTCGTGTCCGTGCCCGCAGGGCGTCAGCCGGTCCTGAACCAGCTCGCGCTGCGCAGCGGCCGCCTGCCCGGGGACGACGGCGACAACGAGGTGGTGCTCAACGAACCGTTCGCGGAGGCCCACAACCTTGTAAGCGGCGACCAGATCGTCGCCGTGATCAACGGTCACCGTCGGGAGCTCCGCATCGTCGGGACCGCATTGTCGCCGGAGTTCGTTTATGCCCTGGGCCCGGGTGCATTGATGCCGGACGACCGGCGCTTCGGCATCCTCTGGATGGATCACGAGACACTCGCAGCAGCCTACGATCTGAAAGGCGCCTTCAACAGCGTATCGCTCGATCTCGAGCGGGGCGCGAACACCGGGCAGGTGCTGCAGCAACTCGACCGCGTCCTGGAGCGCTACGGTGGCATCGGTGCGACTGCCCGCGAGGACCAGCTCTCCAACTGGTTCGTCATGAACGAAATGGAACAGCTCAGGACCATATCGATGATTCTGCCGACGATATTCGTGGTCATCTCGGCGTTCCTCACCAACATGGTGCTTGGGCGCCTCGTCGCGACGGAACGCGGCCAGATCGGCCTGATGAAAGCATTCGGCTACTCGAGCACGGAGGTAGGCCTGCATTACGCCAAGTTCGTTATCGGCATCGTATGAACACCGAAATGTACACCAGCCTTTTCCGCTTCCCGATGCTCCTGTACCGGCCGAGCACCTCCGCCATCGTGATCGCCGTCAGTGTGAGCCTCGCATCGGCATTGCTGGGCTCGGTGGCCGCGGTGCGGCGAGCGGCGCGGTTGCCGCCGGCACAGGCCATGAATCCACCGGCACCCGCAGTCTTTCGACGCTTGCGGCTGTGGGATACACATGCAGCCCGTTGGCTCGACCAGGGATCTCGCATAGTCGTGCGCAATATTCTGCGTTCGCCGATGCGTTCGGCGATGACGATATTCGGCGTTGCGGCAGCCGTCGGCCTGCTGGTGCTCGCCATGCAGTGGAACGATTCGCTGAACTACCTGGCACAGAGTTACTTCTTCAACGCGCAGCACCAGGACGCCACGATCGGCCTCGCCGAGCCGCAGTCCGATACGATCGTTCGTGACTTCGAGCACCTGCCCGGCGTGCTCGCCGCAGAGCCGATGCGCATCGTCGGTGCCGACCTGTCGGTTGGACCGCTTACGCACCGGGGCTCGCTCACCGGCCTGAAGAGTGATGCCTGGTTGCAGCCGATCTTCGACGACGCGACGGCGCGGGTCATGCCGGTGCCGCCCGAGGGCCTTGTGCTTGGCACGGTACTCGCCGACAAGCTCGGCGTATCGATCGGTGACCGGGTCCAGCTCGAGATACTCGAGGGGCGCCGACCGGAAGTCGCCCTGCCGGTCGTCGGCCTGGTCGAGACCTATATCGCGACGCCGGCGTTCATACATATCGATGCACTGAATCGCATGCTGAAAGAACGGCCGAGTGCCGAGTACGTCAACCTCCTGATCGACAGCCGGCAAGAGGCAGCGTTCTACGCCAGGCTCAAGGAGCTGCCGATGGTCTCGGCCGTGATGTTGCGCCAGGCTGCGATAGACTCGTTCTACAAAACGATCGTCGAGCACATCATGGTCTTTATCACCCTGTTCTCGAGCCTGGCGTGTGCGCTCGGTTTCGGCGTGGCTTACAACAGCGCCCGCATCGCGCTCTCGGAGCGTGGCCGCGAACTCGCGACGCTGCGTGTGCTCGGCTTCAGCCGCGGCGAGATCTCTTACATACTGCTTGGCGAGACCGGGCTGTTGATAGCCATCGCGCTGCCATTCGGTTGCCTGCTCGGCCGCGGCCTCTCGGGCCTCATGGCCGCATCGTTCAACACCGAGCTGTTCCGCGTGCCGCTCACGATCGAGCCCTCGACGTACGGGCTGTCCGTGATCATCGCGCTGGCGGCAACCCTGATATCGGCGCTGGTCGTGCGCCATCGCCTCGATCACCTCGACCTCGTCGAGGTCCTGAAAACCCGGGAGTGAACCGTGACTGCGAACGCTAAACGAATCGTGATCTGGGCCGCCATCGTCGGCATCATCGTGATCGCCCTGGCGTTGAGCTTCATGCCGAGGCCCGTCACGGTGGATCTCGTCGACGTCCAACCGGGCTCGCTTGTCGTCACGCTGGACGAGGAGGGGGAGACGCGGGTGCACGATGTCTACACACTGTCGGCGCCGGTCGCCGGTCGGGTGCAGCGCATCGACAGGCACGTCGGTGATCCGGTCACGGCGAACGAGACCGTGCTTGCGCAGGTCGAACCGGGGGATCCGAGTTTTCTCGATCCGCGCAGCGAGGCGCAGGCACGTGCCGCGATCCAGGCCGCCGAGGCCGCGCGTGACCTGGCCGCGGCGGCGGTCAAAGATGCCGAGGCAGAGTACGAGTTCGCGCGTTCGGAATACGCGCGCATGCAGGAGCTGATCGTGGAGGGCAGCGTCTCGAGGCGCGACCTCGACAGCGCGGAGCGCGATTTCAAGGCACGCCGCGCCGGCCTCGACACGGCTCGCGCCGCACAGCAGGTCCGAAGCTACGAACTCGAACTCGCGCGGGCGCAACTCGTCTCACCGCTGCAGACACAGGCGAACCAGGGAGCCTGCGAATGCATTCCGATAACCTCGCCGGTCAGCGGCCGAATCCTGAAGATCGCGGATCGTAGCGAGCGCATCGTTCGCGAGGGCGACATGCTGCTGCAAATCGGAGATCCGAGGGATCTCGAAATCGTCGTCGATTACCTGTCGATGGACGCGGTCAGGATCGAAGCCGGTCAGCGGGTCATTATCGACAACTGGGGCGGTGCAGAGCCGCTCAATGGCCGGGTACGGCGCGTTGAGCCGTTCGGCTTCCTCAAGGTCTCGGCGCTCGGCATCGAGGAACAGCGTGTCAATGTGATTATCGATTTCGCGAGTGACGAAGGCTGGGAGCGGCTCGGCCACGGCTACCAGGTCGAATCGAGAGTCGTGCTGCTGGACGCCGAGGATGTCCTGACCGTGCCGTTGACGGCGTTGTTCAGAGACGGCGAAAACTGGGCGCTGTTCGTCGAGGAGAATGGTCGCGCGGGGCTTCGACAAGTGAAGGTGGGGCAGCGTAATGGCGTCATCGCCGAGATCCGCGACGGTCTGAAGGCCGGAGAAAGCGTGGTCGCGCACCCGAGTGACCGGGTGATCAATGGCGTCAGGATCGCAAGCCGGGATTAGTTCTGGAGCGACTATAATCATAATTGCGACCGGTGCACGGGCCCGGCGCGACGCGCCTGATATACGATCTACCCATGCATGCAGATATCTTCAGAGCAGCAGCACTCTTCTGCGTTTTACTTTGCCTTTCTGCCTGCGGTGGAAGCTCCGGTGGCAATGCGGCGCCACCTGTCGTGCCGCCACTTCCCCCGCCCGGGCCGATCACATTCCATTGCAGCAAGGACGCGTCCTGCCCTGAGGTGTTGATCATTGGCGATGCGCACTCCGAATTTAGCGGCGTGCCGGATCCTTTCCGCGGCTATGGCGATCCCAGCCTCGAGTATGACCCCACCACCGGAACGTTATGGTTGGCCTACAGCTGGCTCAATACGCAGGTCAGCGACCCCGGTCCGCCAATAGTTTTCGATCTTGGTGTGCGAACCCGACTCGCCCGCAGTGATGACAATGGCGCGACCTTCACGTTCGTGCGCGCTGTCAATGATATGCAGATGGAGGCGCATCCCGATACCGGTGTTATGGGGTGGAGTACACATGAAGTGTCGACGCTGGTAATGGAGCCGTCAGGCTCGTGGCAAATCTTGTGGCTCAAATACTTCAACCCGTTCGGTACGGTCACCGGTGTCGACGAACGCCAGGAGTTTCTCTACTGGCGCGCAACAGGGGCAACACCGGATCTTCTCGGCGACAACAGCGTCGTGTGGGGCAGGTCTGCTGCGACGTCTCCGTCCTGGGGCGCGCCGATTGATTTCAATGCAATCCCACAACTCGCTGATTGCATCGTGCAGACTGAGCCAGGCCTGTTCGCCTTCAACGGCGAAACCTACCTCGCAACGTCGTGCCTGGTTGTCGACGGGACGGGTCGGCGAACCGATCTTGAGCGCATAGAGTTATTGCGACAGACACCGACCGGCTATGACTACGTCGGTACCATTCTTGATGGGCAGGATGCGGCTGATCTTGGCGTGGATACTATCGAACAAGCGGATATCTCGGTCGCGCGTGATGGCAGCATCATATTGGTGGTCACGCCGATCATCCTGGCGGCGGATCCCGGGCACCAGGGTTGCATGGTGTTCTCATTTGACGATTTTGCGACTGCCAAAATTGCACGTGACACCAATGGCACTGCAATTCCTCGCGCCATCATCACCGCCGACGGCAACAGCCTGGGCCCGGGTCTCTGCACTTACGATGCGAACAGCGATACCGGCGTGTTATTGGTTATCACAACTGTCACCGGCAGCGGTGCCACGACTGATGTCGAATTCTCCTTGCACGCAACCGGAGTTCATCCGTAACAGAGAAGATGACTCGAACCATCTCCTGTTCTGTTCACCAGTGCAGGTCCCAGGATCCTGTCCGTCGAGGATCGTCGTGCAGTATTGACAAGCGCTGGTCCCGGCACCGTGCTTCAAGAATTTGTTGTCTAGTTGATGGCGATTTCGAGCGAAATCAAGGCTTTGTCAATGTCACCCGACCAGGCAGCGGTGGTTGTTGCGCATTGCGCTCGGCCTGGGTGCGGCGTAGCATCATAAGGAGCAAGACCAGGGAGAGACCAATGGCTGGGATCAAAATATCCGCGAAGCATGGAAAAGGATCCGGCATCGTATTTCCAGATGTCTGCAAGACACCAGCGCCGCCGGCGCCATTCGTGCCGATACCTTATCCGAACACGCAGTACCAGGATAACCTCAAGCAGGCCAACAAAGTCGATGCAAAGGCGAAAACCGGTAACCCTAAGGCGGTTGCCCTGCAGAAAGAAGCGATCAACAACCTCAAGCGGTCCATGGGTGACGAGCCCGGGACGCTCAAAGGGATCGTGAGCGCCTCATCGGCCGTCCGGATCGGCTATACATTGCACAAAGGCGGGGTCGGCAAACCGCGCGCCGGGAAGGCTACGGCAATCAAGATGGGCATGTCGAAGTTCGGCGGTCGTCTCGGTTCAAAGTGACAAGTCCGTTTCCGGTCCTGCCGACCAGGCGACGATAAATCCCTGGCAGGGCTCGCCGCCATCGTGGCGAATTACGGTTCGCTCGAACGACCTCGGCGTGTAACCCAATCTGTCTCGCAACGTTTCCAGGTATGCTCTCGAGTGGCGAAACCGTCCCGATGGGCCAACCGACCAGCCCTCGCTTGTATGCTCTTCAACCGTAAAGGCGAACAGGCCGCACGGCGTCAACACGTGTCGGATTGCGGCAAAGACCTCGTCCAGTTCCGCGAAGTAGATGAACAAATCGGCCGCAACGACGAGATCCTGCGTTGCGTGACTTTGTTCGTTCAGGAAATCGAGCACATCGCAACACTCGAGCCGGTCGTAGCAATCCAGAGTCCGCGCCCGATCGAGCATGCCTCGAGCGAGATCCACGCCCACCAGTTGGCCCGCACGCGGTCGCAGGCGACTGCCCACCAGGCCGGTTCCGCAGCCGAGATCGAGCACTCGCAGTTCGGGCGCGCCGCGGAGCTCGTTAGCGAGGGTGTTGCACAGAATTTGCGGCGCTCGATAACCCAGCTGCTCCAACATGTGTTCGTCATAGTACGCCGCGTAACCGTCAAACAACTCTTGCACGAACGATTTGTCCGGCCGTGTTCGCGCCTGACCCGACAAGGCATCGCGCATGTATCGTGCTCCGGTGTGGTTTGGTGCGACATCGAGTGCACGTTCGAAAAAGCTGCTGGCGCGAAGCGGATCTCCCTGCCGCAGCAGCACGATGCCCACGCCGTACCAGGTGTCCGCGTGATTCGGGTCGAGTTCTAACGCGATCGTGAAACTAGCTAGCGATTCGTCCAGCCGGCCGATTCGTTGCAGCACGCACGCTTTGCCGTAATGGATAATCGCGCTGTCCGGGAAATCGCGTTCGGCTTGTTCGACTATGTCGAGTGCGGCACTCGTGTCGCCGCAGGCGTTGAGCGTGGCTGCGAGATTGTAGCGCCCTTCTGGAACGTCCGGCGCGAGTCTGCAGGCCAGCGAGTACTCGCTCACAGACTCGTCCAGCTTACCGACCGCGTAGTAGTGGGCGGCAAGCTCACCGTGCGCCGCTGCGTCAGCAGGATCACGCTCGATAGCTGCGCGCAGCGCCGCTTCGCGATCACTCACGGCGGTCGCCAATGGTCAACGCTCGGAAAATCGTGTCGCGCCAGTTATCGGTCTGGAATTCACCCCGGACGAGTTGTGCGTAGGCGGCTCGAGCGGCCTGGTCGTCTTCATCGAACACAAGCAGGCTCGCTGTAACGGCGCCGATGATGTACATGGTCATGTTCGGATTCTTCCTGGCCACAGTGCTCGCGAAGCTAGTTTGCCAAACAGCCCTGGTTCGACCATCGGCAGACGGGGGCCGGGCGCACCCGCGCGAGGCAATTTTGTGCCAGGCAAAGGTTGGCGCCCCTGGTCCAGCTGGCGTGCGAATTCTCCGTATTGGCCAGCTTCAACGCAGACAGGTATTTGGGCAAATAGACGGCCCGAAAGCAGGAGGTCCTGGGTTCGTAGCACTTGCCCCTTGTAGAGCAGCATCGGGCTACGTCGTCATCTTTCATGTATGCAAAAGCACCGGTCAGGTACCACTTGGCGACCCTGGCATGGCCTGTCGGGAGTTCGCTGTCTATGCCATAGGTACCGTTGGAAAAGTTATACGGGTCGTAGACCTTATCGCTTGCATCGCTGAATCGAATACGATCGGCGCAGTGTTCCACCTTCCAGCGGGAATTCAATTCGCCGATGCCGTACCGGCATGACAGCGGGAAGCCAAGCGTACGTGGCGCCTCATCCGTGCCCAGCCCCAAAAACGAATAGCTGAAGAATTGGACCGGCTTGCCGCCTACATCGATCGTACGGACATTGTCGGATTTCGGGTCGCAATGAGGGCAGGGGTAGGTAACTTGCGCCGAGCCACCGCCCATCTCCGCAATGCCAAAATCAGTCGTGCCGGAAGTTTCGGCCACTGCCAGCCAGGTGAGTAATCCTTCCTCGAAACCGCTCAGGGTGCGGACGCTCACGGCAACGTTGTTGCCGACTTCGGCAGCCAGTTTCTGCTTCAGTTTCTGCCATAATTCCGCGCTCCGCGCGCGCTGCGTTTGTTCCGCGATGCGCATGCCCGCGGTGGCAAAGACGCTGGTTGAAACAACGTTACATCGTTTTTTCCAGTCAAACGCAAGCCAGGCCCGCTTACCGTTTACTGGCGGTCCGTCCGTGAGAATGTCGTCGAGTGCGTCAATGACTTCGGACACGACCTTATCGGCGTGGCTCCATTTCCTGTTGCGTATTTCGCGTACGGGATCGGCCAGCGCCGACACCTTGGGGCCTTCGTGTTCCTCCCATCCTGCTTTAACCTTCTCATAGATATACAGGCGCGTACCGCTGCTGCCGGCGTCGTAGATAATGCGGCAGTCGTTAGCCTTGGATACGCTTGGTTCGGGAGGTTTGGCTGGCGACGGCTGTCCGTCTTGAAGCGTGGAACAGGCTGGACCCAGCATGATGAGCAGCGCAACAATCGCGATTCGAGATCGACTGGGCGCATTGGGATACTGCATGGCGCGTCTCCACACTATCCGTCATTTGCAGTCTCCGGATCGCGAGCGTCTCGAACGAGCAAGAGCATCGCGGGGTCGAACCGAGGTCTGACGACTATCTATTCGCCAAAGGACTCTAACTCGACAATTCCCTGCTCAATGACGGTGACGGGAACCCAGCGGCGCCGCTGATCGAATTGTGCAAAAAGACGCTTGGGAATTCTCTCGGCGCGTTTCAAGTCAGCTTCCGCGACTTTTTTCGATACATAGACGGCCGCCACGGGCCCTTTCCCGCCAGGATCGTCCACGATCCCCATGCCAACGACGTTTGGGAGCGCGCTGAGGCGCTCTTCGTTATGCGCGATGGCTGTTTCAATAACTGCTTCGGATGCCATACCTGTTCACAACTAAGCTAAGTCAATATCCAGCGCCTGAAACACGTGCGAAATGCGATTGAAGATACTCGTGGACGGCGATCCCGCAAAGTGTAAGCCGACGATTCGGTCCCTGTTGTTCAATACGGCGGATCCGCTGTCGCCACCCGCCGTGTAGCGGGTGCATAGTACCTGATCCCTGAGCCCCGCGCGGCCACTTCCGCCGCCCGGCCTTTTGTACGTCAGCGCCAAACGATAATTGATATCTCTGATCACCCCGGTCGTGAAGTCCGTTGTTCGGCCGACCTTTTTGACATCCATACCCCGTCTGAGCGTCTTGCTGACGCCAGCGGGTTGAATGCCGAGGATCCGAATAGTCTTTATTACCGAGTTCTTGCGGCGCACCTTGGCGATGGCCGCATCAACAAGATTCGGGAAGCCCGTGCCGCTGAATACAAACGGTACCCAGTCGTCGAGAGTCGCAATCACATCTTTGGGTTGCTTCCCGCCGTCCGCCCGGCCCGGCTGAAGGATGTCGTCGCCAACACTCGCGACCCCCTGATTTGCGAGCACATGCGAATTGCTCAAAATGTACAGTCGTCCCTTTTTATCCGTATTTTTCTTCACCAGGCAGCCAAATGTGCCAACGGTGACCTTTGGATGACCGACACCGCAACCCGGCATCGCCGGACGAACACGGCTGGTAAACAGCTCGGCCTCCACCTTGCCGATCTCGACAACGTCGGTGGTACAGTCACCCACGTCAGGGATTCGGACACGTTTTGGCACCGGGTTGCTGACTTTCGACATCGCCCTTTTCTTGTCGACGTATACGCGCAGCGCAATCTTCCGGGTCAGCTTCCCGTCGGACTCCTTTTCGCCGATGCCAAGGCCTTGTATTCCACGGCCTTGCGTCCAGGGTCGCGCATTCTTCTTCAGTTTGTCGGTTGCCGAGAGAAAGCTCTCTGTCGAAAAGGTCTCGCGAGACAAGGCCTCTGGAACTGCCGCTTTCTTGCCTTCGGTCACAAACTCGAGTGCCAACAATAATTTCTCTTCTACCTTCATTTTTGTTCTCCCGAAGTGCTAGCTGTCCCAGGTCTGAGCCCCTGATTGTTTGCCCGCGCCGGTGTCAATCATCGTGATTTGCGGCGAAAAGCACCTTCATGGGCTGGTAATCTGAAAACTCTGCTTCCGAAATATAAGAGTGCCTCTTCCATAATAGTACGTATTTGCAAGATGGCCAGCTCTTGAGCCAGCGGCGACCATCTTGTCGGTGATTGCGCTTCGCTGTTACCGGCAGGAGATGAAAGCCGGAAGATTTCTGGACGCTGGTGGCGCTCTCAACCTGATGATGCAAGCGGGTCCATCGGTACGTACAAGTCCTGCTTGCCGAGCTTCGAAGAAGAGAGTAAGAAATTTGTAGAGGTGTTGCGACAGCGGGCTATGCCGGGAGGAGTGATGGAAACCCCAATCCGTATTTCTTTCCAGGATGTCGAAGAATCCGAAGCCGGTGCAATGGCTGAGGAGTTGCGAGAATACATACTCGAAGAGGCCCCGGAAGCAGAGGTTTCAAGAGAGCGCGACGACCCTGAATCCATGGACGCCGGTGCAACGTTGGCTGTAATACTATCCAGCGCAGCTGTCGTAGCGGTGGCAAAAGGAATCCAGGCGTGGCTTGAAAGACGCACGTCGTCATCGATCAAACTCGTCGTCGACTCCAGGCAGCTTGAAGTCAGTTACCTAACCTGCAAACAGGCCAGCGAGCTGACCCGGCAACTATCCGGACTACTCGCTGTACCCGAAACGGAGTAGAACCAAATAGAAAGGTTCCGAAGTGTTAACTGCGGAAACCACACTTGCCGTCATCCTCGGCGCAAAGGAATGGCCCGAGTTCCCGCAACTCGAAGCGTCAAGCGCATTCGAGAGATCAGCAGAATGGGTCAAAAAGTATCTACAAAGTGACGCTGGCTTAAAGCTGCCGACGGAAAACGTATTAGATCTATTCGATGACCCTCGCCCACCTGCCGAACTCGGGATGGACATTCTGATGTTCATCAAAAAACGTCGGCGCGAACTGAAGAAGGCGAACCGCCTGCTAACGGACTTGATCGTATATTTTGTCGGCCACGGTGACTTCGTGGGCGAGAGAGATACCTACCAACTCTTCATTCGCCGCACAAGCAATGAAGCGCCGCGACTGACGAGCTTCTCGATCAACGAGATAGCGGAGGTCTTGCGAGAGAGCGCCATAGACTTGCGCAAGTACCTGATCATTGACGCGTGCTACGCGGCCGGTGCGGCCAGGGCATTCGGATCGTCGCCGGGTAAGGCAATGCATGAGCAAATGACCAATGCCTTGCCCGCAAGGGGGCTCGCACTCTTGTGTTCTTCAAGCCGAAAGCGCCGGTCCAAAGCGATGTCCGGAGAAGAGCACACAATGTTCACTGGAACTCTTCTCCGCCTGCTGACGAGAGGATACTCCTCGCGGAAAACCGATTTTACATTGCGCGATATAGCAATCCTGACAAAGCAGATCATTCGCGACAGATACAGCGACAGGGCAGTACCACCAGAAGTCCACTCGCCGGTGCAACATCAGGGCGATGTCGCGGACATTCCGATCTTCCCCAATCCGTCAGCCGATGCGATCGAATCGGGTGCTCCGCAGGGTGAGGGTATCGATCACGAAAAAGCGCGCCATCGCAAGACTCTTGAGAAACCCAAGATTGCTCTAAGGGTTTCGACTAAACCTCGCGAGGTGAAATGTGGTGACGAAGTCAAGGTCACTATTACACTTCGCAATGATGGCGCCTCGGACTTACACCACGTCTATATCTTGCACGACTCAATGCTTGTCACGGATCCGTTTGATTTGCCCGCCGGCAAAGGCAGACGCTTTACGGTCAGGCAGACTTACGATTCCGGCGGGGAATACACGGCGACGGTAAAGGCATCGTGTCTCACGGAGAATAACGATTTCGTCGAGAAAATGACCGAGGCGACGGTCAGGGTTAGAAAGCGCTCAGTCCGGCGTAGAAAGCCGAGCCGTGTCTCGCCAACACCTGAAAAGCCGATTGAAAGATATCCAGCCAAACCGCGGATACCCAAACGACCACTCGAGTCGCCGGGATTGAGGTCGCCAAGTCTCTATGAAATGAATCAAGAATGGTTTAATAAGAAGTACGGTTGGCCCAAGAAACACGAACAAACGGATGCACCAGCAGCTCCGCTAGAGACGCCAAAACTGTCCTTAAAGAAAGGCGCGATAGCTGCGAATTCTTCACTGGAGTGGACGCCGATCGAGGGTGCGAGCGGCTATATCCTGGAAAAAAGCGTCGCCAGGGAATTCCTATTCCCGTCGGTGGCATTCGACGGCAATGCAACAAGATTCGAGCTGGAATCAGGTAGGCCGTTATTTCCCCTGAGTTGGCCAACGTTGCCTGTCGCAAGCGAAACACGGAGCGAGAGACAGTACGGTGCACTCAAGGCTCCAATTCTATTGAAATCCGAGCAGGGATTCTGGTGGACAAGCGTTGAGGGCGCCGGTCGGTACGTCTTGCAGGAGAGCAGCACCGAGGCCTTTCGATTTCCACGCGATGTGTACTCTGGTCCGGACACCAGTCTGTCCTACACAGACTGGTCTACCCAATCTCTGAGCACATCAGTTGGCGGCAAATACGAATTTTCGCTCGGCCCTCTAAGACAGACGTCCGTCCCGACTCCCAAGTATCTCCGTGTAAGAGCCGAGGTCGGCGGTTTCGGGGACTTCACGTCGCTACCGTCTATTCTTGATACTCGTGTTAGTCCGTGGAGCAACGTCGTTACGGGCGAGTTTCCGGTGTTTTATCGAGTGAAGGCCAAAGCCAAAGCCAGGGCCGCTAATCCCGACAGCGATTGGAGCAATGTTGTAGTGGTGTTCTAACCGCAGTACGGCGACACCGACGAGAATTCTCTCGATCATCAAAGCCAACAGCCACACTCGTAAGAGGATCTGAAGTTCGGCAAGAGTGCTCAGTGTCAGGCGCAGAAAATAGGGGTCGAACCGAGGTTTATAACCTCCGCGGCAAGGGTGCCAAAACGAGGATCGGCTACCGTCACTAAAGGTGCACTAAGGGACCGGAATGCCGCCAATAATGGGGACAGAACGACTCTCGAGCTCATTCTTTATCGCTCGATCCATTTCGGGCCTCCAAAGCATTGTTAGACACCGCCGTTTTCAAGTGCAATAGTTAGGCGAGAATTACCACAAGTGCATCAATCTCAAGGAGAACAAACTGTCTCGTCTGCATCAGCGCGCGGCCGACGATACGATAAAGACTGACGGCACGGCGCATTTCGACAACGCACAGGCATCGTACGGCGACCGGGATCTCTTTATGACCTGGGCGATAATGGTAGCAGCTCAAATTGCTGCCCTGAGCGCGTGCGGGTTCCTGATAGCAAAACCAGACATTGGCTACCTTCTGATCCTCGCAGCCGCCGTCGCGACAATGGTGGTCGCTGTCTACTTTCAGCGGTCGCACCGGGCGATCTATCAAAAAGCGGTCGACGGCATCAGCCTTGACGGGACCATGCTGGACGCCGCCTATCACAAGCGTTTCCTGAGCTGGAACCTGCTGACGATTCTCGCGATGTGCGTGGTCGTGCTCGTGACACTGCAGCAAATGGGCATCAGCAAGTTGGCACTGTGCATCGCTTTTGTCGCATTGACAGTCATCAACTGGATCAGCGGCGGGTGGCAGCGAAGGCTGTCCCGACCACCGGCATTCGCATTGGGTTGGCTGATGCAACCGAAAACGGAGTCGTTGGCGGGATGGCCGCTGATTCCAGCGCGTGGTGCATTCTGGGCGGACGGCAGGGTGCAGTCGCTCTTGCAAGCCGACCGGGAACAGGCCGGCGGGCCGAAATATATCCGGGCGCTCGAATCGGCAGCAATTCAAGGAACTGGCGCAGCTGCTCGTCACGCTTCCGCAGCGGCAGGCACTCCTGGACCGGAAGACCTCGTGACCGCGGCGCCAGGCGAACTCAACTATCGAGTCGTCGGCGTCATCAACATCATCATTCTTTGCCTCCCGGCGATGCTGCTGACCATTCCGACAGGCGTGCTCGAAACCGCTACCGAATGGGTCCAGGTTTCAATCAGTGGCGCAGGCACGGATAGCCAAGGGACCGATTCCACCATGGATGGTGATGGCGACAGCGGTACCGGCACGGAATCCGACAGTCCCGGCGAAGGCACCCAATCAGACGGAAGCGGCGAAAGCGGCGACAATGGTAAAGGCGGCGGCAGCGGTAGCCAAGACGACGGCAATGGGACAGCTAGCAACGGCCAGGACTCGAACGCTGCCAACGGATCGACCCCGTCCGATGGCGGCAAAACCGGTAACGCTCCACGCGCCAATAACGGCGACAAATCCGGCGGTAATGGCAACGGTGGAGAAAAGGCGGGACAAGACAGCGACGGTCAGCCGGGCGAAGGTGAAGGCCAAGCCGAGGGCCAGGGACAGGGCCAAGGTCAGGGCCAGGGTCAGGGCCAAGGCGAGGGCGAAGGTGAGGGCCAAGGCGAGGGCCAAGGCGAGGGCCAGGGTGAAGGCCAAGGTGAGGGCCAGGGTGAGAGCCAAGGCGAGGGCCAGGGTGAAGGCCAAGGTGAGGGCCAGGGTGAGGGCCAAGGCGAGGGCCAGGGTGAAGGCCAAGGTGAGGGCCAGGGTGAAGGCCAAGGTGAGGGCGACGGGTCCGGCCAGGCAACGGATGGTGGAAGCGGGGAATCGGGCTCCAAGGGATCCGAGGCGGCGAATGCTGAGGATCAGAGTGGCGGCGGCACCGGCGATAGTGGTCTCGGTGTCGGAACCGAAACAGGCACTTCGGACGCGGTTGATATTCCCCCACCTATTTCGATCGAAGAGGCGCGGGAAATGGAGCTGCAAGGGCGCCAGGAAGGAAGCGAACAACTCGATCCTGAGCGAATGGCAACATCGTTCGACGAGGAGTTGCCTGCAGGCAACGACGAACAATCACAGTCGATGTCGTTGCAGGTCCCCGGAATTGAAGTGGGGACCGAGGCCGGTCCCGGAGGGGATGTCGACATTAGGCCAAACGACTCGATGCCCTCCGAGGACCCGGAATCGCTGGATGCCGACGAAGACACTCAGGCGCCGGAGCAGCACCTGCCCGCATGGGTCAAGGAATTAGAGGTTGAACAGGAAAACGAGAAGCAATGATCTATCTCAGCCAGGTTAAGAAACAAATTGCCGAAAGAATGTTCGGCCTCGATCCCGTGATCGACCTGCTCCTGGTCGCGTTGACTATGGAAGGGCACGTGTTGCTGGAAGGCAATCCCGGGCTCGGGAAAACGGAGCTGGTAAAAGTCCTCACACAGTCGCTCGGTTTCGAGTTCACGGGCGAGAAAAGTCGCTGGCGTCGCATCCAGTTCACACCCGACCTGATGCCGGCCGACATAACGGGCACCGAAATGCCGGACGGCTCGGGAACGCTGAAGTTTCGCGAGGGCCCGATTTTCTGCAGTTTCCTGCTGGCTGACGAGATCAATCGCTCGCCGCCGAAAACCCAGGCGGCGATGCTCGAAAGTATGGCGGAGAAACAGGTGACCGTTCTCGGCAAACCGCGCTCATTGCGAATCCCCGTCAGGTCCGCCGATCGGCCGAACGACAAGGATCTCGTGTATCCATTCATGGTGATCGCGACGCAGAACCCGATCGAGCACGAAGGCACCTACGAGCTTCCGGAAGCGCAGCTTGATCGATTCATGTTCAAGATTCGCATGCCCTTCCCGAATCGCGACAACCTCGATTTGATCGTCGACAAAGTCAAGAACTCGGAAGGCAATCGCGCGGCACAGGTTGCAGACGGCACCGCAAACGCTGTTAAGGCCGCGCAGGACCTGGCCGACGTTAGTGACAACGCAAGGCGCCGAGATATCGATGCTCTCGTCAAGGAGCACATCCTGAATATCGTGTTGACATCCAACGGTCAGCTGCAGGGACACGAAGAAGCAGCGGCCGGCGTGCAGCAGGGCCTCGGCCCGCGTGCTGCGATATTCCTGGATCGCGCAATACGCGGCTATCGTGTGCTATATCCCGACGCAACGGATGTCCAGGCACTCGCCAGCGTTCTGCTGCCGGTGCTGCGTCATCGGCTGCGCATGAAAATGGAAGATTTCGAGTCGTTCTCGGCCTCTGCCGAAGTGCAGGCCGACACGCTCGATGAGCAGATACGCGATTTCGCGAAGGCCGCTGCGCCCGACACCGGCAATTACGGAAGAGAATTCGTGGATGCTCTTCTGAAGGCGCCGAGCTGAAGATCATGCATGCCTTTCCACTCACCGCGTCCCAACTGAAGCACTGGATGTTCGTGGGCGAAAAATGGCTGCAGCGTGTACCGGACGGTAATGCTATTCAGCAACGGCGCGGGCAGAGCCTGGAATTTCGGGAATTTCGCGAGTACCAGCTCGGCGACGATGCACGGCACATCGACTGGCGGGCGTCCCTGAAGTATGGGCGTCCGGCAAGCAGCGCACCGCATGAGTCCTGGCGCGTCCGGACTTTTCATTCCGAGGAACGCCTGTCGATACTGGTTGTTCTCGATAACCGGCCGGAGCTGGTCTTGCCAACGGCCATTCCGAAGCGGGAAGTCGGCGCCTGGCTGGTGCAGGCGCTGTGCCGGGTTGCGGCGCTTGAAGACAATACCGTCCGGCTTGCCTGCCTGTTCGGCGAGCACCGGCCGGTCAGTTTCGACCGGCCGAACGTGGAAACGGGTCTCGCCCGATTCCTGGAGAGCGTCAACGAAACGCGCAAGCACGAGGATTCTCTCAATCCCCACCTGCTGCGCCTGGCATCGATTACAACGTCGATCGTGATACTGGTGTCAGACCTTTACTTTGACGAAGAAACGCAACTGGAGGATGTCGCACAGTTCTTCCGCGGTCTCCAGTCCGCGTATCGCAAGCTCATCGTTGCCGAGCTCGATAGCTGGCCGATGGAAAGGAAAGAATTGCGCAATCGAGGCCCGGTTAGAATCGTCAACAGCCCGGAAGCCAAGGAACTGATACTCAGTGAGCGGCAAGCGCAGCTTGTTGACGAAACCATCGACGGGAACCGACGGAATTTTATGGCCATGGCCGGGAATCCCGCGTCTATTCGGTGGGAGTGGCCCGAAAGCGAATCCGATGCCAAGACGTTTTTTAAGGAACGCTTTTTCGATAGCAAGGGCTTGTGGCCGCTACTGCGGAGGTCGCGATGCTAGCGGCGATCGGTATGGGAGCGGCCAGCGTCGCCATGCTGGGCGGCCTGCTTGTCCTGTACATGACGCGACCTCGATTCGTGCACGTGTCTGTTTCGGCACACCGCTATCTGAAATCGCTCGAGATCGAGGACCAGGAAACCCGCTTGCACTGGCGGACGCCGTTATTGACCGTACCGTTCTGGGTCCAGTTTCTTGCCCTGACCGGACTGGTCGTTGCCATGGCGTCGTTGCTATGGCATTCGACGGCGTCGAATGACGATGCGATCGGCGTTGCCTTGTACGTCGATACTTCGGACAGCATGCGAACGCTGCAATCGGGCGCTTCGGCAATGAGTCTTGCCACCGAGGCAGTGAACGATATCGTCGAGCACCTGGAGTCATTGGATCACGAGGTCTGCTACCGCCTGCACACATTCGGGCTTGCGGTGTCCGATCACGGGTCCATGCTGGATCCGTCACAGGTGCGTCAGTGGTCTCAATCGCTGGCGCCGGGGCCGACAGGCACTAATCTTGCGGCCCTGCTGCATCATCAACCGCAACCCGCACCGTCGTGCAGCGCGATGCATCGAATCGTGGTGACGGACGTCCCGGCGCCGGACAACGTCGCCGAACAGGAGCTGAGCACGATCTGGATCGATATCGGCGGGCCCGTGCCAAACAACTCCGTCGGCACACCATTGGCGGATATCAACCCGATGACAGGCCGGGTGCGTCAGATCGCAATTCCGATCGACGTACACGACGAACGTCCCGCAGATCTGATCGTGACCTTGCCTGACGGCGAGGCCAAAACGCTTTGTCAGGCTGATTCCTGCGACGAGAGGGTGACGTTCGTGCCCGAGTTGGCCGGCAGCCACGAATTTCGGCTTGCGGAAACCGGTGCCTACGATGGCGACGACAGGCTGCGGATAGTGATCCCGGAGGCGGCCGAGACCCTCAAGGTCGCCTGGCTGGCAGATGACAGGAGGCTGCTGGACCTGTTTGGCTGGGAGGACAACCCCAGTGAGGCCGTTATTGCAGTAATGGACCTCGATCAGAACAGCGAATTGCCGGCCATCGTATTGTCGCAAGCATTGCAGGACGGGAGCGGCAAGATTGACGGGTTTGTCGAAGGACATCCATTGCTTGAAGACGTAAACCTGGATGCGGCTGAAGCGGCAAGCTGGTCGGGGTTTGATTACAAGCAGCTTCCGGAAAACGCGCGCCCAGTATTGATCGGCGACAATGCCCAGGTGTGGGTAGCAGCAAGCGACACCCGCGTTTACGTTCCATCACTGGGCTACGCCAACAGCAAGTCCTACAACCTGTCACTGTTGTTGTTCCTGAATGGTGTCCGGCACGTATTGAAGCAGGGCAGTGGTGCTCTCATTTCGGAAAGACTGCGCGCCACGAAAGACGTAGTACTGGTCCAGGTGGAGGATGAGGGGAGTCCCACACGCCTGGAAAACAAACCCTACGGCGACTATCGGCGAATCAGGGAGCTCGCGCTGCCAGTCATTGAATCTGCGGAGACTTCATCGACCGACACTCAAGACATCCAACCTGATTCCGGCTGGTGGCGGTATCTCATCATTCTCGCCTTGATAATCGTATTTCTCGACCGCCTGCTGACAACAACCGTTGGCCGGAGGTATGCGTGATGGCGGGTCTGTCGGCTTCAATCGGAGATACAGAGCTGGCATTTGCTTTCCATACCGCAAGGGAGGACTTTCTCGTCGTCGCCGTGCTCGTCGGCCTCGGCGTTGTAGTCCTGGTCGTTGTCGCCCTCAAACAGGGCCGAGCCAGACCGGGCGTATTGCTGCTGCTTTCACTGGTTGCCCTGAGCTTTGTCGTTGCCATTGCCGACCCGGTCGTCCTCACTCGCGACCGGTTGCCGGACAGAAACCTCACGGTGGTCCTGGATGTTTCCGAAAGCGCGAGCCGTGCCGCTCCCATCGATCTAATGAAGCTGATTGAACCGCTGCACAAGCAGGCGATGGATACTGACAGGCGTTGGTACGGCAACCTGGTTGCATTTGGCAAATCCGCGGAACCCGTGGCCAGCCAGGTGCCACTCCTTGATCTCGAGGCAGCAAGCAGTTCCGATTTCGGCGCGATTGCCAAAGCGTTGGGGCCGGACACCAGCAATATTGCCGCCGGGCTGAATCAAGCGAAAGAATTTGGTGGAGACGTTATCCTGGTCAGTGACGGACTGCAGAACGCGGGCGACGCCATCGATGCCGCGGCCAGCATGGCGGCTCAGGGTCAGCGCTTGCATGTGATTCCACTGCTCAGTCAACCGCCGCGCGGCGGCCTCGAATCACTCGACGTTCCGCCGTTGATCAGCAACCGGCGCACCACCGCTCGCGGCGTTCTGCGAAACAACGAAGAAACCCCGGCCGTTCTTGGCGTCTCGACGTCTTTACCGGGTAGCGACGAGGCGCAAAATCAGTACGGACTGCGTCCGGAAAGTTGGCGCCCGTTCCGTAAGGAACTGGCGTTTACAGAAGACGGGCTGCAACCGGTCAGGGTGGTTGTCGAGCGTGAGGACGAAAGTCAATTCAACCGGGACAAATTCACGTTCGTTACGTCGCCGCTGAAAATCGCTGTCGTCGGGGAGGCTGCCTGGCTGGATGAAAGCAACTTTCCGGAAATGGACTTTCGTCGTTTCGGTCCTGCGGAAGCCTTCAGTCCTGGCAACTGGGACGTGGTCGTGCTGGACGGCATCGCCGCAGAAGGCCTTGGCCCAAACCGGCTCGCCGGATTGAGAAAGGCGGTCGAAATCGACCAGGTTGGTCTCTTGCTGATCAATGGACCTCACCCCATGCCGAAGACGGAAGATTCCGTGCTGATCTCCTATGCGGATACACCGATCGATCCGTTGTTGCCGGTCAGCGGTGATCCACGGATGGTCATTCCCCAACGGCCGGAACTCGATGTACAGGTTTTCCTGGATGTGTCCGGGTCGATGTGTGGCAATGCAAACCAACGGATTGCTCGTCAACTCGTCAATCACGTCGCCTGTGAATTGAACCCGGGCGATTCCCTGGAAATCGTCAGCTTCGATACAACCTGCAAGACCGAGCTTCGTACGACATACGAGCAAAATGACCTTTGCGAAACGGTGTCCAGGCTACCGATCATCTGTCGTGGTGGCGGCACGGTGACCTCGTGTACCGCCAAGCAGTTCAATCGAAGTAACCGCTGCGGAATGATTTTCATCTCCGATACGGAGTTTCGCGAAACTGTCGTGGCGCCCGAATGCTCATCCACCGTGCTGGCAGTGGGTTCGCAAGCAGATCCGAATCGCTTCGCAGACTTCGATGAGTTCCATGCGATTGTCAGCAGCGGCGGCGCCAGCACCGTTTCGCTGGAATTCATGCAGCCCAGGCCGAGAGAAGAAAAGTTTCAGCGAGGCGAGTACGAGCCGGTCATCCTGGCACCCGGCTACCTGCCGTTGGACACGCGCCTGGAGGGGCACGCTGTTAGTTATCTTCGGCGGGGTGGAGAGCGCATCGCGGTGCGCCCGGACCCGAAGGACCCGCTCCTGGCGTTTCGGAATATCGGCGCATCGAGCGTCGGTGTTTTCACCAGTGCAATACCGCGCGGCTGGGCGCAGAGCGCTGCCGCAACCGAGGCAATCCGTCGCTGGCTGCAGCGCGTGGCAAGCTGGTCGCAGCGGGAGAGATACATGGTAACGGCGGAGCGGAATGCGAATGCTCTGTCCGTAGGTGTCTCGGTCCTGACCGGCGAAGCGCCGGCAGACATCGACCTGGCGCTGGTCAGGCCCGAAGGAGATGTCATCTCATTGTCGCCGTACCTGCAGGATGGCGAATTTCGGGCGCGAATCACCTTGCCCAGGGAAAGTGGTTGGCATCATTTACGAATCACGGAAGATGTCACCGGCGACGACCCGTCGACAGCCGATGTCCCGGTGTTTCTGCCATCGGCTCAACAGGAGAGCGCGAGCGCGAACACGGATGAACGGCGTTCCCACGGTCAAAACCTCCAGCTTTTGAGCGCGCTGGCCTCGATGACCGGGGGCATCGTGAACCCAACTCCCGGATTCCTGGCGGGCCAGGACAATCGCATCGAGCCGGATCAACTTATCCTGTGGCCGTGGTTCGCTGTTCTTGGCGGACTGGGTTTCCTGCTGTTGATCTTCCTGGAGCGAAGGCATTGAGCGACGCCGAGCGCAACGAGACGCCGCAGGTGGCAAAGGACACGGCCGCGTTCGTCCTCAGTGCGGCTGGCGATACGAACCTGATCGCGCAACTAATGCTGGAGGAAGTCATGGATGGCACGGTCCACGAGCCGACTCATCGCGACAAAAGCCACGCCAGGGCAAAACGCGGCAATGGCTTCTGGGCGTGGATCCTGAGGCTCCTTGGGGCGGCCCCAGTTGAAACTGCAACTGCACAAGCAGAAACCGGAAAGAACCTTCACGCCTTATTCGAAACATTCCGAATTCAACGACAACGATTCCAATCGCAGCTCGACCCGATTCGAATCTTCCTGGATTCGCCAGGTCTCCAGGAAACGACCAGGAAAAAGTGGACGAAATGGCTGGACAAGCTGCGCGCGGAGAGAAGCAGCTACTTTGTCAGCCACATGTCGACGAATGACGCGAGGCCCACCGATCTGCCAATGTTGAGGTTCGCGGACACGCTAAGACTGGTTGAAAGCTTCGGCGTTGAATCGCCGCGGTTCACGCGTGAGATGACCCGTACGGTCCGAAGCTGGCTGCGGCGCAGGTTCTTTGTCTTGCCCGGCGAACCGTGCCTGTTCGGCATGCAGGGCGACTGCTTCTGGCTGTTGCTCGGTACCTATCACGCGGACGAGCGACTCGAACATATTTCAAATCACCCCGAATGCAAGGCGTGGTCGTCTCACTGCGTCAAGAACGTCGGTGACTTGAGTGTGTTCGAACAATGGCTGCTGTTCGAGCGGCTGTTTCACGCGGGCATCGAAGACCCGGATTCGAAACTTGCTGCGGCATTGCTGAAATTGCCGCTGGCCAAAACGCCAAGATACTCGGCCTTGTTCAAAATCGAGGCGTCAGAGGAACTGGAGCAATGCGACCTGCAATGGATAAAACACCTGGCGAATGACCAGGGATGGGAGGTTCGTTTACACAATGAGCATCAGCAGAGAAGACGTACAGAAAATCGCTTCGCAGCACGAGGGGTTCCTCACCGAGCTTTACCTGATTAGGGACCAACTGTGCGGAGAATTCTACGACTGCGACGAGCAGATTGACGCATTGATCCTGGCGTTGCTGAGCGGGGAATCCCTGCTTTACATCGGTCCGCCAGGGACCGCCAAGTCGATGATTATTCGTAGATTCTGTAACCTGATCGGGTTGATCAACAGCTCCGATCCCGCGGAGAAAGGAAACAGCAAGTATTTCGAGTTCCTGTTGACGCCTTTCACGGAGCCCACGGAATTATTCGGGCCATGGAATGTGAAGACACTGCGTGACCTGGGCCACTATAAGCGGGAGTCGAGAAACGCATTGCAGGAGGCGTCGATTGTCTTCCTGGACGAAGTCTTCAACGGCTCCAGCGCCATCATGAATACACTGCTGGGCGTCATGCAGGAGAAGATTCTTCACGACCATAGCGGCCGAGTGCGCGTCTCCGTGAAATGTGTTTTCGGCGCTACCAACGAAGTGCCTTCGTCACTCGAGCACAGTGCCTTCTTCGATAGGTTCCTAATTCGCGCCGAGACACGGAGAATCCATCCCGACAATGTCGATGAACTGACGAAAGTCGGCTGGAAGACCACATACCAAGCTGACAGCCTTCCGATCTCCGAGGAAAAGGCCAAAAAATTCTTCAACTCGATGAAGGGGTTTCATAAAGCAGTCGATACGCTTGGCGATCCGTTGGCAGGGCTTGATGACGACATCCTGGAAAGGCTGAAAGAAATCGTTCACCGCGCCATTGCAACGGGCGCGAGCCAGATGTCGAATCGCCGTATCGTTCGAATGCTGAGGATCATGGTTGCATACCGTTTGTTCCGGCTTGCTACTGCGGAAAAAGAATACAGGTCGCCGATCGAGTCTAATGAACTGTCACTGATCGGCAGGTACTTCATCGACCACTTCGACGACAAGTCGGCTATGCGCGACCTCGAACAAATCGCAAAGGGTGTCAATTGAATCGAATCGTACCAGCAGATTCCTGGCAATCATTGATCGACCGGACGGACTGGCCAGACCCGAGGGCGCGGGAATTGCTCTGGTATGCGCATGTCCATCATGTGCCGGTCACACCGAGGATTGCCTGTGAAGTGTGGGACGGCCTGTTTGTCAATCCGCCGGAGCGCTCGGAGTTATTGAAGAAGTTGTATGAGCGCATGCGTGAGCAAATCTCCAGGTCTCAGCACATCGACGGAATCGGCACGGGATTGTCGCCCCAGTCATTTTCGCTGCACACCTATATCAATGTCATCCTGATCTGGCTTCAGAATGTCGTCGAGCGTGACGACGACGTGCACTGGCTGTTTGGCGACGAAGGGCACGCGCCAGCGCCCGAAGGCTTCGCCGACATCTACGATCAATACGACGTAGATATTTATCAACGAATGCTGGAGTACCTTGACAGTCCGGCCGCCGAACACTTTCTTTTCGAGAGCGCTTTCAGTCTTGCGGGCATGTCCAGGGTGCTGGGTGCCCAGCAGCGCAAATCCCAGGAAAGGAGAAAGAAGCGCGACTCGAATTCTGACGTACCGAGTTTTGGCGAATCGGCGCGACTCAGTCTCAACGACGGCGACCTGGTGGCGGTGCTGAATCGATCCCGCCCGAAGATCAAGTTCAAGTCCAGCCCGCGCCACGTACGGACCATGGAGCAGCGAGTCGGCAAGGAGCCCAGCGCCTCGAGAATCATGCAGGGAGGCGTCGAAGGCATCCGACAGTCACGGCGACTGGAGGACGTGCCATACCAGCTTCCAAGCGAACACCTGTTTGACGAAGACGTCTGGTGGAACAGGATACTGAACGATCACTTTTTCACCCTGGACAGGCCGCCCAAACGGAAGCGCCATCGTGACGTGCTGTTCGTGGGTTTGCTTCCTCGTTTCGACAACATTGGAGGGTTGGCGGCACTCGTCAAATGTGCCTGGTTCGAGGCTGCACTGCAGTTGCTTCGCATCTTGCGCCGATTGGGCCTGGAGGAGAGCGATGCCTTGTGGATCGAAGTCGAACCCTCAGGTCGCCGAGGGCACTTTCAAACGTCTTTGCAGCCTTTTATCCAGTCATTGCCGGACATGGATGACGATAAGGTGCACGATCAGCAGCGCCTTCAGTTCATAGCGCGGATGAGCTGGCTGCCGAAGTTCACCAGTGCAATGCAGAACGAGTATGTCGGCAAAGATACTGAGAATATCGAAGCCCTCTTTCAGACAGACAAAGACATTGGGTCTCCCGATCACGCGAGCGACTGGGCCCGGAAATTTCACACCCTGGCGAAGTCCGGCGGTGCGACGGCGCTCGCGTCAGCGACAAACGGCAGGCCCGACGACTACCAGTTCATTCATCTTGTCGCTGCGGTCCCAGGCGTAAAGGCGGACTACACGAATTACATCATTGACGGGTTACGTCAGACCGTCAGAGGGGACCAGGGCGTCGTCGTCAACTGTTCTGTGCTGCCGATAAATGCGCATAAGCACGAGGAGTGGGTTGTAAGCACAGGGCCGGCGTTTCGACAGGAAGGCCGGGTAGAGCCGGAGATCAGGGCGGGTAGAGCAGGCCATGCGGAAGAGATAATCGGAGGCCTGGCTGGCATCTGGTGCGACCACCTGGTCCAGGGGATCTTTCATGGCTGAGCAGAACTGCTTCGAGATTACGCTTTCTGACGCCGACGCATTGATCGAGATGTTGGCGAACCAGGATGCAGCGGTTCGACAGGAATTGCTCAAGAATGCCAGGTCACAGACGAGCGGCGGAAAAGTCTCGCTGGTTGTACTTGATCCCGGTGCAGACAAGTACGGCGGCGTATTCGATTCTGCGGTCAATCGAAAGCTGGACCTGGAGTCGGGCAACTACCACCCTCTGGAAGCAAACCTGCCGGGATACCTGTTGAACGCGAATGAGTCGCGGATTCGCCCGCTCGAAGATGTCCAGCTGTTTCGATACCAGGGTGAGGAAGACGCGATCATCAAACGGCTGGAATACCTCAGCCGGTACCCGACGACATTCAGGGTTACAACACCACACATGCTCTCGGACGGCGAAAGCGAATTGTTCGTACTGGTTTGTAGTGAATCCGACCGTGACTCGCAAGTTTCAAACTACAAACCTGACGATTCGCGGGAGACCTGGCGTTGTTATCCGCTCGGGCCTGACCGCTACGTGGCCACAACAGCCACGATGCTGTCGGAGGCTGCATTGGCGCTTTTTTCCAGCAGTCTGCTTGAAGAGCCGCTGCGAAGCAGGGTGGGCGGCGCCGAGTGTATCCTGATTTCAAGAGAGGCCTGGCGACCACTGCATCTGCATGACCGGGCCGATCTCTGGGATGGCCGTCTGATGCGAGTTGACAGCGGCCCTGTCACGAAGGAGTTCCCTACAGAGAGGTTTCAGCGAGCTGCCGGCAGTCACGGGCGTATTTTGGAGCTCATCCCGGATAGTCCCTTCAAAGCCAAAATATCGGAAATCGAGACAATCCAACGGGATCTCGACCAATTGCAGGATCAATTGGACTACGTATCCAGCATAGCAACGCCCAGCGAACGGATCTTCCGATTCTCAGACGATGACATCGAGGCACTGGTCTGCGCCGTGCGGGATCTGTCCTATGAAGACGTCGCCAGGGAAAGAGTGTTGTGGGCCAAGTTGGCCAGTGCGGACGGGCAGGCCGGGAATCACTACGTACTGTTCAAGTCGGAAAGTTCGTTAATCGGCAAGCACTCACCGCTGCAGCGTTGGACGGCGAAATACGTGAAGCCAGCCCAGACGTTTCGTGCCGATCCTTTCTGGCATCGGGACTACGCGTATCGGTGCAGGTCACGGGTTATGGTGCCGGACGATTACATACTCTATCCACGGCTTCACTCCTGGGACCCAGACAGGATGGACGCCTACCTGAGTGCGCTGGCAAAGAGATGGAGCGCAATAGATATGCAATCCGACGAAACCTCCGGCGATATCCATGATGTCATTTACCTTTTTGAGAACGGTGATGACAACAAGATGGTGATGCGCGTGATCGATCGCCGCGCGTTCGTTCCCTTCCCGAAGCAAGTGGATTTCTTCAACCTGAATATGGTTTTCGTGCGGGAAAAGCTCTCACAACGCGTACGGACCGATACAGAAAACAAAGGAGGTGTCTTCTGGGACGACCAGGAGATCAAGGCAATGCGCTCGTTCATCGAGAACGAGCGGCAAGGCCTGGGAGAAAAACTCGATCGCATTGAAGAAAAGGAAAAACAGGGTTTCGAAGAGTTGGAGAGTCGAATCAAGTCGCTATACGGCGACTTCGACGCACGCGTGGATCACTTCCTGTGTCAACTGAACACCCGGGTGGACGAACTGGAAGAGCTGATTGCGGATATCAAGGAAGTCAAACGCTTATTGGAGGGCGCAAAACCGGCACGCAAGCTCAAACTGACCGAGGACCAGATCAAACACATCAACAGGGTGCTCAAGAAGATCGATGAACTTGAAAGAAGAATTGCCGTTCGCAGGGTTGACCTGGACGATCTCGAGCCATGAAAACATCAACAAGACGTACTGACGTAGACCAAGCGCTGGCCCGCTCGCGGCTGACCCAGGCGGAATATCGCCAGGCTGACAATGAGTTGAACGAGACAATCAAACAACGGGAGGTTCGCAATGAGAAGATCCTGGGCGCCGTGCAAGCCGAAGATCATAGGCTCGGCGCTCAGCTGCGTCGTATCGAACTGAAAATTGCATTACGCAAACAGGCGCTCGAGATTCGCGTGGGAATCTCGAGGCTGGTTAGGTTCGTGCGCACCTGGGCCTGGCGCCTGTTGCTGCTGTCTCTCGTCGTTCTGATTGGCTGGTTGCTGGTGAAATGGCTGTTCCAGATCGCATAAGGAAATCGCGCTTTCTTGCGGGTGGGGCCGATAAGCTCTCGCGCTGGCGGCCGGTGCGTCTCGCTGTAGTCGGGATAGTCGCACTGGTCATCCTGTTCTCGATTCGCGCTGCCGCTACTGGCGATCCATCTACGGCCTATGTCCACGCAGCGTACTGGATGCATGACCACGTTTATCTCGTCGGCATCGGCTACATTCACACACTGTTTTTTCCCTATAGCATTACATGGACCCTGACCGCGACCGCTTTTCTTGCCGCGCTGTTGCTTGGGTTTTGTGCGTACCGCCGCTGGTGGCAGCCCGGACACATCCAGAGCACCCGCAGGCTGCTGTCCAATCGCGCAGTGCAGAAATTGCTGGTGGCGTGGTATCGCTCACCGAGGCGCGACGCTACCCGCAAGCAGTGGTTCAAGGTGTTGAGGCTTGAACTTGCGCTCGATAAGGACGCGTTGGCTGACGCTGCTTCACGCGGAGGCGTCGACAGGCAGCGCGCCGCTCACTTACTCGACCTGGCGCGCCTCTGGCGTGACCTGCTGGACGACGATTCCATCGATCGGGCGGTGAATTACGAAGAAATTCGTCTCTTGCTTTCCTGGCAGGCTGCAGCGGATCCAGGGCCGCAGGCATGGGCGGTCGAAGACTCGACCAAGGTCGATTCGAAACCGGCTCTATGGGATGCCAGGCAGTTGGGACGTGACCTTGTCTTTCTGACAGATGGTGTGTTCGCCGCCCACGGTGCAAGCAGAACTCAGGCTGACTCAACAGACGAAGCCGAGGCTGCACAGCAACAGTACGACGACATAGTCAGCCGGCTCGATCGCCGATACGAAGGACTTGCCGACCTGGTTTCCCGAATGGAGTCGGAGCTTCGCGGGCGACAAAGCAACGAGCGGGAAATACCATCGCCGGCAGCGCTGCGACTGAATCTCCTTTGCTCCTTGCAGTACGCACGGCTTGCCGGCGTGCCTTTTTTCGCTGCTGCAATGCTACAGGCGACACGCATGGTCGCTTTGGGCTCGGCGCTCACGGAGCAGAGCCATGACGAAAAAACCAATGTCACGCTGACTCGGCACAATGCATGCGTTCTCGCGCTCCAGAGAGAACATGAATCACCGGAGGCGCCAACGCTGCGAAGTCTCGACACCAGCCTGGTCCAGGACGGCGAGCCAAGGTATGACACCGTTGTCGCCGGGAGCATCCGGCTCGCGGCCGAAGGAGACTGAGTTCCGATGCGCGCGGACGAGAATCTTAGGTGGCAAGGCCTGCTGGGGGAGGCGCGCAGGATCAAGCTGCGCAATCGCTTTGACATGTTTCTCACCGCAACAGTCGGTGGCGCGCTCGTGGTGGTTGCGGCAGCTGTCTGGTTCCTGGTGACCGCTGCGGACCGGCTGGACGTTTTTGACCCACCATTGGTCAAGCCCGTAGCGGACCATCGCAAGCTGCAAAACGTCTACGACAGGGTGCCGCATGGCATTGCCGGGTTCGATGAGAAAAGCGGCCAACTTCTCGTACCCCAGCCCGGACTGAAACTGCATCGCTGGGATCCTCGGACTGAAATCTGGCGCTCGGACGACCTGTCGGCACTTCACGTCGCAGGCGAGTTTACCGCTGCCCACAGCAGCTGCCCGCGTGGTCAGCAAACTTGCGACGATTGGCACCAACTGTGGCTCAGCACCTCCGAGCAGGGACTGGTGCGCCGCGATGCCGACGGCTGGCACGTGAGTTTTAGTGGCAGTCGCTTCATCGGCGTCGATGGTCTGCCCGTGCAACAGGAGGACCTCGAGCAATTTGCAATCGGCGGGGGCCAGTTGCTGGCGCTTACGGGAAACAAGGGCTTCGGTGCTTACAACCAGGAAACGGGCGCCTGGTCCGATCCTCTCCCACGGGCATGGGCTACGCGCAGCCTGAGCGACGCGGCCTACTGGAATGGCCGGTTCTGGGTCGGGACCAATGCCGGCTTGTACAGCGTCGACGTTGACCGGACCGTATCCGCATCGCTGGAACAGCGAGATGAGATTATCGACCTGGATGCGGCGTTGCAGCCGCCGCGGTCCGATCTCGCTGTGCTATCCGAGAGAATGTGCAGCCCGCCGGAGCCGACTACCTGCCGTTCGCTGGTGTCACGAGCAGAAGGCGGTACCACCCGGTCCCTGATGCTGGAGGCACAGCGACCGCTTTTCGGTTCACATGAACTGAGTTTCGCACAGCACCAGGGACGCGCCGGATACCTTTTCGCCGGCGACGCGGGCGTACTGCGCTACGATCCGGTGCTGCATGGCTGGAGCCAAATCGTATCCGACGACGTCAATGCGACTCTCCGCGATGGCGCCGGATTCTACTTTGCAACCGAAGCCGAAGCAGGGGTCGTCGAGGGCGGCGCCGTTGCCCGGCGCTGGCAGCTCACGGAGCCGGTAGTCGACCTGAAGAGCCACGTCGATTTCACCTATGCGCTAGGCCAGGAAACATCCAGCGTGTCCGCACTCGTCAGCGGGCAAACCGATCCCCTGGAGAATCTTCGCTCCGAGGATCTTTCCTTCGACACCGAGGACGTGGTTCATGCGGTGGGCTCGGGCGAATTTGCAATGATCGTCGCGTCGAACGGTGCTGCGGCAATTCATAACCTGGCATCAAGAAGCTACAGCCGGATGAACAAGGTTGCCGGCTGGATGTCGCAGCCATCAGCGGAGACCGTTAGCGCCGGCCGCGTCTATTTCGTCAATCGCGCGAGCGGCATGATCAGGCACCTGGACCTTGGCATGGTCGCAAGAGGTGAGGCGAACCCGGAAGGCAGCGTGCAGATTGATTCGCCGCTTACCGTGGTGAAGCCGTGGCAGGATCGTATCGCGCTGCAAGATTCGAGCAGCCAGGTAGTTACTGTAGGTACGGCGACGAAGACGCACATCGGACCTGCGGCGCAGAAAGTTGCGGGAGATTTTGTCGATGTGTTTGCAGCCGATGGCCAGCTTTACGCCGCGACCACAGAGGCCAGCGGCGTTTACTACTACGGGTCGCGCCGCTGGAGCGAGTACTCGCCTTTCGATAACGATCCTGTACGACGCTACGCCAAAGTAGGCACGCAAGTATGGGCGATCAGCCGCGCGGGCAAAGCGGTGAATCTGAATGAACCTACGCAAATGCTGGGTGACTATGCCCTGGACGTTACCGACAACACGTTGTCGGATGCCCTGGCGGATGGCCGAATCCTGTTCCTGGCCGGTGGGTCAAAGATTGCCGCTTACGACCTCCAGGCCAGGCGGGTCCAGCGAGCCTTCAGTGTGCCGCCGGGGCAAGTGCAATTGCTGGCAGTTCCCAACGGTATTCCGCTGTCACAATCGCAAGGCCGATTGATTTACGGCGAGAACCCACTTACAGGCGCCGATGGTGCAGTTCGCACCGCGTGGTATGACGCCGGCAGGGCATGGGCGCTCCGCCAGGCGGGCAACGACCGGTATTTGAGTCACCATGGGCTGGGTGGCCTGGATGCACCGCAGTGCTTGTTGCGCACACCACGCGCACCCACAACAGGTTCAGCCCTGATCGATGCCATTGAGGTCGGCCCTGACCTTTTCGCAGTACTGACGAACTCCGGACTGGTCTTTTACCACTCGGGTCATCGAAGCTGGTACCCGGGCGTGGTCGGTAATGGCGGACAGAACGACCGCCTCGGCCTGATCGAGAATGAGCTGTTGTGGTTTCAACCCGACCAGGCCGGCCAGCTTCGACGTGTCGACCTCGGCAGCATCGACGCCGAGATCCAAAGTTGTTCGCCCACGCTGGCGCCGCGGAAATTCAAGAGCGAAAACGCTGTCAGCGCCGCGTTCGACCCGGCTGCACAGCGCCTGGTCGCGCTGCGCGTAGACGGAGAGGTCGTCGATTTGCGTGCCAAGAATGCCACGTTATTGGAAGAGGCTTCCGCCGCGCCGTTGTTCAGCGAATTGCGGAGAGTTTACGGGCCCTCCGGTCAACATCTGGAGTTCATTTCCAGCGATGCATACTTTCGATACAGCCTGGCTAACCATGGCTGGTCGCGGTTTCCGTTCTATATTGGTGGTCGCGCGGTAAATGTCGATGACGCCGTTGTCACCGGCAAATTCATTACGGCCCGCGCGGGGCAGAGTCACTTCCTCGGAACCGTCGACCGCAAGTTGAATCGCGTCGCGCTTGTCCGCATCGGCGATCGAATCGCCGGTTACGGTCAATCCACCCGGCTGACTGACGCCGTTTCACTGGACGACGCAAAATGGACCTTTGTTTACGAAGATTCCGTCCGCACATTCGACCCCAAAACGAAAAAGTGGGCCACTCGTGTCGCGTTTCCGCGGCACCCGTCGCCGCAGGTAATTGACGTACCCGGACGTATGGTCGTTCAACGCAGCATGGGCGCCAAGGACGTCCTCCTGGTTCCGAGGGCCGGCACCGCCGGCTCGAGCACGCCGGATTTCCTGAGCCTGGAGTTACCGGCTGACCGCTCCGCGACCTGGCTTACCGACAGAGGGTCGGTAATCATCTTGCGGAATCGTGGCGAAACACCGCAAATCTGCCATCAGCAGGGAAATCGCTTTTTACCTTGCAAAGAGCTCGCGCAGGCACCGCTAACGATCGAGCCGTCACGAATCGAAGCTGTCTACGCACTCGACGACGAAAAGGATATCTATCAAACGGACACAGGTCTTGTTCTCGTCGATGTGCGCGATGGGGCTGGGCGACCGGTTACCGGCGTTCCTTCGGGCCAGCGGCTGGCAACTGTCGTCAAGCAGGCCGAAGGCATGCTGTTGCAGTTCACAAACGGCGTTACGGGCCGGATTGACGGCGATGCCAACTTCTTGCAGTTCGCTGAGGTTGGTGCGCTTGGTACCGACGGTCGTGGCCAGCCTGTGATAAGTGATGGGCGCAATTTCTGGGCTGTCGTCGGCCGAGCGCCCGCTCGTGTCAGCCCAACAGATCGATTGGTTGGCTTCAGCCCACAACTTGGGTTCTGGCAGATCTTCGACGATGGCTCGATCAAGGCAAGCACTATCGGCCAGGACCTGTCTGTCAGTCATATTCTCGACTATGCGGACATCGAGGGTGTATTTCCCGTGGCCGACCGCTTATGGCTGACGACCGCTGATGAACTCCTGGAACTCGACTACCAGGATTGTTCAGATTCGCAGTGTCCGACGATTGCAAATCGTTACTCATTGAACATGTCGATTTACAGTGTGCAGGAACGCAATGGGACGATTGTTGCCACTGATACAAAGGGTCTTCAATACAGGATAGCGAAAGGAAGCTTGTCACGACCGATCGAAGCCGCGGTCGATGCAAACACGCCCGATATCCGCAGCCAGAGAGTCTCGCAATGGCGCGAGACGGGAAACGGACAGGTCCAGGTGAATCCGGTCCTCGACATTCGGATCGTTGATCAAACCGGGACGCTGCACGTGGTAAGAGCTAGCGGTTCATCCTCGCTTGGAGTCGGTGGGGTCAAGATCGACCACGTAGCTCCGGCACTGGGTTCGTCGTGGTTCAAGTGGAATCGCCAACGGTCGCTGTTCGAGGTTGCCGCGTCGAACGGGTTGGTCGACTTTTCGGCCGACCGGTTTTTGGCTTCCGGTCGATTCGCCTTTGGCAAAGAAGGTGCGCTCGTCGTAACCAGCTCCGTTGTGTACAAGGCCACGGAGGAGGGCGTGTGGCGGTTCGCCGATGCCCGGTTGCCTTTGACAGATGTCCGCTTCAGTCCGGTCGGGCTCGGTACCGACATAGTTGCGGGACACGGCTATTTCGTGGGCAGCTCCGGCACCTCGGATTTGAACGGCAATCCCGTACCGACACTCGCCACATCTCACGCTGCATCGATTGGCGCGTTCCGAATTCTCGAAAACAGGCGAGCCGGAGGCCTCCGTATCCAGACGTCAGGGAGGCGGGCGGTGAGTTCCGCGGGCCGCGGCATGCCGTGGGACCGACGCCAGTCTGTAGGCTTCCACAACGGCGAGCTGTTTGTTGCGACGGACGTCGGGCTCGTAAACCGGGATTTAAGCAATCATCTTCCGTTACCGAGCCGACGTTGCGACCTGGTTTCTCACGGCTCGTCAGCACTGCATTGCCTCGACGACAAATGGCATCGACTGGGACCGAACGGGGCCTGGGTTGATTTGCCGCAAAGGTACGACATTGGACAGGATGTGATCGCAAACAACGCGGTCTGGCGATGGCGGCGCGAGGCTGGCGGTATATCCGTCACATTGAACGACCGGCCCGGTGTCGAACTGCTAAGACGCCCCGCGACGGGTATGCACTTTTCTCGTGACATCCTTCGGGAAGCGGGCGGCGTCAACGGGCAGGTCGTATTGCTGACCGATCAGTTCACGGAGGTCCTCGACGCTGCATCGGGAAATACGGTTGCATTGCAGCGCCCGCAGGCGGCTGAGCAGTTGGGGGTGTTTCGGCCGCGCCCGGGCGATGCTGGGCTGTTCCTTCGTCAAGCCGGGAAGGTGTTCCGGTGGCAATCGCAGTCAAGGAGTTTTCAGGCCGTAAACTACGACCCCGCCATCCGGAGATTGCTGGTGGACCGGCCGCTACTCAGGTTTCGATGGGCCAATGGCCGCGTCGAGAAGAGCATTCACGTGTCAATCAATGCCGGCGGTAGCTGGGTACCGTTCGCCTTCGAAAGAAATCGTTTCCCGTTCGATGTCATCACCGGGATCGGAGGCACCGGTTCGGAGGTCGTGATCGGGTCCCGGGCCGGACTGCAATTGAGCAGCAGTGGATCAACCGGAATCGATACACCGTCTCTTCGATTTACTAACATCGGGAGTCAGACGGCTGCAGCGCTTGTTCCCGTCGATCGTGTGGACGCCAGCTATGCAAATCGCGATGCTCTGATAATCCGGTCGGGCGGCCAATGTGTGCAGCGTCTGAATGGCAGTAACGGTCGCTGTCCTGACGATTTGCGCCTCTGGCGCGGCGAACAGCCGGGACTGTGGCGCTGGTGGCGGGATGCAAACGATCGTCTGCGTGGCAACTACGAGGCTACCGCAGGCGGCAACTCCACTACCTGGTCCGTTCGTATGAACGCTGGTCGTTTTCCGCACGACAGGTTGCGTGACTTTGCAAGCTGCGGTGCGACGACTTACGCGTTGTGGCGAGACCGTAACTGGGTAACCGTCAGCAACGACGCAGAGTTCGGCCTGAGAAACAGCCGCATAGAAGAATTCGATAACCGCTTGCGTGCCTTGTTCTGCCTGCCACAGGCTTCGGCGATAATCGCTCGTACTGACAATGGCTACATTAACCTGAGCGGCAATTCGATGCCCTCCGTACCCGCTGATGAACTCAAAAGATACGACGCCCAGCAGATAAAACTGGCCCACGGCGATTTGCGGATTCTCGATGACGAGCAAGGGCCCCGTTTTCAGCACACCGCGAATGGTGCGTGGCAGGATCTGAACTGGTCGCAACATCGGCTTGCAGTGGACCAGCGCCGGTCATTGTTGAGTGTCGACAATCGCCTTTGGTCTGCTACCGACGACGGAGTCTTGCTTCTGGATTCATCGGCCACCGGTGACGTAAGCGTCGACCCCACCTCCTTTCGCTTGCTGCCGTTGCCGGACGCTGAATGCCTGGTCACCGATATGTTGGCGGAGCCGTCACCGAATGGTAATGCCGTGGTGCGCTGCAACGACGATACAAGTCGGGTTTACGATGGAACACTCGCCGCAAGCGGTAATGTCGGCGGCTGGCAGGCGCGCAGCGACGATCCGTTTGTGGAGCCTGATCAGGTTCGCGAACCGAACCTTGCGCTGGGAGTGCAGTTGGTCGGCCACGAAGGCGGTGACGATGGCAACCTGAACATCGTGTTGCGCGACGAGCCGGTGGAACTCGAGAACGGCAGGTTCAATTTCGATGACGTCGTGAAAGTCGTGCAACGCGGGCCTTCGCGGATTGAACTGGTTACCCTGGCCGGCTGGTTTCGTACGCCAGCGAACGATGTGAGTCTGGGCGCCTGGCAGCGGCCGGGCGTCGGCGCCGCACAGCAAGTATTCGACATGGTGCGAACGACTCAGGCAGACGACGGCGGCGCTCGAGTATGTATCGACAGTCCGGAAGAAGGGCCTCGAGTACTGGACCAACAAGATCGCCTGATCGACGAACCGGGAGAGTGCATCCGGTATTTCGGTGCAGACGTGTTGTGGACATATTCCGCAATTGCGCAGTCCGTCCAGGTTAGCGGTGCCGACTTACGATCGCGACCGATGGAACGCACCCTGGCGGACGGTCGGTTCCAGACGGACGTGGCACGCGGCGTTCCAGTCATCGGGAAAATCGACGACATATCACGCTTGTACGTTCCGACCGAAGACGGCGTTGCCGTCCTGAATCGGGACAAATCGATTCACGGCTACTACTCGGGGCCGTTCAACGGACTGTCGGACGGCACCGCACCCAAGCGCCTCGTTACTGAGGACGATTCTGTGTTCTACGTTGGTGATCAACTGTACGCACTCGCCGATGGCAGGCCGGCTGCCAACAGCGACTGGGTTCCTTCGTCTTCTGCTGTCGGCACCGTTGTGCAGCAGCAGGACGACAGGGTACTGGCCATGGAATGGTCGGATGCCGGTTTCGACTGGCAACAACATGTGTCCGGAGCGCTATTGCCGCCGAACTACTATCAGGTTGCGCCAGGCGAGCTCGGCAACCCGGAGGGTAACGATCCGGCTCTGATCATCGGTGTCGCCAACAGTCAGTTGTTCGCTTTTGTTACCGGACGAAAACCGCACGTCCTTGCGAGCAGACGATTCGAACCCCTGAGCCTGTGGTTTGCAGACCAGCAACTACTGGTTGCGCAAGCCGATGGAGTCTCTCAAATTGCGCTGGACCAGCTGGCCGAGCTGGCCCGGTCGGAACCTGAGCTACAATCAGAAGAAATAGTCCGTGCGATACAACAGGCCCTGATAGCGTCCGGTTTCGACCCGGGCCCCGTCAACGGCGTTGCGGGCGAACTGACGCTCAAGGGTATTGCTGCGTACCGCAGCGAGAACGGCGTGGCCGGATCGGGACTGGACGTTTACTTGTACGTTGCGCTGATAATCGAAGGGGAGGCAGGTGAGATCTAAACACGCCGGATTGATGCTGGTTCTCCTGGTATCGGCCGCCGCGATCGCCTTGCTGCCCGGCCAGGTGGGCGGGATGCCGGGCATGACGATTCACGTCAGCGACAGCGGCGTCGGTCAATACAAGAAGGGACTCAAGACTGGCGATAACTTCGGTGACTATGCGGTCACAAAAGTGAATCGGGCGTTTCCGGAGTTGTGCGGCGGCGGCAGCGGATGCGCCGCCCAGATCATGTTGGTCATGCCGACGATTGACGAGATGAAAGTTCTCTCCGATGCCGAGATTCGGAACGAGCTGAACAGCCGGCTGGGCAAGGCAATCCAGAATGCCCGTCAACAGGGGCATCGGGAGTTCGAGATTCAGCTGATAACGGATATAGGTCCGACGACATACCTCAATGAATCGGTACAGCGGGATGTCGCTCGTTGGGGCACCCTGGCCTACGACGCCATCGGCGAGGTCTATGACAATTACACGGCGCTGGGCGAGAACGTCACGGTAGACGCAACGACCGGCAGCAATGGCACGCATATGCTTGCTGTGAACGTCAATCAGTGGGCGCGCTACATGAGCGCAGTCGACATGATCGACGGTCGCGCCGGATACGACGATGTGCTGCGCGTGATCGACGCGCTGAAGAGCCGCAACGGCAAGAACACGCTGCGCCTGTTCCATAGCCGCTACGACCTGCCGGGACTCGGGCGATTCTCCTCGCAAGCCCTCAATCTAACCGTCAATTCCCTGATCCAGGCACATACCCGCAGCTGGCCCGGTCGGCAGGTTAACGAGGCACAATTCAAAGCGGCGATGGCCAATTTCGGCGTGGCGAAGCAAGTCGTACAGGCCCACCCGGATACCCAGTTGTTTCTGATCGACGGGCCTTGGGCATTTAGCCCAAAACGGTCGCACATCAACTCGATGGCCTATCAGTTCAATGAGGCGCCGTTTGTTGCCGAGCCTTATTTCCTGGATCGGAGCTCCGGGAAAGTGCTGCCCGGCACGCCCTACCTGGCTTTCCAGAAAGATCTCCGCCAGCGCACGGACGCCGCGACGCGACTGCTCAGTGCAAGCGAATACGACGCGATTATCGGTGGCGTGGCCAAGCGCGATCAATGGGTGACCGGGTTCGACATGTTGCGCCGCGTCCAGAGCCAGATTCAAATCACCTCGGGCAGCGCCCGCATTGAGCTAATCAAGACACGCACACATCTGCTCAGCCAGATGCCCGACTGGTTGAAAGCAGCCAGCGCGAAGGAGAAGGACCTTGCCTACGGAGCATTGAACGGACTTGTAAACCATTGGAGCGCCAGTTCGACCCTCGCCGCTGAAAAGGCGATATTCGCGAACGTCCAGACGCAACTTCGAGCCGCACATCCCGCCGGTGGTCCGGGCCGCGCGGCCGCAGCCGCGGTAGGCGATTTCGTGCTGGTGCCACGAGTAGCAGCTGAAAACCTGTTGGACACAGTCAACGCACTGGTTGGATTAATCGAGCATGTTGATGGGCTTGGACTGAAAAAGTACAGCCCGCGTAAGCTATTCGGTATCGCCGGCGCAGACTACTTGGATTTTGCGGACAAACTGAACAAGTTCTCCAAGAGCCTGGGCGAGGACCTCGAAGCGTATGGAGACGGCCGTTTTTATCTCTGGGACTCGAAGACAGTGCGGTGGTTTGCTGACGAAGGCCTTAAAAAAGCGCTGCCCGAAGTATTCAAGGCACTGTTGGCAAGTAATGGCATCAAGACCGGCAAGCTGACGTTCGGCCTCGAGAAATTGATATTTGCGGCGGCCGATCACATTGCCGAGGGGCATGCCAGTATCGATACCGTGACACTTTATGCAGATGCGTACATAAAGTTCTTTTCGGGTGTTTCTGGATTGTTGATTTGTAAAGGCAACGTCGCGTGCTCGCAAGCCGTTGCCACCGCTTTTGAGACTGGATTAGGCCTGTTTCGCCAAGCGCTTCAGCCTTTGACAAACAAGCTTGTGTTATGGAAAAGCGGAAACGCCAAGCAACTCATCGGCGATTGGCGCACTCTTCAAAACGCGCGCCTGGCAAACGGGTTAGCGCCAGTAGATATCGACGTTGACTATGACCGTAAGCTGCTCAACGCGAACGGAATCAACGATCGCATGATAGCCGAGCTAAACGAAGAAGTTGACAGGCTGAAACAGATCAGAGTCGCACGTTACAACGAGCTTGCTCAAGGCCGACCGCGATCACCGGAACGAGAGTCCGCGAACCGGGAAGAGCGAGATGACCGGGACGACGACGAACTGGACGACCTCGAAATATCGCCCGATGAAGATCGGGAATGGGATGACGATGATCCGCCCCCGTGGATCGTAAGAGCGGAATGCATGCTGGGATTTTGTGATGGCCCTGAAGATGATGATGACGGTGGCGACGACGATCCGGGAGATGACGGCGGCCCTCCGCCACCGCCGCCACCACCGCCACCAGGTGACCCGCCAGATGACGGCGGCCCAGGTGACCCGCCAGACGACGGCGACCCACCGGACAACGGCGGTCCAGGTGATCCACCAGATGACGGCGGCCAGGATGACCCGCCGGATGACGGCGGCCCGGATGACCCGCCAGATGACGGCGGCCCGGATGATCCACCAGATGACGGCGGCCCGGATGACCCGCCAGATGACGGCGGCATGGATGATCCGCCGGATGACGGCGGTCCAGGCGACCAACCGAAGCCAGCACCAAACGGTATTCTCGAGCTCGGCGGTATCAACATCTATCTCGAAGACATGTCGATTTCCTATGACGGGCTGACAGTTCTGAAAGAACAGGCCCTGGAAGCGCGCCCGGACACCGACTCGCTGAGCTGGAGCTTCGAGCGATGACCAGGTTTGTGGCAATACTGTTGGCATTGGTTGCAGCCTCGGATTGCATGGCGAGTCGAGAAGTCGATTACGCGGTGTCTCTTCGGGTGCTGAATGAGCGACTGCAACAATGCATGCCCTATTGTGGTCCCGAAGCAGTGCTGGCGGGCATGACCGAGGTCAGCGGTTTTCTCGTCGACTCGAGCGGCAATGACGTGGTGCTGCTCGGCAAACGCGAACCGTCCAAAGAGGCGATACGAACGGAAGACTTCGTCCTGGCATTGAGGGCCGCAATCGCTCGTCGCAAAGGGGTCGAATCCTATTTTCCCGGCGTCTCGATTGAGCTGCGGAATGATGTGGCGAAGAAGCTCGAATCACTCGCCAGTTCAACGGCTGCTGCTGCAATTTGGCGTGCTGTTTGTGGGGCCGACCAGGATGTACTGGTCTATGGTCTACCGAGCCAGAATAGCTTCGTTAAAACGATGGTGGAAGCGGACTACAAACTCAAGAGATTCGCGAACGGTCAATTGACCGCGCCGTTCAAGAGTCATTCGACCCGTGTCGAAGAGCGCATTCTGAGGACGGGTAAGTTGGGCCCCGGCAGCATGGATCGATTCGAGCTGGTACCCAGTACCAACAAGTCGTGGCAGGTCGACAGGGGTTCGAGAACCTACATTATCGAGAACCTCAATGTTGTGTTGTTCACGGAAAAGCAGGCGAAGGACATGAATATTCCGGGACGGCCGTACGTCGGTACCGGAGCCAAGAATCCCGAAGCTGAGGACTTCGCCGCGGATTTCACCAATCAATACGAACAAATCGCCCAGAGTCATGATGAGTACAAGACTTTGAGTAACCTGTTCGACCTGGTGGCGGTCACGGAATTCATAGCCAAGACTTCGGCCTTGAACGCCGCTGGTTTGAGGCTCTCCTACATGATCGACGATTTCAGGGTTGATGGTATCGTCGTTGACAAAACGCTGCCAGGAATCTCGGAAATCAACAAAGTTGCGGGTCCACCCAGCTTTGTGTCCAAGACCTGTGGCGGCGTAAATGCATACATGCCCGCTGAGGACTTTAGAACATCCGAGCGACGATTTTCCGAGTTCAAGGCGCTCGTGTTAGGTATTCTCAACGATGCCATGGCTGTGCGAGTTCCGATGTTCCGGTTGTCGGGCAGTGGTTTTTGAAGAACGTGGCCTTCTCTATTGTGAAATTTGAAAGGCGGTCTTCGGGTCTGATGCGCGTGCTCGTATTAACTTCGGTTTTCTTGCTATTGGCTCTCGATCAGCCGCCGGAGGTGCTGCACGGGAAAGCCGTTGCGATTACCGACGGCGATACTTTTACCTTGCTCACTAGCGAAAAAAGGGAAATCAAGATACGGCTGGCGGAAATTGACGCGCCGGAATCGCGAGATCCGTATAGCGACATGTCAAAGAAAACGCTCGCCGATCTCATTCTCGGAAAAGACGTTCGAGTGGTCGTGCAGACCGTGGACATTTTCGGGCGAAGTGTCGGTCGTCCTTATCTGAGCGACATGGATATATGCGCCGAGATGATCCGCGTCGGCGCAGCTCGGGTCTATCGTGAGTACCTGGTCGAAGAGGCACTGCTGTCGATCGAGTCCGAAGCAATGGCGGAGAGAAGAGGGTTGTGGAGACTCGAAGATCAGGTTCCGCAATCGCCGGTTAACGGAAATACTCAGGCGGGCGAATGCCTGATCAAAGGCAATATCAACCGGGAACGCGTCCGCATCTACCACGTACCGGGATCAAGATCGTATGACGCAACGCGCATCGACACCAGCAAGGGCGAACGCTGGTTTTGCAGCGAAGCGGAGGCCGTTGCAGCGGGTTGGCGGGCGCCGAAGAACTGAAACTTAAATTGTCTGCTTCGTTTTCGGCTTGCTCGTTCATAGATTCTTCTTCTCAGATACGCAATCTACAAGAACATCGCCTCCCAAGGGCAGCTCATCCAATCTCTGCTTGTTCTGCAGGCATGTCGAATGCCATGTGGTAACATCGGAACATAACAGGACAACAAAAAGAACAGCCTGCTTGACCATACGCGTATGAAAACTAGGCTCATTGCAGCGGCGGTGGCAATTCTGGCAGCCATACTCGTCGCAGTGCTGTTTCCAGAAACACGGCCATGGCGGGCGAAAGAAACGCCATTGCCATTGTTCGAAACTGCGCCACCAATTCACAGTCAGTCATCGACCCGATCCGTTCACAAATCTTCCGAGACCATCGATACAGCGGCCGGTCCCATAGAAATTCAGGCAGTTGCCAATCAGCTTAGGCGGTGGCCAACAGGCAGCACGCTGAAGGTGGCATTTATTGGAGGCAGCACTGCGGCGCACTCTCGCATCGCCAATATCGCGCATGAATGGACGAATGCAGCAAATATCAAGTTCGATTTCGGATTCGACCCAGCCACAAATCTGTACCGTCAAGCGACGGCGACTGATACAAGTTCCATTCGAATCTCGTTCGATTTTCCCAGGAAACCCTCTATTTGGGCACGTATTGGAAAGGACGCGATAACGCAATCACAGCCGGGCGAGCCGACGATCAACCTCCAGGGTTTTTCCAGTTCGCCGCCAGAGCCGACGAGATTCCGTGCTCTTGTTCTCCATGAGTTCGGACATGTACTGGGTCTCGAGCACGAACACAAGAATCCGAACGGTGATTGCGACCAGGAAATCAACTGGCTTTGGGCAAGTCGCTTGCTCAGCGCCGCGCCCAATTTTTGGTCCGAGGAAACGATCAACGACAATTTGCGTAAGTTGCCTGACAGCACTGCCTACGAGGCAACTGACTACGACTCATTGTCGGTGATGAACTATGCACTTGATCCCCGGATCTATCACAGTGGAGAGCAAAGCGTTTGCTATGTGCCGCTGCGCTCGAATCTCTCCAACCTCGATCGCGTTGGGATAGAGAAGGCGTATCCCGAAAACGCAATCGCTGCCTTCGAAGAAATGCAACAACAAATGGAACAAATACTCAATAGCGATGCACTGTCAGAAAACGACGAGTTCGAGCTGGAGAGTCTTTACCGGGACTTTTCGGATCGATACAGAGCGTTGCACAAGGAACTTCAATAACAAGAAAGAGGAAGGATAATGTCCCGATTGATTGGTAAGTTGCTGTTTGTCTTGCTAACAATGATTTCAAGCGCGTGTGTTCTCGCCGCAGGCGGACCGTTCGATCCCGATCAGGTAACACACGAGGGCGTACACTATTTTCTTGCAAAAGACAGACTGAAAGTTTCGGCAACGGTGACCACAATCAACCACCAGGTCATCACGGACCAGTTGACGCTTCGAGGGGTCAATTCGGCCAAGCGCGCAGGTAGCGTCGCCGTCCAAACCGGAGCTGACCCGTCAAAAGTCTATGTGCTGCACTTGACCCCACGTTCCTCCTCTGACGAAACCATGGTCATTGACTTGACCGAAACGGGCTTGTTGAAGTCCATTAATGCCGGAAGTACCGGTCGAAGCGGCACAATACTGGGGAATATCTTCAAATTCATCGGAACAGTTGCTGGAGGTTTCGTGCCTGGTGCGTTTGCGCCTGCTTCGCTGCCGGCCCTGAGTACCTGTGCGAGGGATATCGACAAATCACCCTTTGTGCATTTGCCGAAGTTGACCCGATTTACAATCATGTACTCACAAACTGCATGCGATGCGTGGAAGGAAATCATCGTAATTGATGGTCAGGAAGCGGCCCTGCGTGCAAGTATGCGGTCGACCGAAAAGCAACTCGCGAATGCAACGGGACAACAACTTGAGGACCTGCAATCACGAATTTCGACCCTTCAAGCTCGTGTAGATCAGAACCAAAAAGATCGTGCGGTCCAGCTGGCGATTGTGCAGCGCGAATCCGGTGTCCTCAAGGCCGTGCACAAAATCGGTGCGCCGAATACCACCAAGGAACACGAGGTCGTTTTCGATCTCAATGAAGTATTGACGGGTAACACGCTCAGCGCTGGAGCAACCGTACCGGCTGTGAATACCGCTTTGTCGTCGCTGCCGACGGCAAAACGTCTATTTGATAACGCCGGTGTTGTTATTGAAGTTGGTCCGGCACCACCAAACTATGCGGCGACGACGATTACACCGACCTCGACCGATCCCAAAAACCGAAAATACTGTGCCCTATCCCTGAAGCACGGTTCCTCTGGCAGAACGAGCGTGCTCGATCGATGTAAGTCGCAATTCATCTTCTATCGACGGCCGATCGCAACTGAGGTTCGCATATATGGCAAAAACGGTGCTGGCACAGCGATCGAGCTTCTTTCGAAAGCCAGCCTATCGGTATTGCGCGACGAGGCGCCGCATGAATACCTCAAGTTCGACTCTCGGCGTTGGTCGAAGGGCACGTTGCAGATCACTTTCGATTCGAAGGGCGTCCCGGCGCACATTGACTGGATGGCTGAGTCCTCCGCAGCGGCACTCACCGGTGCACTGGCGACTGCGGTTGCCGCCGCACGCGATGAATACGCCGCGACTATTGCGAAAATTGTGGAAATTGAAGACGCAAAGAAAAAGCTCGATCCAGAGGAAAAGAGTGAGCTCGACAAGAAGCTCGAAGAGCTGACGAAACAAAAAGAGGTGCTGGATGCACAGCTGGCACTGGCGGGCGCTCAGTCAACGTACGAATTGACGCTGTCGCAACAGCAGGCGGCAGCGGAGCTTGCTCTCGTCCAGTCGGAGATAGGGTTGGTTGCCGCTGAGGAAGCTCGCGCCAATCAGCTTGCTGTCTTACGCCTGGAGGCAGATGTCGCAAGAATGAACAAAGAGCTGGAGTTGCTCAAGGCAAAGATCGAGATACAACAAATGAACAAATAGAGGATGAGCCGCTCGATCGACTGATATTCGTTTCGATTTGTCACTCGGCTCGGGCGGTTCCTCACCAAGCAGGATCAACTCTCGTCTTGCTCTGCCGGCGGTGCATGCTCGCGCGCCTTTTCATCGCTCGTGATTGCGTTGAAATAAGTGCGCATTCTCCCTGGCCGGTCCTTCTCTGCGGAGGACAGTCAGCCCAACCGGATCGGCAGCTCCCGAATTCTTTTCTCCGTCGCGGCAAAGACAGCGTTGGTGATCCTGCCGTGCAGCGCGGCGCTCAGTTCCTAGACGATGCCGCCTTGCACCTGATTGACGGCACCTTGCGGATTGATGATGCGACCACAGTCGATCGCACAGGTGATCTTGTCGACCATCAACGTCTTGTCGTTCACCGTGACCTCGGTGACTTCAGCAACCGAGGCGCCCTGGTTGTAACTGGCCGCGATGCCACGGCCTTTGCCTGCCGGTAACGACGTGCCCCATCCCGACTTTGCTGCCGCGACCTCGATAACCCTCCTGAATCGCGACGCATCGAAGCGATAATCCTCCCGCACCTGGACGCACTGTTTGTCGCCGACGATTCGGAGGCTGCTGACAGCGCTCGCGTGCGCTCAATGCACCGTGCGTTCCGCCTCGCTGGCGTCCGGCGTGGCGGCCTTGTCGTCAGTAAGCTCTTCGGCGGGAGCTTCAACCGTGATCTCGTCCAGCGCGGACGAACTTTCCAGCGGATCGGTTGTTTCTGCCGCTTCGACTACGGGTTCCATGGTCGATGGCTCGATCTCTTCGGCAGGCGCGTAGTCCCGGATCACTTCGGGCGGCTGCTCTGACTCGTCGGCAGTGCTGGCCGTTATCGCTGCAGCGCCACCAGCGGCAAATCCAAGCAATGCGTCGGACTGAGCCGGGTCACACAGGGCATCGGCGCCTTGTGCCATGTGCTTGTACAACGACTGGTACTGTTGCCCAATCGCCTGGAAATGTTGCGCCGTTTCGCCGAAATGTTCGGTGACGTGCCGCCGGTAGTCATCCAGCTCGTCTTGGATGTCGCTGGCCTTGTTCGCTTCGCGTTTGCGCAGGCTGTGGGCGACCAAGTAACCGAGGCCCGAGCCCAGCGCAAACAGGAAAACGCCGCCACCGACGAGAATAATCGGACTCATATGTTGTGCTCCAATTTAAGGTGAGTGCCCAAGCGGGGGCATAGCCCATAGTACGCGATTTTCGACCTTCGATTCACCTCCCGAACGCGCCGGCGACCAATATTGTAGAGGAAGGCAGCGAAGACTGCGCCAGGACGAGAGGCGACAAGCAGTGGTCAAGCGCGAGCATACTGAGAGACCCCGGCCGCAAGCGAGCAGTGTCGTTGGAATGGTAATCTTCCGTTGGTAAATTGAGCTGGGCCGCGGAACCGGCACGATACAAGCCACTGGAATATCGACCTATGCCTGCTGCGAACGGATTACACGATATATACAGAAGCCCACAAACCCGCGAAAACACCAGCCGGACCGGGATCCACCTGGCGCCGATTCTTCTTCTCACGCTTGCATTATCGATGACGGGATGCGCCAGTATTGATTTGCCGGCCACAAGCAGTCACGACGTGCTTGTATACGACATCAACGCGGTTGAACGCGCTGAGAAACTCGCCGTGGTTGTGCCCGGCGCGCTGGCGTCGATCGGTATTTTCGATCCGATTGCCGAGTGGGATCAGCACGGCTACGCGCTCGTTTACTACCGCTTCCCCGGGCTCGATGGCCTGCCCCTCGATCATCGGCTGGACATCGACGTGGCCGCGACAACCGTTGCGAACTTCCTGAATGCCCACCCGGACAAACCGGCGAGGTTGCTCGGCTACTCCACCGGAGCGCCAATCGTTCTCGTCGCCAGCACAATGCTGCAGTCGAGTGACGTGAAAACAGCAGCCATGTCTCCGGCAGTACCGCGAGGCGGCGGTTTTCCTACGATGTGCAGAACGAGCCGGGACGTTTTCCTTGCCGGGCTCCGGGCATGGTCATGGCGACCTGAAAAAGTCTGGCCCGAGTATTATCGAACCCTCCTTTTCGGTCGCGCCGGGAGAACGGACAAGGCACTTCGTCCTACAATCGACAAGTTAGTCGAACAAGATCGAGAAAACATTATCATCCCGAACAGGTCGCTCGGTGCCGCGCATTCGGATGGGCTGAGGGAATGGGAGCCGTCGCCCGACCTCAATCTCGACGCGCAGCGCGTGCGCTTCTATTTCGGTGACAACGACCCTGTGTTTTCGCAGAAACAGACGCAGAAGTTCGCGCAACAAATCGGCATAACCGATCTGGTTTCATACGGGACGCATGGGCATCTGCTCTTCATCACTCACCCTGAAGTGTTCTCGGATATCCTAGCCTTCTTCGAGGAGCCCGATCGGCAAGCACCCGTCGACGCCTCAATCCGAGAACAACCTGCGAAGCAATTCGACCATTGATTCCGTATCGAGCAGAATCTTGCTCGCTATAGCCAACAAGACGATATCCAGGGCGGCCGACCCTCCCAGGATCCAGGACATGCGAATGTCTTTGTAAACCTCGGCGTCGTACTTTTGGCGTATCTTGAACAGATGGTACTGAATATAGTATCTCGGCATCGTCACCAGCCAGATTCCGACGAGCACGATGATGATCACGGAAACGTCGTTCATAGCGCCAACGCTCGGCTCCCACATCTTCCAGGACGTCATATTGAGCACGATTGCGAGCACAAAGATCTTCGAGATCAACACTTGCGTTGCGAATGGTGCGAACCATTTCTTGACGCGTTCTTCTTCAAGCCACTGACTGGCTGCTTCAGCGTCGTCTGAATCATAGACAGCCTGCAACCGCTTGGAGATGGCACCGGCTGTCTTGAACAGCCCAAAATGCGCAGTGCCGACGAATGCAACGAACAACAACAGCACGAAATTCAGCAACACATAATAATAGTGCGCCGCAAAGGCCCATTTCGTATCCAATGCCGTCCGCAACTCACCGATGTTTGCCCCCGCGTCGCAGGATCTCGGATTGAAATTCATATACCAGTGCTTCGGATAACACTGTATTTCGAGTGCATAACCGGAAATCCCGATTAGCACGAAGAACAGCGCGAAGAGGATCGCGAGGGCGCCGCCGAGTGCTGACGGACTGTAGGCGTCCGACAGGACTACATGGCGACCGAATTCCGATTCACTGAGAAGTTCACCCATTCTGTTTTCATAGACCAGGAAGAAACAGCCCGAGATACAGTAGGCCTCAACCAGAAAGACGTAGTTTACGAGATTCGCATAGTCACCGAAAAAGTACTGGAGACAGGTTGATTTCTCCGCGAAACACGACAGCAGGACCCCGGAATTTTCAGGTACCAAGACGCCATTCAGGTACGCGAAGAACGCTTGAACGACGAATGTGAGAAAGAAAACTATTGCATAGATAGTCATCCCGAAAGCGAGCGGGTTTTGTAAGGCCCGAACCCGGGCCGAGCGAAGAAATTCGGGAAAGAAGAACTTCGGAAACAAGGATAATGTGGCCCGCGTGCGCGGGGAGTTCTTGAGGCCTGCCGAGATAACGGAATTTAGGAATTGTCTGACATTCATCGTTATTGTCCTGCCCGGCCAAGGGACAGGAAATTCTATCGCGTCGGTGAGCCCCGGGGAATGGGAAGCGGGCGCCAATCCACGCACCAGGATATTGCGTCGTCAACCGGCGTGAGAATCAGCACCGGCGTCGGTTTTTGCAATGCCTGTGAGTCCGCCGGACTTGCCCGGCGGCTGCCGGGGGCGAATAATGTAGAGGCAGGCAGCGGAGACCGCACCAGGACGAGAGGCGACAAGCAGTGGTCAAGCGCGAGCATACCGAGAGACCCCCTCCGAATACGAGTAGCGACGCGGAGGGTAAGCCCCGTGCCCGAAAGACGGAGATCGTGGGCGCCAATCTGTGGTTGCCGACGGAAGAGTCGGGCGACACGACCGCCAGGCCCGATTGGCAGGACATGGGTCTTGTCGCGCCCAGCCTGTTGCCGCCGCCGCGACGGCTGCTCCGGCATTTCACGACGCCCGGCCTCGAGAAGCCGTACCTGCACTTTCTGGAACACCGTATTCAACGCGACCCGCGAGACCTGCTGTCGCACGTGCGCCGGGTGATGTCGGAGCACGCACGGGGCGACGCCGAAGGAACCCACGGTGCATTGCTCGATCTTTTCCTGGTGCTGGGCCAACGCGGCCGCCCGCTACGACAGAGATTACTCGACCTGGTTTCAGGGTGCCTGACCAAAGAGCAACGGCGTTTCTTTCACGATCGCCTCGAGTCCGGCGTGAAAACTTCCGACGTTACCGCGGAGGTGCCGCGGTCGCGTTTGTTGCAGCCGGTTGTCGGCGCGACCAATCACTAACAGCCGCTGCTGTGGCATTCGCGATGAGCGACCTCCAACTGGCGGGCGATCCGTCCGAAGTGCGTGGGGAACCGGCCCCTCCACCTCTCGCAACGAAAACCTCGGTTCGACCCCGGTTTTCGGGATCGGGCATACTTTGTCACTGAGATGAAAAAACTGGCCCCGACAACGAGTACTGACAACAGGCGCCTGTGGCAGCCCGATCTTGTCTATTCCATCCTGCTGCTGATCGGCGGGGTCGCCGCCATAGCTGTCTCGGCCGCTGACTCTGGCCTGCTTGCCGGCGAATACAGCTGGGGTACAGCCGGGTTCTTTCTCGTCTTCGGGCTATTCTCCATCGCGACCGGGTTCCCACATCCGATGTTTGGCCACGTGTCATTCGATCGCGTCGCGCAAGTCTGCAGCATCCTGGTCCTGGGGCCGGTGGATGCGGCCTGGGTCAACGGACTCGCGTCACTAATTTATCCGTGGCACAGGCTGCGCCTTGGCGTGCCGTTGCGGACGGTCGTCATGGCCGCGTGTCATAACGCGGGGCTGATGGTATTCGTAATACTCGGAGGCGGCCTGCTGTACCAGTATCTTGGCGGGGCGGTGCCGGTTCGGGTACTCGATCTCAATGCCGGGTTGCTCCTGCTTGTCCTGATCATTGGCATGCAGGCCATTAACGATCTCGGCATGATGTTTATTCTCTACCTGCGACACAGCGATCCGCGCATGGTCTTCAACCGGTTTACGGCAATTGTCGAGTACGTGTCCGGGGCGGCCGGTGTTGTTCTGGCTATCGCTTTTACCAACCAGTCGCTGCCCTATTTCACGCTCCTGTTGCTTGTCTTTGCCGCCGGTATGCTTGTCATCATGCAGTACGCACTGATGCGCTACCGCCTCGAGATAATCGTCGAGGAACGTACGGAAGAGCTCAAGGTACAGGCGGAGAAATTTGAGCGACAAGCGACGCACGACAAATTAACCCGACTTCCGAACCGCCGCTACGCCGATACCTATTTGGAGCAGCAGATCAACCTTGCGCAACGCACCGGTCGTACGGACTCGCTGGCGCTTGCCGATGTCGATCATTTCAAACGAATCAATGACGGTCACTCTCACGCGATCGGCGACAAGGTGCTCGTGCGAGTGGCCCAGGTCCTCAGCGAGGGCTGCCGAAATTCGGACTTCGTGGCGCGCTACGGGGGAGAGGAGTTTCTGCTGTACCTTCCGGACACGAGCGCCGACCGTGGGCTGCAGGTCTGCAGTCAATTACGAAGGGCAGTTCAGGATACTGACTGGTCGGACATCGTGACGGGTCTCAATGTGACCATCAGCTTTGGACTGGCGGAAACACGGGACTCCTCACGCGCAAGGACCGTCATAAATGAGGCGGATAAACGCCTGTACCGCGCCAAACGCGAAGGTCGAAACCGCGTAGTCGCGGCATGAGCCAGGTCACGAAGCCGGACGCTTCCCATAGGCTCTGCAGCCCGACGCGCGCGAACGCCGGTAGCCGTAGTCTGCGACCCGGTCTGGTCACCCAACGTCGATTCGACGGTATATCAACGGGATAGGGAGTGATTCCAGAAAAAGCCTGAGCGACACAATTCGGCTTTGTAAACATATTGTTAAATCAAACGCTTCCGTTGCACGCGAAAGTTTTTGTGAATAGTTGACCACATTCAAAAGCGACGCTATAAGCAATAGGTCAGGACAGGCGTACCTCTATAACAACAACAC
>CALZMQ010000024.1 GCA_945788625.1 uncultured Woeseiaceae bacterium
CGGCGTGATCGATCCCGGCTTCGCCAGTACCTGGCCACGCTCAACCTCTTCGCGCTTCGTGCCGCGCAGCAATACGCCCACGTTGTCGCCCGCCATGCCCTGGTCCAGCAGCTTGCGGAACATCTCCACGCCCGTGCAGGTCGTCTTCTCCGTGTCCTTGATGCCGACAATCTCGATCTCGTCGCCAACATTCACCACGCCGCGCTCGATTCGACCCGTCACCACCGTGCCGCGTCCCGATATCGAGAACACGTCCTCGACCGGCATCAGAAAGTCGCCGTCCACCGCACGCTCCGGCTCCGGAATGTAGTTGTCCATCTCGTCGATCAGCTTGTGGATCGACGGAACGCCAATATCCGTCGAATCCCCTTCGAAGGCCTTCAGCGCCGAACCCGTTATGATCGGCGTGTCGTCACCCGGGAACTCGTACGTCGACAGCAGGTCGCGCACCTCCATCTCCACCAGCTCCAGCAGTTCGGCATCGTCGACCTGGTCCGCCTTGTTCATATACACGACGATGTACGGGACGCCGACCTGGCGCGCCAGCAGGATGTGCTCGCGCGTCTGCGGCATCGGGCCGTCCGCCGCCGACACCACCAGGATCGCACCGTCCATCTGCGCCGCACCCGTGATCATGTTCTTCACGTAGTCCGCGTGACCCGGACAGTCAACGTGTGCGTAGTGACGGTTGTCGCTCTCGTACTCAACGTGCGCCGTCGCAATCGTAATGCCGCGCTCGCGCTCTTCCGGCGCATTGTCAATCTGGTCGTAACCTTTGACCTCACCGCCGTGCTTCTCCGCCATCACCTTCGTCAGCGCCGCCGTCAGCGTCGTCTTGCCGTGGTCAACGTGACCTATCGTGCCTACGTTTACGTGCGGTTTTGTTCTCTCAAATTTTTCTTTGGCCATGTCCCTGATCTCGTGGGTTACGTTTGTGTTTCAGTCATTATCGCAGTCGCCGCTCGCCGCCACTGCGCTGTCCATACCTTGCTCAATTCCAGTTAATCTGGAGCCCACACCCGGATTTGAACCGGGGACCTCTTCCTTACCAAGGAAGTGCTCTGCCCCTGAGCTATGTGGGCAATCATTCCTGTGGGCAATTCCAGGGTTCGTTACCAACCTTCCATTCTTGGAGCGGGTGATGGGAATCGAACCCACATCATCAGCTTGGAAGGCTGAGGTTCTACCGTTGAACTACACCCGCCTCGTCGTCGCTCCGGCCCTATAATAAGGAGTCCGGGTTTTTATCCTTTGCCGCAGGCCGTAAATTGCTTTATTCAGGCATGCAAAAATCCTGACAGTCTTTCGTTTTCAAACCGTCCGGATGTCGTTGTTCATAGTCTGTGTCTGGTGGAGGGGGTAGGATTCGAACCTACGTAGGCATAGCCAGCAGATTTACAGTCTGCCCTCGTTGACCGCTTGAGTACCCCTCCGCGTACGCAAGCTGTTTTTTTATATTTCTGCCCGCATGCCGCATCCATCTGTATCCCTTACGCGGCGGGCATTCACGCGCCTTCAGGCATTTCGGGCCCAATGCCACGGTTCGTAGATGAATCCATAGCGATTATCGCGCGGATAGGTCATCGAAAACCCGTAGCGGGCGGCGTTTTCCTGTAGCCATCGAAAGGCTTCGGATTCTTCGAATTCCTCGGTCAAGGGGCGCGAACCGGGCGTCGCGATATCCACTGCCCTGCCAGTGTGGTGCTCACTGAAACCCGGTGCCGCGTTGACCTGCAGGATATCGCTAACTATTTGACCTGCATTGATTTTTTTACGAATCAACCGCGCCTGGTAGTCGATACTGCGAAATCCGGAGACGATCAGCAGTGGGATGCCGTCTGCCGCGGCCGCCGCGACCATTTCATGCCATTTGGCTGCGGTCAGCGGTGCCAGCCGTTGCATTCGGCCGACCAGGTTCGGGCCGACCTCGACGAGGTCGGCCGCTTCTTCGTAGCTCGGCCTGGCGCCATCGAGACCGTAGTCGGCCGGGATGCCCAGTTCTTCGTGAAGTTCGCGTAGCATAGGCGCGCGATTGTCGCACAAGATGACTTATCCGAGGAGGGCCGCCCGCCCCTATTGAGCAACAGAAGGCGATGAAAGAGGACACCATCTACACTGCTGAAGACGGCACCGAGCCGTTTCGTTTCAACGACGCCGTTGCCAGTGTCTTTCCCGACATGCTGCAACGCTCGATTCCCGGCTATCCGGCGTCGATCGAGGCCATCGGCTCACTGGCAGCCCGCTACGTGCGAGCCAATACCAACTGCTACGACCTCGGCTGTTCCCTCGGCGCTGCGTCGCTTGCCATGCGGCAGGGCATCCGGCAACCCGGCTGTTCAATAGTGGCGGTGGATACGGCCCCGGCGATGATAGAACGGTGCCGGCGAGTCGTTGCGGAGGAGCAGCGGCACGCGGCGTCGGCCACGATAGATGTCATCGAAGGCGATATTCGCGATACGGAGATCAGCAACGCCTCGATGGTGGTTTTGAACTACACACTGCAGTTCCTGAGACCGGATGATCGCGACGCGATGATTCAGCGCATATTCGACGGCATGAACGACGGCGGACTGTTGGTACTGTCGGAGAAAGTCGTGGACGAAAACCCTGAAATGGAGGCATTGCTGGTCGACCTGCACCACGAACACAAGCGCCGCAATGACTATAGCGCCCTGGAAATCAGCCGCAAACGAGCCGCGCTCGAGGACGTGCTGGTGCCCGAGACCGTTGCGGCGCACCGCAGCAGGTTGGAACGGGCCGGCTTCGCGCACACTGCGGTGTGGCTGCGCTATTTCAATTTCGTCTCGATAATCGCCATTCGCTGACCATGCCCGACCTCATCGATTTCGACGCACTGGCAGACGCGCTGTCTTCGATAGGTCTCGACCATTGGCCCGAGGCACTGCGAGCACTTCTGAAACAAAGAATGTCCCCCGACGCCCATGGAAATTTCGAGCGCTGGGCCGAACTCCTGACCGCCATCGGTGCCGGTTCGAACAATCCGGACTTAAAAGAGCTGCTGCTCGGGCTCGCACCCTGGCGAAAGGGGCCGTTCGCGCTGAATGGAATCGAGATCGACAGCGAATGGCGCAGCGACCTCAAATGGGCGAGGGTCAGAGACGCCATCGCGCCGCTGGCCGGCCGGAACGTGCTCGATGTGGGTTGTGGCAATGGCTATTACGCGCTGCAAATGAGCAAGGCCGGCGCCGGCACGGTTATCGGCATCGACCCTACGCTGGTCTACGTGATGCAGTTTCTCGCCGTGAACCTGTTCGAGCGCAGTTCCAGCGTGTTTGTATTACCGTTACGGCTCGAGGAAGTCCCGCCGGCGCGAAACGCGTTCGACACCACGTTTTCCATGGGCGTTCTGTATCACCAACGCTCACCGATAGAGCATCTGAGGCGCCTGCGTACCACGTTACGGCCCGGCGGCCAGCTCGTGCTGGAGACCATTTACGTGCCCGGCGAGGAGTCCTATGCATGCACGCCGGAGGAGCGCTACGCACGTATGCGAAACGTCTGGCTGTTGCCGACCATTGCAGAGCTGACCACCTGGATGAAGCGCTCGGGGTACCGGGATATTGACGTGGTCGACCGGTCGATCACATCGACCGACGAGCAGCGGAGCACAGAGTGGATGACATTCGAATCGCTGCGCGAGGCCCTGGACCCGGACGACCCGTCACGCACCGTCGAGGGGTGGCCCGCACCACGCCGGGTAATCGTCACTGCGACGAGCCCCTGACTTGACACCACCTACCTCGGCCATGAGGGCGGCGATCACGGGGCATGTCCCAGTCGCTCGGACAATCTGCGATAACTCGCTTTGGGTGACACACCCCGCACTCGCCGCCGGCAAAGCATGTCGGCCGCTGGTCCCTTTCTCGCAATACTTGGGAACTTGACTAGTAGGGCGTTATTCGGTAATTTCAGTCTAAACAGAAATAAGAGAAATAACCGATGCAAATGACACCGGCAGTCGAAAAGTACGTCCTGCACTGGGGCGAGATGGGCACCCGTTGGGGCACGAACCGCACGGTTGCGCAGATCCAGGCCCTCCTCTACCTGTCCCCCAAGCCGCTGCGCGCCGACCAGATCGTCGACCTGCTGTCGGTCGCCCGGTCCAACGTCAGCACCAGCATTCGCGAACTGCAGAGTTATCGGCTGGTGCGCATGACCCATGTGCTGGGTGACCGGCGCGACTACTTCGAGTCGCTGCACGATGTCTGGGAGCTGTTTCGCGTCATCATCGAGCAACGCAAGCAGCGTGAACTGAACCCGACGCTGTTCATGCTCAGGAACTGTGCCGCCGAAGTCGATGGCGAAAACGAAACAGACCCGATCACCAAAGAGCGCATCCGCAATATGCTGCAATTCGTCGAATCCACGAGCAACTGGTACGAAGAGATCAGCGACATTCCGACCAGCACGCTGACCAAGTTGATGGCGCTGGGCAAACGCATTACGAAGCTCGTGAAGAAGTAACGGCCTCGGTGCCCGGACCAGCGCAATGCCCGACAACTGCCAACTTGAACGCGAACTCGAACTCGCCTACGACGGTGAATGTCCTGTCTGCCGTTTTTACAGCAGGAAGATCGACATCTCGGAGGGTTCGCTGTTGCGTGTCGATGCGCGCTCCAGCAGCCAGTTGATGGATGAGATTACGGCGGCAGGGCTCGACATCGACCGCGGCATGGTGCTCCGCGATGGCGACACGCTGTATTTCGGCAGCGACGCCATGCACCAACTTGCACTGCGCAGTTCCGGGCAAGGCGTTTTCAATCGAATCGTGGCGCTGGTATTTCGCTCTCGACGCGCGTCGCGATTGCTCTACCCCGTACTCGTCGCCTGCCGCAACCTGTTGCTGAAAATCCGGGGCAAGTCGCGGATCAACAATCTCGGCAAGGACGGCGACGACAGGTTCTGAGCGAGGTCATCGCAAGGGTGAGGAAAAAAGGTGTCGGATCTATTTTTCACTAGGGTCCCTGTCGTCGAACTGCGTTCCTGGAGAAAAATAGATCCGACACCTTTTTTTTGCGACACCTTTTTTCCTTTTTTCCCGCTCCTACGGTTCTTCGGCCTCGAGAACGCAGGCCGGCACCGTCTGTTCCTCGCCCGATCCCGCCTCGCGCAGCAACCAGACGGACTCGGCCGTCGCGAGTGACTCCGGCCCGCCATTGATGGTGCCGGCAGGGCGAAAGAAATAACCGCCGGGCGTGTATTGCCAGGTATGCGTTTCCCCCTGCACGCATTCGCTGTGCTGGTAGGCGCCCGACACGAGATAACCCTCACGATCAGCCGACGACGTTTGCCACGGCAATGACACGCCAGGCACTACTTTGAGCAGCCAGGTCGTCGCGCCGTTGCCGGGATCATTGCGGAGTTCCTTCGCCGAAACGCCGGCATTCCCCGACCCGGTCCACGGTAGCAACCCCGAGTCGATGATGATCGGTGACCGGATGATGGATTCGGGATCGACATCATTCAGGAAATACAGCAGCCGCGCGCCTGCCGCGGAGCGCAAATTGAACCCGAGGGAACCGGCCGGCAGGAATGCGTATCCCCCGCTGCCAAGTTCGATATCCGCAATCGTGAGCTTGCCCTGCAATACGAAGATTTCCATTGACCGTCCAGGCGTGCCGCCGCTGGTGCCGCTCCAGTCCCGCGGCAAATCGATGCGGTTGCTCGTTCGCCGCGTCTGGGGATCGCCGGCAAGTTGCTTGGCCCGAATGCCCGGCAAACTGGCCATGAAAACGTCTTCGAGTTCGTCGACCTGGAGGAACGCCGGGTACGGCAGTTTCGGTGGTCCACTCGCACAAGCGGACGCAAGCACGGCGAAACAAAAGCAGCCTATGAGTTGTCTTGTCATGTATCCACTACGCCTCAGAAAAAAGCCGCCCAGTATCTGGGCGGCGCAGTAGCAGAAGATGTATTCAGCACGTTGGGGGTCGTATTCGAATCTTGTAACGTCAATGTCGCAAAGATATTCGGCGTATCCCTAGCTCGCTGGCAATCCGCTTCGTCTCCGGCAGTGACTGTTTGCAGGTTTTCAGTCACTTAAGGTGGCGTGTTGAGAGGATTCACGCTGCACCCGCCGTCGAGTCACGCATCCGGCATGGCGGTTCGCCCGCTTTGCCTGTTTACATCTCATCTCCGTGCGTACCGAAATGGTACGCACGGAATGCTACTACATCTTGTGTGGGAAGGCGAATAATCCACTATATCTAGACTATGCGCGCAAAAACCGACGACGAATTGCGTCGAAAAAGGTAGGCTTGCCGGCACACTATTTGACCCGGGGAGTTTCCAATTGACTCAGACCATGATCGATGGCCGCTCGACGCACCAGGTTGTGGGCCTTTTTCTCGGCCCGGCATTGGCGATTCTGATGACGCTCCTCGGCCCGCCGGAAGGGCTGTCCGACGCCGGGTGGAGCACTGCGGCAATCGGTGTCCTGATGGCGGTTTGGTGGGCAACCGAAGCGGTGCCCATCGCCGTCACCGCGCTGCTGCCGCTGGTGTGCTTCCCGCTTCTCGGCATCGCGACCATCCAGGACACTGCCGCGCCCTACGCGAACAAGGTCATCTACCTGTTTCTCGGCGGCTTCATCGTCGCCTTTGCGATGCAAAGATGGGACCTGCATCGGCGCATCGCCCTGAACGTATTGCAGCACGTCGGCGGCAACGGCCGGTCGCTCGTCGGAGGGTTCATGCTTGCAAGCGCAGTCCTCAGCATGTGGGTCATGAACACCTCGACAACGATGATGTTGCTGCCGATTGCGGTGTCGATCATCACTGTCATCCACCGCTCGGTTGGCGGACTGGACGCCGCCGCGAAATCGGACTTTCAATACTCCCTGCTTCTCGGCGTTGCCTACGGCGCGACGATAGGCGGCATGGCGACGCTGGTCGGCACGGCGCCCAATGCAATGCTCGCGGCCTTCATGCAGGAGAGCTACGGTACCGAAATCGACTTCGCGAGCTGGATGCTCGTCGGCTTGCCGCTGAGCGCCATGATGCTGCCGCTCGCGTGGCTTGCGCTGACACGCCTGGTATTCAGGGTGGATTTTAAAACCTCTCAGGAGGGACGGGCCGCCCTCGCGCAGATGAAAGAAGAAATCGGCCCGATAAAAACACCGGAAATCCGCGTTGCTATCGTCTTCACCCTGATGGCCCTGACATGGTTGTTGCGACCGTTGCTGGTCAAGCTACCGGGTCTTTCGGCCCTGGACGATTCCGGCATCGCGATGACCGGTGCGATCCTCTTGTTCCTGATTCCGAGCGGCGACAAAAGCGACCCGCTCCTGCTGCGTTGGAAATACGTGGAAAAGTTACCCTGGAGCGTCCTGATCCTCTTCGGCGGCGGACTGACGCTCGCCGGCGCCGTATCACGAACCGGGCTTGCAGAGTGGCTGGGCAGCAGCCTGCAGGCCGTCGGCATGTTACCGTTGGCGGTCATCGTGATCATAGCGGCGGCCATGATCATATTCCTGACCGAATTGACCAGTAACATCGCGACGACCGCGACCTTTCTTCCCGTCGTCGGGGCAATCGCGATCGAGTCGGGTTTCGACCCGATAGTCCTGACTGTGCCCATCACCTTCGCGGCCAGCTGCGCCTTCATGCTGCCGGTGGCGACGCCGCCGAATGCCATCGTGTTCGGTTCCGGTATGTTGACCATTCCGAAGATGGCCCGGGCAGGCATGGCACTCAACCTCATTGGAATCGTGCTCGTATCATCGGTGGCGCTGTTCCTGGCGCCGAAGTTTCTGTAAAGAGGCATCGAACTGATGAACGACTACCAGCCCGGCAAGCAAAACAAGGTCCGGCAGCTTCGGGAAAAGGCGAAGTACGACAAAGCCACTGTCCATGGCATTCTCGATTCGGCCATGCTGGCACACGTGGCATTTGTCCAGGACGGACAACCCGTGGTCGTACCGATGCTGTACGGGCGCGAGGGCGAGACGATCTTCCTGCATGGCGCGAGAAAGGCGCGCATCATTCGCTTGCTCGAGAGCACAGGAACGGCCTGCCTGAACGTCACTCATGTCGATGGCCTCGTTTACGCCCGATCGGCATTCAACTCGTCGATGAACTATCGGTCGGCAACCGTATTCGGGACGGCTCGCCTTGTGGAAGACCGGGACGACAAGCTGCATGCCTTACGCGTCATCTCCGAGTGCACGATGCCGGGACGCTGGGACGAACTCCGCGAGCCACTGGAGAACGAAGTCAAGATGACGGGCATCATTGCCCTGGCAATCGAGTCGGCGTCGGCAAAAGTATCGACCGGGATGCCCGAGGACGAAGACGCCGATTACGACATCCCGATCTGGGCCGGCGTACTGCCGCTGAAGTCTGCCTTCACGACCGTGCTGTCCGATGAGCGCCTGATCGAAGGCGTCGAACCGTCGGCTGTAGTGCGGGCAATGGAAGGCAAGGAGTTATAGCGGCAATCGCGGCTGGGTCGCTCCCACGAGCCTTATCGAGGCCGGCCGGCGCGCCTACAACAGGTCCTGGGTGTGCTCTGCCTCCAGACGCAAGAGTTCTGCTTTCGTGTCGAGCCCGCCGCCAAAACCCGTCAGGTCGCCGCTGCTGCCGATGACACGATGGCACGGCACAACGATCGGAATTGGGTTGCGTCCGTTGGCGGCGCCAACCGCGCGCACGGCTTTCGGCCTGCCGATGCGCTTCGCGATGTCGCCATAGGAAACGGTTTCTCCGTAGGGAATCTCCTGTAACGCTTCCAGAACCAAGACCTGGAATTCCGTACCGCAGAGCTTCAGCGGCAAGTCGAATTCCTTGCGCGTACCGGCGAAGTACTCCGTAAGCTGGCGTCTCGCCGTCGCAAGCGGTTTCTCGTTGAATATCCAGTCGGGTTCAGGATCGCGCCGCATCGAGCCCTTGGGGAATCCGATCATCGCCAGCGCATCATCTTCGCCCGCGAGGAGTAATTCACCGATGGGCGTATCGAGATAGCAGTAATACATGGTTTAGCCTCCGGCTCCTTCGTCTGAGCCCCATAACAACAGTGCCGCGTACGCACGCCACGGCCGCCAGGCCTCCGCGCGGTCCAGGAGTTCGGCCGGTTTGAGCCGCTCGCGTCCCGGGGCGTCGAACGCGCGCAACAAGCCGAGATCGGATGCGGGAAACGCATCCGGGTACTTCAAAGCACGCATGGCGACGTACTCCGCGGTCCAGTCGCCTATGCCTTTGATCGCCGTTAGCGCCGCGCGAAATTGCTCCGGCGCCTGCGCCGCGTCGAATACCAGCTGACCGGCGACCGTCGCCTTGGCAACGTCACGGATTGTCCGGGCCCGACTACCGATGATGCCGAGATTCTCGAGTCGCGCACGCAGCAGGCGCTGCGGCTCCGGAAACAGCCGCTTCGGCGCCGCGTTAACTCCTTCCACTGCAACATCGACAGGTTCGCCGTATCGTTCGGCGATGCGGCCTGCAAGCGTTGTCGCGGCCTTCACCGAGACCTGTTGCCCGAGAATCGCACGGACGGTCAACTCGAAGCCGTCCCAGGCGCCGGGAACCCGAATGCCGGGTGCATTCCTCAACAGGCGTCGCAGGACTTCGTCGCCTGACAACACGCTGCGGACATCGCTCGCGGAGGCATCGAGGTCGAACAGGCTCCGGACTCGCTGCACGACTGTGATCAGTGACTTCGTTCCGATGCCGTGAAGCTGCAGCGACAGGTTGCCACCAAAGTCTCGCACGTCAATGATGCCGTGCTCGCCCCCCTGGGAAACGGTCCTGAGGTACCGCCCCTGCTCGACATGCTCTACCCCGGGGGTGGCTCGCGCCGCAAAGAAACCGAGCAATCGATGCCAGTCGAAGGGAGCGCGATACGGCAGTTGCACAGAGAAGGCGCTCGAGCTGACCGACGTTCCCCGGCGCCGGCGCAACTCCCTGGGAGTGCGGCCATAGGTCTTCTTGATCGTGTCGTTGAAGCGCCTGACGCTGCCGAATCCGGACGCTATCGAGATGTCCTGCATCGAGAGCCCTGTCTGGTCGATGAGGTTTTTTGCAAAGTGCAGGCGCTGCGTATGCGCGACCGCCTGCGGGCTTGCGCCGAGGTGCTTGCTGAACAACCGTCGCAGGTGACGGCTCGTCACCCCGAGCTTGTCGGCAAGAGCCTCGATATCGCCGTCGTCCAACGCGCCTTCGGCAATCAGGCGCAGCCCACGCTGCACGGTTGTCGACGTGCCGGCCCAGGCGGGCGTACCCGGCGCGCATTCGGGACGGCAACGCAGGCACGGCCGAAAGCCCGCCTCGCTGGCAGCGGCGGCGGTCCTGTAAAAAGTGACGTTCTCACTTTTCGGCGCGTTGGCGGGGCAAATCGGCCGACAGTATATGCCGGTCGTCCTTACGCCCACGAAGAAGCGGCCGTCAAATCGCGCGTCTCGTGACAGGCGGGCCCGCTCGTAAATGTCGTTCGTGCTCATCATTGCGTGTCCTTCTGAATCGAAGTATACGCTGGCGATGAGTACAGACTAGCCAGAATCGGACCTGTATGCGAAAGAAGCCGAGCAGACCCTGTGGCCTGCCCGGCAGCATCAATCGCGGTCGGGTCGCTCCTGCGATATCGACGCACGCGGCTCGATTACCCCGAGGCCACGTAGGCCGCTGCTACGCCGCGGTACGCGTCTCCGCGGCCTGCCTTTTCTCCAGCCACTCCTCCAGGTCGTCGGTGCCGCCAATCCGCTGGCCATCGACGAATACCTGTGGGTAGGTGTGCAAGGTCGAAACCGCGCGCAGAGTCTGGTCCGTGTAGTCCCGGTTCAGCACGAGCTCCTCGAACTCGTAACCGGCGTCGCGCAGCATTCCCTTGGCACGTGCGCAGAACGGGCAGCCTTCGCGTGTGAAGATTGCCACGTCATGCGGCAGCGCGCCCTGCGGGTCCAGGAATTTGAGCATCGTGTCGGCATCGGACACGTGGAAGGGGTCGCCCGGCTCTTCGGGCTCCACGAACATCTTCTCGATAACGCCGTCGCGAACCAGCATGGAATAGCGCCATGAGCGCTTGCCGAAGCCGAGATCTTCCTTGCCGACGAGGAGTCCCATTCCGTCGGAGAAATCGCCATTGCCGTCCGGAAGGAAGGTCACTCTTTCGGCCTTTTGGCTCCGCTGCCATTCGTTCATCACGAACGCATCGTTGACGCTCACGCATATGACGTCGTCGATTCCGTTCGCTTTGAACTGCGGTACCAGCTGGTTGTATCGCGGCACGTGCGACGACGAGCAGGTTGGTGTAAAGGCTCCGGGCAGCGAGAATACGACCACCGACTTGCCGGCGAATACGTCGTCGCTCGTGAGATCGACCCATTCGTGCCCGCGTCGCGTCTTGAACGTGACGTCAGGAATTTTGTGGCCTTCTAGATTCTTGAACATTATTGGTCTCCAGTGTTCGTTGGGTTATCTGACAGGCCAATTCTAGGTATTCAACTGTATTAGATAAAATGGTTTAATTAGTTCACTCTGTTCTGTTTTATCGATATATGAAATCACCGACCATCAAACAGCTGAAGTATTTCCTGGCACTGAATGACACCGGCCACTTCGGGCGCGCGGCCGAGCAGTCTTTCGTGTCCCAGTCGGCCTTCAGCAATGCCATACGGGAACTGGAGACGACGCTGCAGACACAACTCGTCGATCGCACGAATCGTAACGTCACCATTACCGCCGTCGGCCGCGATGTCGCGGTGCAGGCCCGACTCGTACTTAGGGACCTCGACAGCCTTGTTGAGGTTGCGCAGGGCCAGAATGAACCTTTGACGGGTGAACTTCGGCTCGGCGTGATTCCGACAATCGCGCCGTTCGTGCTGCCCCGTGCCCTGCGGAAAATTCGCAGGTCGTACCCGGACCTCGATTTGTTGCTGATCGAGGACCAGACGCAGCGCGTTTACGAGCGCATGATGGACGGAGATCTCGATCTGTTGCTACTGGCGCTCCCGTGGCAGATGCGCGGTGTCGAGGAGGAAGCCCTGTTCCGCGACCCGTTCTGCCTCGCCTGCCATGAAAAAACGAAACGCGTCGATCCCGACAACTATCGCTTCAACCGGCTCGACTCCGACAGCATCCTGCTCCTCGAGGACGGCCACTGCCTCAGGGACCACGCGCTGGCCGCCTGCAAAATCCGCAATACGCAAAAGGTCCGCCGATTCGGCGCCAGCAGCTTGCTGACACTGGTGGAAATGGTCGACGCAGACCTCGGCATTACCTTTCTTCCCGAGATGGCCCGAGGTTCTTCGATACTCAGAAACACGCGCGTCAGGCTATTCCCGATGCGTGAGACGAGTTATCGAACCATCGGCCTCGCATGGCGCAAGGGTAGCAGGCGTGCGGCCGAATTCCGTTTGCTGGGCGACTTCTTCAAACCCGCCAAATAGGGGCCGCAGCGGCTGGTAGGCAGGATTGCGTATTGTTGACATACGGCCGAAACAGCAACATGGTGGTGGTGAAAGGGGTGCTGCAATGAAACGTACATTTCTCCTGCTGGCAAGCGCGCTGTTCCTGGTCGCTTGCGCTCACGATGAATCGGACGATTCTCCGGATGTCGGCGAGGCCGCATTCGAGGTAGTCACCACGGCCGATGGCGAGGCCGCCTACAACGAACACTGCGCCGGTTGCCACGAAACCGGCATGCTGGGTGCCCCGGTCGCCGGAGAGGAAAGAGACTGGCGCGCCCGGTCGAAGCTCTGGGATGCGGTGTTGCTCGACCATGCGATCACGGGATACCTGGAGATGCCTGCAAGAGGCGGCCGAACGGATCTGCCCGATGAGATCGTCAAAGCCGCGGCCGAGTACATGCTCAGAAACACTTTTCCCGACATGCCCGTCGACGAGCGATAGCAGGATTTAGCGGTCCGATATCACCAACGCTCGGCTGGCTCACTTTCAGACGAAGAAGGGCCCCTCGAACGAGGGGCCCTGAAAGATCAGGTACTGCCGCGTCTATGGGGCTGGCGGCGGCAGCGGGACGAAGTCCTCGACTATGTCGACCCAGGCGCCTTGTCCGTGATCGTCGTCATCATCACAGTCGTCGTCATGATCATGGTCGTCGTCGCGGGAACGTCGTCGATGGCGCTTTTTATCGACGAAGTCCTCGACCCATTCGAACAGCGGTACGCCGTTGGCGTCGCCGAGGTAGAAGAGCGGCGTCTGCAATGCCGTGTGGGAATCGTCGCCGCTGCGAATGAAGCGTTTGTAGCGGTCCGGGTGCGCGGCATTAAGCTCGCCGTGCTCGGAAACGATGAGGCCACGGTAAAGTTCCTGCGTGGGTACCTTGAGGAAGAAGCGGTTGGTCGAATCGCCGTCTGTCGAATAGAAGGATTCGCGGATACTGCGATCGCGATCGAGCCGCCATTTAATGATGGCCGTGCCCTGCCCCATGATGTCGTCGCAATCGGTACAGCTTGCAGGGTAGAACTGGCCGAATAGCCAGTCCGCGGCACGCGCGTTGATTCCGTCGACGTCCAACAGGTTGATGGCGACGGGCCCTGCATCGTTGAACACCATCAGGTTCCGCCTGTTGCCATACGCCATGCGCACGAGAAACGGTGCAAAACTCGATGCACCGACGCCACCCGCGCTCGAACCGGCCACCATTATCGTCTTTGCCCGGCGAAACATGGAGCGGGCTACGTCGACGCCGGCCGTTACGTTGCGGAGCCCCCGGTGAAACCGAATCTGTGGGCCGGCACCGGGAGGCAAGCCGAAGGCGGCTTCTATGAACGCCTGGAAGGCGGGATCGACGACCGCGTTATCGCCGGAGAACACAGATCCGTCGCAATAAGGCATGTAGACAATGGACCAGTCGCCGATCGGATTCGGAAGTACTTCGGCACCGGTGTCAAACCCCTCGCCCCAGATACCCACCGGCGGTGGTGGCGGCTCCTGTGCCTCCGAAAACAGGTTGCAGTTGTAAAAGTCCTGCCAGCACGCGCCCCCGCCTTGCAACATTATGAGCAGCTTCTTCGGGTTCTGTGCCTTGGTAAACACAGAATAAGGACTGCCGGTGATGCAGATGGGGCCGTCGTCGAGGCCTGGGTCAAAGGTGTGCTTTGTCCATCCCTGCCCAACGTCCGTCGCAAACGCCGGTGAGAAGTCACCCACGTATTTCGTGACTCCAGCGCGGACCAGTTCACGTTTCGCCTCGCGATCAAGGCCTTTGCGACGATGGTCGTCGGAGCCACCGTAGGCGGCTCCGAACGCGGCCAAGAGAAATACACTGACAAGTATGCTGATTGCTCGTTTCATGCTGGCTTCGCTCCCGTTTGATTTCTTGACTGTTTTTTTTCGATGCTTCCCGGTTAGCGTACTCCAAGACAAGCCGGTTGTCCTGATTCGATAATATACCAGACAAAAATCCACTTTTATTGAGCCACTTGTAGCCCGTGCGGGCGATGTCTCCTCAGGACTCGAAGCCGATCTTTTTGTGGGCGCCGTCGCAAAAAGGCTTGTTATCGGAAGCACCGCAGCGGCACAGCGCCACCTTCGTACCTTGCCAGGCTGTGCGTCCACTGGCCGACGTTATTGTGACGTTGCCTTTGACGGAAAGCGGCCCATCCTTGAGCGGCGTGACAGTCAGCTTGCCGCCGCTCTCTTCGAGGTCACTGCCTTTCTCACCGACGGCGCCGTAGTCGCGGAAACCGGCCTCTTCATGGCTGTTGTCGCAAAAAGGCTTGTTCTTTGACTGCCCGCAGCGACAAAGCGCTGCGCGAAAGGCCAATCCGTTCGCACCGCTTGCCTCTCCGTCGATGGCAAGGTCTCCCTTGAAATAAAGCGGTCCGCTGTGAGCGACATGAACAGTATTCTCGGCATTGGCCGTTTCCGTCCTTGACCCCTCCTTGTGTTCGAACGTCAACGCACCCGTCGGGCATCTCAGCACCACCTCTTCGACCTCGTCGTCGGAGGCGAGATCCGGTTGGCACCACGGTTTGCGGCCACCAGTGAAAAGATCGCCCTGCGCTCGACCGCACTCCCCGATGTGAATGCAGAGACGGCCGTTCCACATGACGTTCATCGTCTTGCCCGGATACTTGATTGCCTTGTCTTTACTCATAGTCTCTCCTCTCCAGGATTACGAGGTCCACCGATGCCAGTCAGTTACACCATCAGTAACTGCGACGATCATATCCGACTGGATGTTTCCGGGGAATATTCCCGTGGCAAAGATGCCGATGAGGCCAAAGACATCTGCAGACATGCCCTCAGATATCAGCGCCCCGCGCAGGGGCGCTGATCACTCAACGCTATTCGTCGTAAGACCGCTTCCAGCGCTTACTTGAGAACGAAAATGTTGTGCTTTTCGCAGACCTCGTGCAGCTGTTGAGGCCACACAGTCGTGCTCACTTCCCCGAGATGCGCTTTCCTGAGCAACAACATCTGGACCCTGGACTGGCCGATGCCGCCGCCGATGGAGAGCGGAATTTCGTCGTTCAGGATCATCTGGTGATACGGCTGCGACAACTCGTCCTCACGTTCCGCGATCTTCATCTGTTCCTTGAGCGTTTCGGGGGTAACCCTGATACCCATGGACGTCAGTTCGTGCCGGCGTTTGGTAACGTGATTGTAAACGAGGATATCGCCGTTGAGACCGTGCATCAGTTTGCCGTCCTTCTCGATGGTCGGCGTAACCCAGTCGTCGTAGTCAGCGGCCCGCATTTCGTGCGGGTAGCCGTCATCGAGGACCCAGCCGATGCCGTAAATGAACACCGCGCCGTATTCCTCGATGATCTTGGTTTCCCTTTCCTTACGCGGGAGATCCGGGTACCTGGCAAGGATCTCTTCGGCGTGTATGAAGTGAAGCTCCTCGGGGAGCGGTGGGAAGCGGGGATCCTGGAGTTCCGGATACTTAGCCAAGACCATCTTCTCGGCGCCTGTAATGACCTTCCAGATCTTTCTCACGATCTGCGTCAGGAACTGGAGATTCCGGTCGTCCGCGGTGATGACGCGCTCCCAGTCCCACTGGTCCACATAACTGCTGTGGTCGTGGTCGAGAAAGTAGTCTTTTCTCACGGCTCTCATGTCCGTGTTGATCCCTTCGCCGACTTCGCACTCGAATTGTTTGAGCGCCCAACGCTTCCACTTGGTGGCCGCCTGCACGATGGAGGCGTGCACGGGTTCGTCGATGCCGAGACCGCAATGGAACTCCACCGGCGTACGCGAGCCGTCGCGATCGAGCATATCGTTCATTCCCGAGGCAACCTCGACGATCAACGGTACCTGTACGAGAAACAGATTCAGTTCTTCGGCGAGACCTTTCTCGATGTACTCCTTGACGTCGTAGATGGCCTTTTGCGTGCGCTTTCTGCCCAGCAGCGATTCGTAATCCTTCGGTAGGACCTCGTCGACCTTTTCGTAGGTACTGATACCCGGTCCGGCCAGGTCTGTTCGTTTGTCCAGCATTGCCCTGCCTCCCAATATAAGGTGGAACTCATCTTGAATCCGAGAGTGCAATTAAAGGCTTCGCAATGCGCCAGTACCATCGTGGAAACTACTCTACGGTGCCCCTTTGATCGAAATATCAGCGCAAAATGAACGAAAAACGCCCGCCCCGGGTCACCGGGACGGGCGTCGCTTTCGTGCTTCGGCGTTGCGCTTATTCGCGCGACAGGAAGAACCGCAGCACGTACCAGAGCATCAGCGCTATTGACGCGAACAGCTCCAGCGACGCAGCGATATAGCGGTCTTCCGGATAGACCTTCAGGATCTTCGACGTGTCGTAGAGGATCGAGGCACCGGCGAGGCCGATCATCGCCATCGAGAAATACGTGCCGAGATGGAAGCCGATCAGAGAACCCATGACGATGGTGCCGATGGCGATCACGCCGCCCCACAGCAGGAAGGAGCGCAGAAACGAGAAATCGCGCCCGCTGAACATCGCAACGGCGGACAATACGACAAACGCACCGAGCGTGACCGCGACGGCGTATTGAATGATTCTCGGGTCGACCGCCTTGGCGATGTAGAACATCGGAATGAAGATGATCGCTTCTGCCACAACGAAGCTGACAAGTGCTGTGTATTGCGCAGCTTTCGACTCGACTCGATGTGCAACATGGCTCGCAATCCACGACGCGATAATGAAAGCACCGAGCACGGCAAGCCAGGATTTCTGCAGCATGAACAAGGCGATCTGCTCTGCATAGGGTGTCGAAAACACCCAGAATTCGAGACCGGCGAACAGAAAAATTGCGCCGAGCAGGTGTGTGTAGGTTCGGTTGATGAACTGTGACCGGTCGGTCCGTTCAATTGCCGGCTGGCCAATCGCCTCCGGCGTCAGGTCTTCTGCACTCATTGCGGAACACTCCTTTGACGAGGGTCCGGCCAGACTAGGGCGAAATCACAGCCGCTGCCGTGAGGCAGCTCTCAGTGATTATTTAACTTAACGCAAATTGTGCCGACGTCGTCACAGTTCGAATTGAGAGCGCGAACTCGCCCTGTTTGCCCTGCAGGTGGCGTGCAAGAAGAACCGGACACGTGACGCAGGAACAGAACGATCGATAGAGCGTCAGAAAAGTACGTCAGACAATCTCGATCATCTCCGGCTTGCGCAGGAAACAGAACGTCAGGATGAGGCAAGCGATCGGGACGGCAACGGCGAAGAATTGCGCTGCGATCTGTGGGCCGGCTGAGCGTTGTTCGGGGAGGCCATTAGAGTTCGTTTGCCTCGTCGGCCTCAACACCGAGTAGAACGGCAAACCTGGCCAGATCCTCGCCCTGCAAACCGCCGTCGCGCAGGAATTGTGTAATTGCTGGAGCGCGCATACGTGCGCGCACCTCGTCCGGAAGCCGGCGGAACGGCGCTGCCCAGGCCTCCGGGTCGTCGACGAGGTCGGCGTGAGTACTCAAGACGCGCGCAATATCCGGCCAACGAGTGACCATCACGGTCCACAGCGCCAACTTGCGCGAGCTTTCTTCGTCGTTTACGACGCCGAGCAATAAGCCTGCGGAAACGTAAAATGAGTAAGCATTGACGAGTCGTTTGATGAAGCGCGGATTTCGATCGAGCAACTCGGGTATCTGGGCGAGAAAATGCTGCTGCACTTCTTCGGGCTCCAGTTCGGCAATCCGCTCGACCAGTGCCATGCGCCGGGCGAGCGGAATTTCAGGCGTCGTTTCATCTGTATCGCCTTCGTTCTCGCTCGGCTCGAACACTGCGTTGAACGTGGTGATGGATCCGACGGTCTCGCGTTGTTCCTCGAGTTCCTCGTCCAGTTTAGTCGCGTCAGTCGATCCTGAACGCGTCAGCGTACTGACATACCGGACCACCTCGGGCTGGCTCAGAGCGGGAATCGTGAAGGAGAGTTGCACGAGTTTCTCCAGGAAGTGTTGACCCAGTTTGCGCTCGTCCTCGAGCCCCAAACCATCGAACTCGGCGTAATGTTTTTCGAAACACTGGTCAATCCAGCGCCTGTCGCCCGCTATGACGTAGACGACCGGCTTCTTGCGAAACAGGGTCTGGATGCCCTCCAGTAATCCGACAACGTATTCCTTGTCGCATCGATCCAGGTCGTCGATCATCACGCAGACCGGCCGGTTGACGCTTTCCAGCATTCTTTCGTAACGGCGCGAGATTTTTTCGAGCGGCGAGTCGCTGCTGTCTATGTACTGCGCCATCGAATCGGCTGATTCAATTTTCCCCGGCACCAGCACGTTCCACAGGAACGTAACGGCTGTCGCGGCGCCGGTCAGAATCGTACCAACCTGCTTGATCCAGTCAGTTTCAATCTTTGCGAAACCGGGAAAACTACCGGTAATGAACGAATAGAAGAAGAAACCCGATACCGGGAGAAGCGCCCATAAAAGGAGTGCCCGTGGCTTGAGCCGGAACCAGTACTCGCTAAACGGGAATTCGATGCTCTGGTTGTCGCGGCAGAGCAGCTGTTTTCTGACGCCACGGTAGATGCTGTCGTAAAGCGGCCACCACGGTGTCTGGAAATGCTGGTTTTCCCATGCGTTGAATCTGACGACGATCCAGTTGTGTTGCCACGGAAAACCCTGCCGAATGGCGTGCAACGCGTCGGCCAGGAAACCGAGAAAAGTGCTCTTGCCGGACCCCCAGCGCCCGTCGATGTGAATCATGGTCGAGTCGACAGTGGGCCGTCTCTGCTGTGCGTACCACAGCCGGTCGATCAGTCGCGCCAGGTTGCCTGCCAACGGCTTGCGCGCAAAATGATCCTGCACCGACACGGCATCCGAGAACAACTCCGTGGGATTGAACGATACGGTGTCGTCCACGAATAGCTCGTCGCTCGCCGGAGTCACCTCGGCTTCCACCGCCTGTAGAAACTCCGCAGTCCTCAGAAACCGGCCCAGATCCGGATCGAGCCTGGCAAGTGCCAATATCAGCAGCCGACCATGGATCTTGTCGACTCGCTTTGCGTCCAGCGTTTCCTGGACGTCCTTCATCCACTCCTCTACCGGCATCGTGACCGGATTGCCAGGACCGGCTTCGAGCTGCAACAGCTCCGCGGCTTTGCCTGAGCCGTATCCGGTGTGATAAGCGCACATTGCCAGCACGATATCCCAGGCGCTCACGGCAGGCTCGTCACTGAGTTTGCTCACTATCCTCTCGACTGAAGGCGACAACGCTATGTCACCGGAACGTGCAGGAGTGCTTTCTACCAGCGCCTTTAATTTCTCCCTTGCGGGCCCGGGGTCCGTAAGGCCCGCTTTCCGTAGCCTGTCGGCGAGATGGCCCGGCTTTTCGAGTGCCGACGCGATGATGCCGTAGGCCAGTCCCGCTGCATCGAGGACACTTTTTTGCGGGAAATCGCGAGCATAGATTTCGAGGCTGCGCTGCAGCGATGCGACAATATTGAACTCTCTGGTGTCGCCCGGCGATATTCTGGGTGCATCGAATCCGTCCATCGCGGCAAAACGCCTGAACGATTCCCAGTCCAGACCAGCTCGCCGCAAGATGACGTTCACGGATTCGTCGACCAGCGATATCGCTACGAGTGCCGAGGTCCGGTTGACGCCCTTCGTTCCGGCGCCACGATTGTCGCCCGGCTTTTTGTTTTTCAGGCGATACGTGTGGACGGCGTCGATGTACTGCGTCAGGCGTGCATAATCTCCGCCCTCTCTGAAACCCAGACTGCTGACCCTTTGACGCATCGCCGGCCTCCAAGAATATCCCGTGTCTGAGTATAGCCACACCGCGCCTGCGCTGTGGGCCGACCGATTCTCGAAGTCGCAACTGTCTAACTCTCCGACATGTACTCGGAGGGCTTGCTAATGACGATTTCAAGAATACTGGCTATACCATTGATGGCGATTGCTCTTGCCGCTACCACATCTCCGGCGTTTGCCGATGACGACGGCGATGAGGTTCCCTTTCCCGTCGCCGTGATGATCATTGAACTGACCGAGGAAGACATTGAATTGCAGATCTTCGCGGACGGTCACTGGGGAAACCTCAAGATCACGGACCCGCGAGACCGCAGGATCTTTGCGTCGAGGACGCGTGGCAAGTTGCGCCGCCAGAACGGCGTCAGCGAGATCTTCTTCGCCTCCGTTCCCAGTCACTACCTCGAAGAAGAACCGAACTTCGACGAGCCGATCGAGGACTTTCTCGCCCGCTGGCCGGAAGGTCTGTACGAGTTTGAGTCGACGAGTCTTGACGGTGACGACTACGAAAGCGAGGTCGTGTTCTCGCACCGCATGCCGGCATTGCCGGAGATCGTGGCGCCCGTGTCTGACGTCGAGGACGAGGTCGTCATAGTGAGTGCGCATGAGCCGCTCCTCATCGACTGGGACGCCGTGACGACGGATTTCATTGCGGGTGACGCGGTGACCATCGCGGAATACCAGGTAATCGTAGACCAGGTCGAACCTGAGAGAACCGTACCCTGGGTCGACGGATCTACGCGGCGCGCACTGATCAACCTGCCGGGAGACATCACCGAGGTAACGGTAGGTGCTGAGTTCCTGCGCCCGGAGAGCGTGTACGAATTCGAAATCCTTGCGATCGAAGTCAACGGTAACTCGACGATCTCCGTCGGCGAATTCGAAACCGGCGAATAATGTCGCGTACCGGTCTCTGGATAATCGGCATCGCTGCGCTATGCACGATTCTCGGCCTGGCCAACAGCAGGCTGTTGTTGCCCGAAAGCAGCGATGCCGACCAGCCGCCCTCACCGCCACTCGCGATGCAGCGTGAGACGCCTGCAACAGAGTCATCGGCGCCGCAACTGGCCACGGACGCGGCGTCGATGCACGTTCCGACTTTCGACGCCGCGGTTGCGCCCGCACATCTCGTCCGCCCGTCGCCGCTCAGTTTGCTCGATGACCCGGATCCGGGCATTCGCATCGAGGCCGTGGATTCGTTGGGCGCCCTCGGAGGCGACGACGCAATTACCGGGCTCGGATACGCAATGTCGGATGAGGACCCGACCGTTCGCGCGATTGCCATTGAAGTCCTCGCCGAGCTGGGCGACGACGCGGCGGTCGGTACGATGGCTCTGGCGTTGAATGACGATAAACCTGAAATCCGCGAACTCGCCGTGCTGGAACTGTCCGACGTCGGCACCGACGCGGCGCATCTGCTGATGCGAAGATTCCTTGCCGACAGCGACCGTCATGTCAGGGACGTTGCGATGGAAGAGCTGGAGCCGTCACCGTAGCCGAGGCATCCGGAACCGCGCTTTTTGCGTACCGATATCTCGGAAAGCCGCTATCGAGCCTCGCGCTGACAGCCGCTAACCTGAGCCCGAAATCCCGAAACGAGTTCGGTATGCGTTCGCAAAAAAGACGACTGGCACGCGAAAGACTGACCATGAACAAGATGGTCGGCATCTATTGTGCCGCTCGCCATGACCCGCCCATGGATGAAGTGTGCAACAAGTGCCGGGATTTCCTGGACTACGCCGAGTTACGTCTCGACAAATGCCCCTACGGCGAAGACAAGCCGACCTGCGCCAACTGCCCCGTCCACTGCTACAAGCCGGCTCGGCGTGCCCAGGTGAGGGCCATCATGCGTTACGCCGGTCCCCGCATGCTGTTTCGGCATCCGTGGCTCGCCATCAGCCACCAGTTCGATGGCCTGCGAAAGGCGCTTCACCCGCGTGAGCTGACGCGCGAACAGAGACTGCGTTCGCGCCACACAGATTAGACCCGCCTCTTATTCTCACCAGGATCAATCGCGCGCCGGACCAGCTCGAAGCATTGACCTCAGGGATTGAATTGCCGCAGTAGGCGCGCAGCGCGTCGCAAGGTCGCTAAACCGAAAATGTCCTCAACGTCGTCCGAGTCGAAAGCCTGTCTACCGTTTTTTGTGCCTGACTTTCTTCCTGGTCTTGCGTTTCGCGACTTTCCTTTTGTGCCGGGTGATTCGCGTGTCGCTGCCGCCCAGATCCATATTGTGGCTTGCGCAATAAAGCGACCCCGGTTTTGCCCTGGACTGGCAACCCTCTTTAGTGCATTTCATAGCATGTCCTCATCGCATTGCGACCGTGAACAGCGTTGGCACTGTCAAAAGCAGGAGCGCAGCGAGAATGAAGAAAACGGACACACGCAGATCACGGGCTTTTGACTGGATATGCGATTTCATATCATCCACGGCGTTCTCCCATGCGTCGAACTGTTGCTGAATGAATGACGACATGACCTCGTCATTGATCGCGTCATCGCCGAGTTTGGCGATATCGCCCAGCATGTCTCTGAGGAGTTTCGCTTGCGGTGGCGCGCGCATGTCCCGCATCCTCAACACCAGTACCGCGTTGATCAATCCCACCGTCAGCGAAACGATGCTGGCGGCGAGCGCAAGACGAACGGCGGTTTCGGCCGCAAAACTTTCTGCGCTTACGATTGCGAAGATACCTGCCAGCAGAATTCCTGCGATCGCGACCAGACCCTGGGCTTTTGTTTCAATGCCCCTCCAGTTTTCCAGGGCATCCGAAAATTGCTCTTTGTATCGCTGCTCGACGGCGGAGGCGAGTGTATAGAGGGGCATCTCTTCGGCCATATCGATATCGCCCGTTTGGTCCGGCCCCAATATCCCATGGATGGCCGTAGCGATCAATTTCGCGCCACCGGCTGCTCCGGGTCAGATTCGCTGGTTCTCGATGTACGCGTTGGCCCTGACGATGAACGCATTCAGGTCCTTGCGTTGCTCCGGCTTCAGAATTTGCCGCAACGGTCCGGTGAGGAGAATGAACAGAATCGGGGGAACGAGCAGTAACGGGCCGAATATTCCGAAAAGGAAAATGACTCCGATCACGCCCACTGCGAGAATGGCTTTCGGCAAAGAGAATAACCAGTTGAACAGGCCTTCCCAATCGAATGCCACCACTTCGCTATCGCTGCCGACGTTGCTCTGTGGTTGCGGTGTCGGCGATGACGCTTTGTGATGCACGCTCTGCGGCACGTGGCGATGTCGCGATGGCATTTCGGAGATATAAGCCTCCTCCCCCAGACGCCTCAGGATGGCATGGGCCTCGGCGGCCTCGGTGCTGGCAGGGTACTTGCGGATGATCTTCTTGCAAAGTGACTTGGCGCGGGACGCGTTCCGCTTGTTCTCGCGCGACTCACCAAACGTGATGCTCTGGAAAGCGTATTGCGCTTCGTGCAGTAGCTGTTCGCCAGTGGCCATCGTCTGTGGGCTTCCATCGGTTCGCTTGAGGCGATTATGATGACACAAATCCCGCACGCCCCTCGCAGACGGAGTCGACAATCTTTGCCATCACGCTCACGGATCGCAATAAAGGCCTGCTGGCCGTCATTGCGTCAATGGTTGTCGTCAACCTCGTCTACGGGTTAACTCTGCCGTTACTGTCCCTGGTACTCGATGCACAAGGCATCGGCAAGACGGTCATCGGCCTGAGCATCGTCGCGCAAGCATGCGCGGGCGTGGTCATCGCCCCGTTTGCCCCTCGGTTGATAATGCGTATCGGTGCCGCGCGCCTAATGCGGCTCGCGACCGTGGTTGCGGCGTTGATGCTGATTACGCTCGGCCTGTTTCAGGACGTCGTTCTCTGGTTTCCATTGCGTTTCATGCTGGGTGCCACCGCGGCCATCTTGTGGTCTGCAAGCGAGGCCGTCATCAACGAACTCGCGGAAGACAATTGGCGCGGTCGCATCATCGGCATTTACGGCTCGGCAGGGGCCGCCGGTTTCGCACTCGGGCCACTGGTGTTGATCATGACGGGTACGAGCGGCTTGTTGCCCTTCGTCGTGACGGCAGGCCTGGTCATTTTCGCTGGCATTCCCCTGATCTGGTTGCGCATTGAGCAAGACGGCGATACGGACGAGAGCCACTCTTCTCTGTGGCGAGTGTTCCGCATCGTGCCGCACATCATGTTGCTGAACCTTACCTACGCTGCTGCGATAGAGGCGTTTATCGCTTTCTTCCCGCTGTTCGGCATTCACATCGGGCTGGGCGAGGCGCGCAGCCTGTCCCTGCTGACGACATTCGCCCTGGGAGGCGTCTTCCTCCAGTTGCCGCTCGGCTGGTTGGCTGACCACATGCATCGGCACAAACTGTTGCTGTCGTGCATCGTGCTGACCATGATCGGGTTCTACGTGTTGCCGGAGATTATTGCGGCGCCCGTGGCCGGCCCGGTCTTTGCGTTCACGCTGGGTGGCGTCGAAGGCATGATCTACGCGATGGGCGTGATTTTGCTGGGGCAGCAGTTTCGAGGCGCTGAGCTGGCAGCCGCAAGCGTTCTCTACACGGGCATGTGGGCCGCGGGCACCATGGTTGGCCCGCTCGTCGTCGGGGCCGGAATGGATGTGCTCGGCGACGCCTGGATGACGAAGTTGATTGCAGGATTCTACCTGTGCTACCTGCCGGTGTTCTTCTTGTCCGGGAAATCCGGATCGAAGCAATAGCCGGTACTCGTTTAAACCTGATTGGCAGAAACGTGCAGCGTTGCCGATGCCGCCAGCGAGCGTGCCACTTGCCGCCAAACGACGGGATTCACAACCAGTCCCAGATGCGAACCCGGCACACGCACATGGCGGGCATGGGTATTGTACCTGTCGATCGCTGCACGCCAGTTCACGATCACGTCGCCACGACTGTACAGAACCGTCAATGGGCAGCCTATGCCGCGGGAATTGAGTTCGTGGATCCGGTGTTCCAGCTCATCCAGATCCATCTTATTCGCGTTCGCGAAGCGCTCGCCTGTGGTCTTGTACTTGGGTCCACCCTCCACCGGCGCACTTAGCGTAATGACCTCGCGTACTGCTTCGGGATCGAGGTGCTCGGGACGCTACCGTATTTCTGTATCAAAACGTCTCGGCTCAGTGCGGCGCCGACGCGCGCGCCGCGATTTCGCGGCCCGTGCCGCGAAACAGCAAGCTGTGAAACGGCAGTGTCAGGTACCAGTAGAGCAATCCGGCGACACCCGCCGGATGCCAGTAGGCATGCACCGACAGGCGGCGCAACGCGCCATCATCGGCCACGTTGAATTCGAGCACGCCGGATCCGGGCGCTTTCATTTCCATCAACAATGTAAGCCTATCGTCTGGTTCGATCGCTATTACGCGCCAGGCATCGATGACGTCACCAACTTGCAGATCGGACGGATGACGCCGGCGACGCCGAAAGCTCGGGCCGCCAAGCAGCCAGTCGACTGCACGTCGACACCACCAGAGCACGGGCGCAAAGAAGAAATCGCCGCGATTGCCGATGCCGGAAACCACTCGCCACACATCGGTGGCTGACGCCGACGTGCTCGTGTCCGCGCCAGCCTGCTTCGCATAGAAGCCGTAGTCGGGACGAAAACTGCGGCAAGCGATAGAGCCTTCCACCCAGCGTATGGGAACAGCGTGTTTGCGATCGGCGTCCAGCGCGGCGCGCGCGGCCTCGTCGAACGACAACAATTCCTGCGGAATGATCTCCCCGATTCGGCTGTCTGACGCTATTACGTCCTGCGACAAACCGTCGATCAATGCACGCGCAATATTAGTCGGCACCGAGGTCACGAGCCGCAGCCAGTAGGAAGACAATCGCGGGGACAACAAGGGGACGGGAATTACACGGGGCCTCTTGCCGACGAGCGCTCCGTAACGCAGCATGATGTCCCGGTAGGTCAGTACGTCCGGCCCGGCAACGTCAAAGACCTGGCCTGCCATTTCATCGTGTTTCGGAACGTCCGCCAGGTATCGGAGGAGATTCGACAGCGCGATCGGTGAGGATAACGTCGAGACCCAGCGCGGCGTGGCCATCAATGGCAAGTGGTTCACGAGGTCGCGAATGACCTCCCAGGCCGCGGAGCCCGGCCCGATGATCATCCCGGCCCGTAACTCGGTGACCGGCACGGACCCCGATCGCAGGATGTCACCGGTCTCCTGTCGCGAGCGCAGATGTGCGGAACGCGGAGCTTCGGGTGTGAGGCCGCCAAGGTATACGATTCGCTGCACACCCTGCCGCTGCGCCGCGGCGGCGAAGTTCTGCGCCGCTTGCGCGTCGAGCTCGGGAAAAGACCGGCCCGAGGCCATCGAGTGCACCAGGTAGTAGGCCGTATCCACATCCGCCAATGCTGTGTCCAGCGAATCCGGCGCGAGTGCATCGGCGGCACAGATTTCGACGTCGTGCCAGCCGCGGCCCTCGAGGACTTCGGGGTTGCGCGACGATGCCCGGACAACCCTGCCCTCGCCAAGGAGAAACTCGGTCAGGTTTGTGCCGATGTACCCGCTGGCGCCGAAAACGAGATCGCGCCTCTTGTTCGCTAGAATTCTATCCACGAGCCATCGTACGCGAAAAACCCGCCGGTCATTTCGGGTTCGAGTCGGTCGACAACGCCGACGATCTTCGCAGCGGCGTCGGCTGGCGAGAAAAGCCGCGACGCATCGACACGCGATGTATACGGCCTGGAGAGGGGCGTGGCCACCGTACCGGGGTGCAGCGAAACCACGATGGATTCGGGAAAACGCCGCGCGTGCTCGATCGCAAACGTGCGCACAAGCATGTTGAGGGCAGCTTTCGACACACGATAAGACGTCCAGCCACCAAGACGATTGTCGCCAATGCTGCCAACGCGTGCCGACAGGGCCACGAAAACGGTCTTCCCGTGATGCCGCAATCGCGGCAGGAAGTGCTTTGCGACCAGCGCCGGTCCGATGGTATTGATGGACAAAACATCGTTGAGCGACTTCGCATTCAGCTCGCGCATGCTCTTCTCTGGCTGCAGCTCATCACCGCGGTGCAGAATGCCACTGGCCACGACGACGAGGTCGAGCGGGTCATCGCTCGACGCGGCAACGGCCGCCGCCTCTATCGATGCTTCATCGTTAAGGTCGAGCTGATGCCCATGAACGTTGCCTGCACGCAACGGCACAGACGATCGCGAAATAGCGTGAATACTGCGCACGCCTTCGTCCGCCGCCAGCAACTCGACCAGGGCCAGACCAATGCCGCCGCTGGCGCCGACAATCGCTACATTCGAGTCCGACCGTAAAGAGGGGAGCAGTTTCATCAAATCAATGATCCCGTCTTGTTGTACTTCGGCGCCATCATCTAGCTGTAACAATTCGTAACGGTGCCGGGACTCGCTGTTATCTGGCTGGGCCGCTTTCCCGACCGGCCAATACCGGCCCTGATCGCCCGCGAACCGCAGATGCCCGATGAGCCAACCATTACCGGCCTGGTGCGCGCCGACAAGCTGCAGCGCCAGCCTAGCCCCCGTTCTGCATTAGGCCGATCGTAAACAGCATGGTCGAGCCGACCGCGGCGACTGTGCGCGCGTGGTTCCACTTCGTCCACCGGTCCAGGTAACGCAACCACAGGCTGACGGCATCCGCGTCCGTAACCGACGTGGCCGCCAGCCGGTCATTGAGTGGCACGTTACCGAATATCGTGATGAGAAAAGTGCCTGCAAAGTAGAGCGCAGCGCCGCCGAGAAAGGGCGCCGCGCCCGGATGACCGTCGCCGACCAACACAAGTACGATAACGGCGATACACAGGAAGGCCGTTCCCATGAACGTTCCCAGGAACGATGGGTTGATGACGACGACGTTGATCGACTGCATAGCGGCCATGCCCTCCGAGGAGGGCACTCGCGCGAGCGCTTTCATAACGAAACTCGAGAAGGCGAAGAAGACGCCGCCGATCAGCGCCGACCCCAGAAGGGCCAGCACTGCGAGTGCAGAAATCAGGCTGTTCATGCCGCCACCTCCTTATCGTCAGATGCAGTCACATCCCAAACGCCTCTGGCGGCGATGCGGCGCGCGTAGTCGCTGAAATCCGCCGGCTCGCGCCCCAATGCCCGCTTTACACCGTCGCAAACGTAGGCATTGTGACCGTCGAGGACAGTGTCGAACAGGTAGTTCAACAGCCACGCGATTTCTTCCGGGGCGCCCGATTCAGCAATGGCGTCTGCAAAGGCCTCCCTGGGAATCTGGACGAACTCGATGTTTCGGCCGGCGGCACGCGAAATCTCTTCTGCAACCTCCGTAAACGTCAGCATGCGCGGCCCGGTGACCTCATAAACCTCGCCGGCATGTCCCTCTTCGGTCAGCGCTGCGACGGCGACGTCGGCAATGTCGTTCACGTCGATAAACGGCTCCGGGACGTTCTCCGCAGGTAGCGTAATCGCGCCGTCGAGGACCATGCCGAGGAACTCGCCTTCGGAGAAGTTCTGGTTGAACCAGCTGGCACGAACAACGGTCCAGTCGATGCCCGAATCCTGGACGATGCGTTCGCAAAGCTGCGCTTCCTCTTCGCCGCGTCCGGACAGCAACACGAGGCGTTCGACGCCCTGTTCCACCGCCTTGTCGACAAAGCGTCGAATCGCGTCGGTGGCGCCAGGAATCGCGAGATCGGGCGCATACGTCAGGTATGCGGCTTTGACACCCTCGAGTGCCGCGTCCCAGGTATTTGAATCGTCCCAGTCGAACGATGGCTCGGCAGATCGTGACGCAATACGCGTGGGGATTCCGCGCCTTTGCAGCCGGTCCGCGACGCGTCGGCCCGTCTTGCCGGTCCCGCCCAGTACAAGTGTGAGCTGGTCAGAATTGTGTGCGCTGTTAATTTGGGTGTTCATGATCGTCTCCCGTTGTTTCGTCGACACCGTTTACTTGACACTGTGTCAATTGACACGCTGTCAACTTTAGGGAACACTTGACACCATGTCAAGAGAAAATGTCGATACAAGAGAGAAAATCCTTGCGGCGACCGTGCGCATGCTCGAGGTGCATGGCGGCAAGGGGGTGCGCATGGGGGATATTGCGAAAGAGACAGGCATCTCGCGCCAGGCTGTCTACCTGCACTTCGCCTCGCGCGCGCAGTTGCTGGCTGCGGCGACGAGGTACCTGGACGAGAAGCTCGATGTGGACAGCCGGCTCGCCCCTTCCCGTGCGGCAACCTCCGGTACCGAGCGCCTTGCGCTCTACATCGAGTGCTGGGGAAATTACATTCCGGAGATCTATGGCGTCGGCAAGGCCCTGATGATGGCGCAGGACACCGACGAAGCCGCTGCCGCCGCGTGGCAGGATCGCATGCTGGCCATGCGCGACGGGTGCCGCGCCGCGATCGACGCGCTGCACGTGGACGGCAAACTTGCCGCGGGTTGGACCCGGCCGAAAGCCACGGACGCGCTATGGACCCTGTTATTGGTGCCCAACTGGGAGAATCTCACTCAGGAATGCGGCTGGTCGACCAACGACTACATTCGCCGGATGAAGGCAGTGGCCGAGCGGGCCTTTGTCGCGCAAGACGATGACTAGACAGACGAGGACGCTAACCCTGCTGGCGTTGCTACTCGCCTTCGGGCCCGGGGAACTTCATTAAGCGTTGTTCTAGTTGGTCGTCAGCGTAAAACCGTATGGCGCAGCGTTTACCATGTGGCCGTCACTGAACGTAACCGCCAGCGCTTGCCCGGTGAAGTTGTACACCACGTAGCTGGTCAGCCCGTTGTTGTCGAAAGCAAGCGCTGCCGGGTAGTCGGACGTGAGCGCTCCCGTTCCCGTTTTCATGTGGCCCAGCCTGCTAAACGTATGGATCCAGTGATAGGTATGCGCTTTGGTCTCCCCTGCTTCAGGGACGTAGTCGGCCACTGTGTCGTAGTCGGCTATGGCCGAGTCTGCGTCGGTCATTGCCCAGAGATTCCACCAGAGGTCACGCCACTGATCGTCGGGGAGCCCGGAAGGTTTGATATTGGATGACTCGCTCAGACCCAGAGTCACGTAGTCGACCATGTAGTCGGAATACTGGCCCACGTGCAGAATCAGAGGGTTCGACGGCAGCCCCTGAATCCCCAGGATGTGCGCAAAGGCGCCGCTGAACCAGGTGGAGAAGACGCCGCCGTCGCCCCAGATGATCGACGTCGTGATTCGATTGTAGCCCGGTGGAAAGTTGTCTTCGTCGGCGCCGACATTGTTGTACCCGTCGATGTTGTTCCAGTATTGCCAGTACGCTGCTGCCGTTGAGGCATGCAGGTACATGCCTTTCTCTACCAGATCGTCCCTGCCGGTGATCAATCCGTACAAGACAATAGCGCCATAAGCATTCGCTGCTTCCGACGTGGATTCGTTGTTGTTGCCGCGCACGAAATTCGCGGGACCTGATGCCCAGGAGAATCCGTTGGCCGGATCGAAATTCCGCAGATAAGGAAACATCGGATCGTTGGCGTCCCCGGCATAATCGCGGATCAACAGTTCGATCATCGGTCCGTATTGACTGGCGCCACACCAGGCAATGTCCATTCGGCAAATCTCAGCCGCCGCACGCACGAAATAGCCGTAATGAAAATGGTGATCGTTGAGCTGCTGATGTGAGGCAAACGACTCTTCCAAGCCCAGCAAAGTGTTCCATTCATCGTCATAGACGAAATACTTCACGACGTCGAGGTTGCCGTTGGTTTCTGCTGTGAACCAGTCGGCGAGTTCCGCTTTCAACCAGTCCAGCAACTGCGTCGCCTCGGCATTCATACCGATGGAATCAGCAATCGCGATGAGTTCCGCTACCTTGCCGTAGTTCTTTGCGGCCCAGTAAGTATCGGTCCGGTCGTTCCATGCAGCCGGCCCTTGCGCGACAAACTGGCTCACCAGGTTTTCCAGCGTCACCTGATCGAATGTACCGTTGATCGAAGGCAAGGCCGGAAGAACACCGACAGACGGCAGCTGGTAGTCGAAGCTGTCGGTCTGGCTGAACTTGATTGTTCCGCGGGCGCTCCTGACCTGGTAGCCGGAACTCGGTTGGGACGTGTTTTTCCAGTGCAGCGGGTGCAGGCCGGCGATAGTCTCGATTGGCGCTCCCTGGGTATCGCGGTATGCGTGGCTTACCGTCACGTTGTTAGTAGCCCGGTCAACGGCGTAATCGATCTCGACGGCTGCAACTATATTGCGCGCCCGGGATTCGAAAAAGCTCGTCAGTGTGTCACTGGGTGTTCCTGCCGTCTGCGGCAGGTATGTCAACGTAAGCTCGTTCGCCGTATTGCTGACGATGATTTCGTTGCCGGAGGTGTTGGCAAATGTCGTATTGCCCTCTCCGGTGACCAGGAAGTTGTTGTGGTTGCCCGCAACGTTGGTCCAGATACCGAGACTGTTACCCTGATTGTAGAAGGTCCCTTTCTCTCCGCCGTCCGCGCGCAGCGTGCGCACGACCAGTTCCCCTTGATAAGCCCTGACGTAGACATAGGGCGAACCGTGCACAAAGGTCGCTTCCATCACCGCCTGCCCGGCGCTCTGCCACTCGACGGTGACGGACCCGGCGCTATGATCTTTCAGATAGGCATCCATACCGGTGAAATTCGAGTTGCCGATTGCTATGCCGTCGAAGACCTCACTAAAGGGATCGGGGATCTGGTACAGGAACCCATCGTTCGTGGACGCGAGTCCCGACGGGATGCCCATGACGCGAACACCCCTGTTCGTAATCCGGGCAGTAATCGGGTCGGGTGTGATGTAGGCCGCGTCGTTGGGATCGCCGACCGTCATCTCACCGAGAAACGGGATCGAACCCCACCATTTGTGGGTGGGTGTTGGGCCATCTGCCGCCGGCCCACTCAGCTGCGGGTAGCGTGGCACAGGTGTACCGGTTGGAATGCCTGTTGTCGCATTGCACGCCGGTATGGCCGGCTCGACCACGCCCGCGTTGTAAATCCAGTTGCCGAAATCAACAACGCAACGATAGCTGGCCGGGTTGATCGTGTCGGAAATACTGCCTGCGCCGTAGGGTGTGATGGTGTAGCCGCCGGTGGGAGGCGGACCACTGTCGTCGAACCCCGTAAACCGAACGTTGTCGATTTGAAAAACCGTGCTGGTGGCGTTGCTCGCCCAGATTACGATGCCCGTGTTGACATTGGCGAGGTCCAGTCCGCCGGAGACCAGTGTCGCAAACGGTACCTCAACCGTCTCCCAGCCCGAAGCTCCCTTGCTGCCGAGCGCCTGGTCACCCGATGTGCAGGGGAACACGCAGTCGAGCTTCATCGTGATATTGCTGTCGCCGCTTATGACCTTGACGTCGAAGACAACGCTGCCCCCCGAAAATGCGGAGACATCGATCGGAGTGTTGGCGGCGATGAACACCCCGGCCAGGTCACCGGCTGCGGTGTGTGTCACCTGCAAAACGTCGCCTCGCTGACTATCGGCAACCAGTTGCCAACCGATGCTCGGACACGCCGCGCCGCCATCGTTGTTGCACTCGCCAAAGCCGATCGCAGCATCGAATGCATTGATGCCCCTGTCCCAGATCGGGTCGACAGCGCCGTTGGCAAACACCAGCAGATCTGTCGCCGGCGGCGGCGCCTCGACGATGACCGTTCTCGACGCGGTGGCCGAGTTTCCTGCACCGTCCGTCGCCGAGTAGGTCAGGCTATACATGCCCGCCATTGCTGAATCAACGGACCCCGTGGTTACGACAGCTACCGAACCGTCGACAGTATCCATTGCCGACACGCCCGGATCGGTGAAAGGGGTACCCTGCGCGTGATTGATCGATGCCGGGCCAACCATGGTAATCACAGGAGCCGTCGTATCTGCCACGATGACTGTGCGCGTCGCCGTCGCGGAATTGCCGGCGCTGTCAGTCGCGGTGTAGGTGATTGTGTACGTGCCGGCATCGGCGCCTACCGAGCCGCTCGTCACGACTGTGACCGAACCGTCAATGGCGTCCGTTGCGGTTGCGCCCTGGTCGGCGTAGACGGTGCCCTGCTCATGGTTAACGGTCGGCGGACCGGTCACCGTGATCACCGGCGCGGTTCGGTCAGGCGTGCTCGTACTTGCGCTACTGCCGCCCCCTCCGCAACCGGACAGCAATGAAATGGCGGCCAGCAGTGTAAAGACTGGTAACTTGGCTTGGGTCAGCATACCGGGCTCTTTGGAGTGGAATTGTCCGCGCCGGCAAATGAAACAGGCGTTTCGGATCTTACTGAATGATCGGTGACAAATTGCAGCACAATATGACAGCGCTGTCAATTGTTGCGCACGGAGCAATGAACAAGACGCGGTCAGGGCAGTTGGTCGCTCGATCGTCTTCGCAAGGTGGACATCGGCACGCTGCGCCTGTTACGCATGCTGTCGGCGCCGAATTTGTGCGACGATTACTGGTCTATGCCGACCTCGAATAACTGCCTTTCAGGTATGGCCCTGCTTATCGCGGCGATGATTGTCATCGCGGGCTGCGCCAGCCCGCTAGTGCTACAGGACGACGAAGCGCTTGCTGTCATTTCCTACCGGGTCGGCGACGACGGCCACATCCTGGTCGACACCATGGTCAATGGCGAGGGTCCATTTCAGTTTGCGCTGGACACAGGCGCAAGCATATCGGTGCTTTTCGACAGGACCCGGAAAGCTGCCGGGCTCGCTTTGTTGGAGAATGAAACCGTCATGGTCCAGGGCATGGTCGGCTCAGGGGATTTTCCGGTCGTTAACGTCCCCGCTTTGAGCGTCGGCAGCGAAACGTGGGAAAACGCACGCGTCGTCTCTCTGCCTGCCAACGAACCGCCACTTGCGCAGGTCGATGGCATACTCGGCGTCGATTTTCTCCGCCGTTACGCCGTCGGACTGCACGCCCGCGAGCACGTTGTGCGACTTTATGCCCCGGCATCGGTCAGCGAACGGTCATACCTGGGCTGGACGTCGATACCGATACAGCGTCTCCAGGTAGGTACGAGCGACGCGGCCGCGTACGGGATCTACCTGCACATTCGCGCGGCAACCATCCCCGCGATGCTGGATCTCGGCTCCAACGCCAACGTGATGAACTGGCGCGCCGCAAGGGCAGTTGGCGTGTTGCACCGGCAGCCCCGAAAAGAGGAGCAACTGGCAGGCGCTGTCGAGACTGCGCCCATCACCGCGGAGCTGACCGTCCACGAATTGCAGGTCCAGGATTTGTTCTGGCGCAACCGGCGATTTCTAATCGGCGATCTGCAGGTCTTCACCGTTCTGGGTTTCGACGACCGGCCGATGGCGATAGTCGGGCTGGAGTTCTTCGAAGAACGCGATCTCGTGATCGATTTTCTGCGGGGTCGCTTGCTGGTACGGACAGCCAGAAGCTGATAACCCGGCGCGTCACGCCCGATTGACCCGCTACACCTTACTGCGCGTCCTTCTCGATATTGAATGCATTCATCCGATAGGACAGCGTCGACGGCTTTATGCCCAGCATTGCCGCCGCCCCGTCGGGGCCCCAGACGCGCCAGTCTGCAGCGCGCAAAGCCGCGACGAGATTCTCCTTTTCTCGTTGGCGGAACTCCTCTTCCGTGAGGAACGCCGGCGTGTCCCGGGCGGATTCGTCACGCACTGCGTTGGACGCGGCGATGTCGCCCAATGCCAGGTCGAGACGCAGCCTCGCGCCTTTTGTCAGGATCACGGCCCGTTCGATGACATTCCTCAGCTCGCGAACATTGCCCGGCCAACCGTGTTTCTTCAGCATGACGATGTTCTGCCTGGTGAGCTTTATCGGGTCGCGCGCCGATTCGGCACAGAGCTGGTCCAGGAAGTGCGTGGCTAACGGCACAATGTCCTCGACGCGTTCCCGCAACGGGGCCAGCTCGATCGGGAATACACTGAGGCGATAGTAGAGATCTTCACGAAATCGCCCTGCTGCCACCTCGTCTTCGAGATTTCGGTTCGTCGCCGCAACAACGCGCACATCGACCTTTGTGGTTTCGTCGTCACCGACCCGCTCGAATTCCTGCTCCTGCAGCGCGCGTAGCAGCTTGCCCTGCAGCGAAAGCGGGATCTCGCCGACCTCGTCCAGGAACAGTGTGCCGCCGTTCGCCAATTGCAGGCGACCGACCCGGTCCTTGTGCGCACCGGTGAACGCCCCGCGGACGTGGCCGAAGAATTCGCTTTCGAACAGGTCTTTCGGGATCGACGCACAGTTGACCTTGATGAGCGGTTTGTCGGGTCGCTCGCTTTCGCAATGAATCGCCCTCGCAATCATTTCCTTGCCAACGCCCGACTCGCCCAGGATCAGGACGTTTGCGGTGGTGGCGGCGACCGCCTCGACTTTGGCCAGCGTGCGTTTCAGTGCCGGGCTCTGGCCGATGATGTCGCGAAAGCTGGTGGTTACCTCGATCTCGTCGCGCAGGTAGTCGCGCTCCTGCTCCAGTTGATCCTTGAGCGCCTTGATCTCGGCGTAGGCCTCTTCACGTTCGCGCTCGATGCGCCTGCGCTCGGTCACGTCACGAAAAACGACGACCGCCCCATTCGGCTTGCCGTCTTTCAGTATCGGTGTGCTGGTGTACTCCACGGGCACGGGTTTGCCGTTGGTGTGCCAGAACACTTCGTCATCCACGCGGTGCACCTCGCCGTCCTGCAGCGCTGCGTAGATCGGACAATCCTCGATCGGGTAGTTGGATCCGTCGCCGTGAGAATGGTGGTGCACGTCGTGCGCCTTCTTGTTGAGAATGTCCTCGACCTGCCAGCCGAGAATCTCGGCGGACGCGGCATTGCCGAAAGTGAGGCGCCCGTCCGCAGCCAGGCCGTATATGCCCTCGCCCGCGGCGTCGAGGATGAGTTGTTGCTCAGCCTGTAGCCGAGCCAGCTCGTCGTAGGCCGCCTGCCGCTGCTGCTCGATCTTCCTGCGCTCCGATATGTCCCGGAACACGACGACGACGCCGCAGGGCCTGCCGTCTTCGAACATGGGCGTACTGGTGTATTCGACGGGGACACAGGACCCGTCGACGTGCCAGAAAACCTCGTCGGCGGCGTGATGCACCTGGCCGTCCTTGAGCGCGGCATAGATCGGGCACTCGCTGAGCGGATACGCGGACCCGTCGGCATGCGAGTGATGGTGCACGTCGTGAGCGACGTGCCCGATTACGTCTTCGAGCGTCCAGCCGAGAATCTCGGATGCCGCCGCGTTGCTGAACGTGACCCTGCCGTCGCGATCCAGGCCAAAAATGCCCTCGCCCGCCGAGTCGAGGATCAGTTGATGTTGCGGCGCCAGTTGCCCGGGCGTCTGTTCGTCGACCATCTCGGATAAACCTCAGCTTTTTGGGGATTAGACCACAGTTTTTTGTGGACCACAAATTTCTGTGGCCTTCGTGAATTCCTTAAACCCTTGTTTTTAAAGTTTTTTTCAAGTTGGCACGCTTACTGCAATACAGGCAACAAACAGAATCAGTCTGGATCAGGAGAGAAACGATGAAAGCCAAGGGCCACAGCGTCTACAACCAGGCCAACGGACGGGCCGTTCACTTCGGCGTGTTCCTGGTAATGCTCCTGATGATTCTCCTGCACGGCCAGGATGCGCATGCCGCAAACGTTTTGCCCGACGGGTTTCGCGTCGGCACGGCAATCGGCATGTTCGAAAACACATCGCAGGTCGCAGCGCTGTTCCCGGTCTGGGCGCCCCGTCGCCTGCGTGCACGGCACCTGGAGCTGGCGCTTGGCGTCATCGACACATCCGCCGAAGCGAATCCCGGCCTCGACCTTACCTACCGATTCGACAGCTAGAGCTACCGCTACAAGGACATCATTCATGCAACGACCACCCATACCACCGTTCACTCTCGACAGCGCGCTGGCCAAAGTTCAGGCCGCGGAGGACGCCTGGAATTCATGCGACCCGGAACGCGTCGCCGAAGCGTACACGCCCGATTCCGAGTGGCGAAATCGCGACCGCTTTTTCAAGGGCCGCAACGCCATTGTCGATTTCCTGACCGACAAATGGTCGCTCGAACGGCACTACCGCCTGAAGAAAGAACTCTGGGCGTACTCGGGCAACCGTATCTCGGTGCGCTTCGAATACGAATGGCAACACGCGCGCACCGGCCAGTGGTATCGCACCCACGGCAACGAGCACTGGGAGTTCGACGACGACGGCTACCTGCGTCGACGTGACATGAGCGCCAACGACATAGAGATCGCCGCCAATGACAGGCGCATCGGAATTACTCAATCCAAAAGAAGGGAGAAAACCATGAAGAAGACTTTCGTAGCTGTACTCGCTGCAACGCTGGCAGCAATCGATATCGGCGGGATGGTCAATGCCGCCTTGCCGGACCCGGGTGTGGAGATCGAGCCCGGCCGCACCGCCCTCCTGATTACGGACCCGCAGAACGACTTCCTGCATCCGGAGGGCGTGACCTGGGGTGTCGTCGGCAAGAGCGTCACCGAGAACAACACGGTCGAGAACATCGATTCGCTGTTCGCCGCGGCGAAGGCCAACGACATTCCGGTGTTCGTGTCGCCGCATTACTACTATCCGACCGACCACGGCTGGCAGTTCGAAGGTGCGCTCGAAGCGCTAATGCATGCCATCGGCATGTTCGATCGCAAGGGTGCACTGACTGTCGAGGGATTCGAGGGCTCCGGCGCCGATTTTCTCGAGCAGTACAAAAAGTACATCAACGACGGCGAAACGGTCGTTTCGAATCCGCACAAGGTCTACGGGCCGGAGACGAACGATCTCGTCCTGCAACTTCGCAAGCGCGGCATCGACAAGGTGATCCTGGGCGGCATGTCCGCCAACCTCTGCACCGAGTCACACATGCGCGAACTCATCGAGCAGGGGTTCGAGGTGGCCGTCGTCTCCGACGCGACAGCGGCCGCCATCGTCGAAGAGGGCAACGGCTACAAGTCGGCGCTCGTCAACTTCCGCTTCATCGCCAACACCGTCTGGACGACCGAACAGGCCGTCGAAAAGATCAACGCGGCCAGGTAACGGCACTCACATTTGCTAAAGGACAATGACATGAAACTTGTAACACTCAACGCACACTGGCTGTTGCGCATCGCGCTGGCAAGCGTGCTGCTTTTCCACGGTGTGCTGAAGTTCACCAACCTCGAAGGCTTTGCGCAGATGCTGCCGATCTCCTATCTGCAGGTCGTACTGGTGGCGCTCGCCGAGACCGGCGGCGGCCTGCTCATCGTGCTCGGTGGATTCCGCAATGACCGCCTGTCCGATCTCGCAACACGAATCGGCGCGGCGCTGAACATACCCGTCATCGTCGGTGCGATCGCGATCGTGCACTGGGGACGCTGGAATTTCGTGCCAACCGAATCGCACCCCATGGGTGGATTCGAGTTCCAGGCCGTACTGCTGCTGGTGGCCATTTACCTGGTGGTTACCGGTAATCGCGGCTCCGGGTCCAACCCGGCTTTTATCGCGGCATGGGGAGAAGAACGATGAAAAACAATACGCTTCAACAGACCGTTTCCCTGCTGATCCTCTTCGTGCTCGGCATTGCCTACGTGGATTCGGTCGCAAGGGCCGACAACGCGCCGGGCGTCGCCTACCGGACGGTGGCCATCGAAGACGTCGAGATATTCTATCGCGAGGCGGGCGACCCCGATCGCCCGACGCTCCTGCTGCTGCACGGCTTCCCGACCTCGTCGCACATGTACCGCGACCTGATCACAGAGTTGGCGGACGAGTTTCACCTCGTCGCGCCGGATTACCCGGGTTACGGCTTCAGCTCGATGCCATCCGTCGATGAGTTCGACTACTCGTTCGACAACGTCGCGCGGCTCATGCAGCAGTTTGTCGATACGATCGGGCTCGATCGCTACAGCCTGTACCTGATGGACTACGGTGCGCCGGTCGGTTTTCGCATTGCGGCGAACGCACCTGAACGAGTCGATACGCTGATCGTGCAGAATGGCAACGCGTATATCGAAGGCATCGACAACAACTTCTGGGAACCGATCCGCGAGTACTGGAAAGATCGCGACGCGGTGAACAAGGGTCTCGACAATAGCTGGTGGATCAACGTAAAGAACGCCTACCAAGAGCCGCAGATGGCGAACGAGGATGCATTGCGCTTCCTGCTTACGCTCGGCGCTACGAAGTGGCAATACACCAACGGTGTGAAAAACGTCGAGGCTGTAAGCCCGGATACCTGGGACCACGTGCAACCATTGCTCGACCGCGACGGCAACCAGGACATCCAGCTACAAATGTTCTACAGCTACGGCAGCAATCCGCCGCTGTATCCGGCATGGCAGAAATACCTTCGCAAACACCAGCCGCCCACGCTAATCGTGTGGGGCGAACACGATGAGATATTCCCGGCCGCGGGTGCGGAACCGTACAAGCGCGACCTGGAGAACCTCGAATACCACTTGCTGGACACAGGGCACTTCGCTTTGGAGACCCACGGCCAGGAGATTGCCAAACTGATGCGCGATTTCCTGAACCGGCAGCTGTCTTCCCCCCTGGCGGCCAAGAGGCCGTAGCTTGTGCGGCCGCGGCAACGCGGCCGCTTTTTTCCAAGGAATGACCGATGGCACACCAATTCGCTGAAATCATGTTCACCGACAGCGTGAAAATGGCGCAAGAGATTTACGGCTCCAGGGCGCGCCTGGCACGTTTTACGGAAATGGCCGGACCGAACGACGAACTTTCGGCGAGAGAAGCCGACTTCATCGCACAGCGCGACACTCTTTACATGGCGACCGTCAACGAAGACGGCTGGCCGTACGTTCAGCACCGCGGCGGCCCGCCGGGCTTTTTGCGCGTGCTGGATGGCAAGCGACTGGCGTACGCTGACTTTCGCGGCAACACGCAACTGGTCAGCGTGGGCAACGTGTCGAACAACGACCGGGTTTCGCTGATCCTGATGGACTACCCGAATCGCAGGCGGCTCAAGCTTCTCGGTCACATGCGAGTGGTGAACGCGCAGGAGGCTCCGGCAGCAGACCGCGCGGCCGTCGAGCTACCCGACTATCGGGCGCAAATAGAGCGCATCGTCTATATCGACGTTGCAGCCTTCGACTGGAACTGCCCGCAGCACATCACGCAGCGATACACGGAATCCGAGATCGAACAGCTTTCACAGAACCGGGGTCGAACCGAAGTTTCTTTGTAAACCTCGGTTCGACGCCGGTTTCCCATGTAATGACTGAGCATAACGATTACTCCCAACAAGGAAAGAACATGGATATTTTTGGAATACTGGCGTTGACTTTCGCCCTGCCCGCGATGGCTATCGCCGTTCTCACACAAATTCGTCTGGATGGTATCGAGGAGCGGCTGGAAGCATCGGAAAACGACTGGCCCGATTCGTGACCGATGGCCGTATCGCAATAATTACAGGCAGCAGCCGCGGTATCGGCGCATCAACCGCCGGTAAATTGGCGAACGACGGATATCGAATCTGCGTCAACTACCGCACGAACGAAGCCGCCGCCAACGCTGTTGTCGACGAGCTTGCAGCTCGCGGCGCGACGGCGATTGCGGTGCAGGCGGACGTGAGCCGGGAGGACGACACAGTTCGATTGTTCGAAACGGTCGATCGTCAACTGGGTCCCGTGTCCGCGCTCGTAAACAACGCCGGAATTGTACTGCCGCAGATGCGAGTGGAAGACATGGATGCCACTCGCATCAACCGCATTCTCGCGACGAATGTGACCGCCGCTTTTCTTTGCTGCGGGGAAGCAGTCAGACGCATGTCGCTTCGACACGGCGGGCATGGTGGCTCGATCGTCAACGTTTCATCGGCTGCCTCCCGGCTTGGGGCGCCCGGCGAATACGTGGACTACGCGGCCTCCAAGGGCGCGATCGACACTTTGACCACGGGCCTGTCGCTCGAGGTCGCGGAGGAAGGCATCCGCGTCAACTGCGTCCGTCCCGGATTCATCCACACGGAAATGCACGCCGATGCCGGCGAATCCGGGCGCGTCGATCGCCTTGCCCATACGATACCGATGCGGCGAGGCGGTGAAGCCTCGGAGGTAGCCAACGCAATACGGTGGCTCTTGTCGAATGACGCATCGTACGTAACAGGGACGTTTATAGACGTCGCAGGCGGCAGATAGACAAAAGACCCAGGTTTCCTGGCGCGTTCGGTTCTGCCGAATGAATACGGCTACGTCTTCAACTTGTGCAGGGCATCCACGAGCTGGCCGATCTCGCCGGGCGAGTTGAATACCTGCGGCGTAATTCGAACGCAGCCACCACTGGCCAGTCCTTTTCGGACCACCGTGAACAAGCCGAAGTCCTTTTCGAGCACTTGCTGAAGATTATGTGCGTCGTCGATGGACGCCTTGCCGCGCAGCCGGAACGAGCCAATGCCCGACCACGACTCCTCGTCGGAGCCGCCGAGCACGTCTATATGCGCCATTCCTTCGGCTTCGTTTGTCCACAAGCGACGCAGGTAGCGCAGGCGCGCCTCCTTGTTAGCGCCGCCAATCGCCTGGTGAAAGTCCAGTGCAGCAGGAATCGCCAGCACGGCCGCGAAATTCGACGTGGCCATGTGAACCCTGGTGGCAGCATCAATGTGTTCGGGGTCGGACTCACCGGGATACGGAGCGATTTTCTGCAGCGATCCACGTCGCATGTAGAGTGCGCCGACGCCAACCGGGGACCCGATCCATTTGTGCAGGTTGAAGCCGACCCAATCGACGCCGAGCTCACCGACCTTGTAGTCGATCAGCCCCCACGACTGCGCGCTGTCGCAGATCACGTCGATGCCGCGACGCCGGGCTTCCTTCGCGATCTCGGCCACCGGTACCACGAGTCCGTGTTGATTGCTGATGTGAGTGATCAGCATCAGCTTCAGGTGTGGATTGGCATCGAGTACCTGCATATAGAGTTCGAGGATCTGCGCCTGGTCTGCACGGGACGGGAGCTCGATCGAAATCACTTTCGCGCCGCGTGACGATTCCAACCACTGCATGGCGGTCTTGAAACCGGGATAGTCGACATCGGCATAGAGTACGCCGTCACCGGGGCGCAGGTCCCGGTACTGCCTGATCAGATTGTGAACGGCTTCGGTCGCATTGCGCGTGATGACGATTTCTTCCTCGGCGGCGCCCAGCGCTTCGGCAATGCGCCGAACTGCCATCGCCGCGTCCGGATCGTAGTCTTTGCGTCCGTAAAACGAGTTTTGCGCGTTGACCATGCGGGTGGCGTCGACGTAGGCGTCCTGAACCGGATGCGCCATCTTGCCCCAGTAACCGTGCTCCAGGTTGACGATGCCTTGCGTGCGGTCGTAATACGCGGCGACTTCCCGCCAGTACGATTCATCGCGCGCGAGTTCGACCGGCGTAGTCGACGCTGGCGGAATCGGCAGTGCCTTCGAAGCGCTTTTTCCCTGCGCGAGGGCTGATGCGGCGACGGTGGCACCGGCCGCCAGGCTACCCAGCACTTGTCGACGATTGACGTATCTCATTTAGCCCCTGGACAACCGGGTCGAATTGAAATTTCTTCGTGAACCGCGGTTCAACCCCGGTTTTGTGTCTCGTCAAAGTATAATTGAAAAACCATGCGCCCGATTTGGCATTTCAATCCCGACAGCGATAACTACAGGCTCACCGGCTTTCGTATTCAATCCCTGGTTTGCTTTGTAGTTACGCTCAGCGTAGCCATACTGCTGAGAATCGCGAGCATTGTCTGGGGCGTCGCTTCGCGTTGCGTGGAGGCAGACCAGTTCTGGTTCGAGCCGTACAAGCACCATTGGCCGGTTGCCGGTGTCTTCCTCCTGACGATATTCCTCTTGCTCGCTTGGAATTCGATTATTCTGCTCAATCAGCGAATCAGGAACCGCAACGACTGGCTTCTGACGAGTGTGAACTTCGTCGCGATTATCGCAATGCTCGCGCTGTCGGTGCCCGCCTACCAGTCGGCTCAGTTACGGTATGACAAAAGAAACCCGTCTTTGGGACAGTGGCTGATTCCGAAGAAAGAGTGGTGGCATCGCTATGACGACAAATGCCGCCTTGCGATCGACTACCTCGGCCATTGGGAGGTCATTGATAAGAATCTGCCTCCGGGTGGCGCCGAATTCCCAGGCCAGCACATTGAGTTTCGACAATCGTTGACATTCGTGGCATCGACGGGCACCCGGCAAGAGCCGATCTCAGGTTCATGGGACCCACCGTCATTCAATACCCGACTCATAGAGCAATACCGCGGCACTGGCGAATTGTACTGGGCCGACGGTTCCTCGACCTGGAACTTCAGGTTGGAAGGCGATCGGCTGTACCTGACGACCCCGGAGTGGCTGGATTGGCATTTCTACTCGAGTGTCACACTGCAACGCGTTCGCGAAGAATAAGCTGCCAAGTGGTCAAACCGAGGTTTACGGAGAAACCTCGGTTTGACAACGGACCCCGATTGGCTGCCACGGCGTACCTCCTCGTGGCGTTGATGCGCGTTTGAGAATGCAGGAAGTGTGCGGCTGAAAGGAACGGGTTGTTCTCAGCCTTTATTCCAAGAAGTGTAGACCAGGATCTTGATGGCCGCCTGTAATCCGGCACCGAAACGAAATTTCTCCGTAAAGTCCGGTTCGACCCCGCTATTCAATCAGGCTATCAACGTTTATTGCGCAGATTTTCGTATCTGTATCTCGACAGTCCCAATGCGATCAGTCCGGCACCCAGGAGTGCGAGTGTGCCGGGCTCGGAAACGCGAACAGAAGTGTTGTCGTTCCAGCCCAGGATTGGGCCTGTGTCGCCGATCTGGTGAGAAAATTCAACGAAATTCAATCCCGTCCACTCGTCGCCGATCAGGATCAGCTCTGTATCGATTTCGGGCGAAATTGTGCCAATCATCAGGCCTGGCGAAGCAAGTGCCGGGCTCAGAATGTCAAAATCTCCGACAAAAGTATCGAACGCGGGATCGAGCGCCTGGGTTCGGGATCCATCCTCGAACCAGGGCTCCGAAAAAGCGTCAAAAGCGGCGTTTTCGAAGTCCAGGGTGATGAGATCTGCAAGAGCGACGCTGGGCCAGAGACTGGCAGCAGCGAGAAGGGTGACTGCAGTCTTAACCGAGAGTTTCATGCTGGAGCCTCCGTACTGCATGCGCCTCGCTGGAATCGTCCTATCCAGCGAGGGTGTGGTTTCACCGTGCTGGCAGGCCGCGTTGCGTGACGAATTTAGTACTCAGCTCACCGCACGATGTCATGCAATTCGCTACTTAGAAAAGATGCATATTTCGTACCCCGATCATAAGGCACTGAATTGCTTTCAGATGTTGAAGCAGGGCTTTTTGGCGGCACGGAAAAGTGCAAAAAAAGCCGACATTTACGAAATGCGTCGCGTTCTAATGCGCGCTGAACGGCCCGCGGAAGCGCGCCACGGTCGGCCGGTGACAAGACGAACTTCTCCGGCATCGCCTCAGTTCGACTTTGCCTGCGACAAGGTGGGAACACTTCCTCGGCGACCGAGCCTTCCTGTACATACAGTATTTTTCAACTACATTTTACGATAGAGGGCCGCAAGAAAATCGATAAATGGCCAATTTGTGTACATTGCACAGGCACTTCTGGGCGCCAATCAGGGCAGAAGAAAAATGACAAACTCGCCGAATCTTCGCTCGCGTCGCAGTCCGTTATTCCTGATCCTGTTCGGGCTCGTACTCATAATTGCCGGGTGTGCAGGCAGCGAGAGTCCGAGATCACCAGACGGAAAATTGCTTTGGGTGAATCCGGCTGGCTATCCGGAAGGTATGTACGATATACATCTGGCTGCAAGTACGCCTGGCGGTTACCCCGCTTATTTCGTGGGTTACGTTCAGGAGTTTCCGGGGCCACGTGGTAGTACCAGGGCGGTGGCGGCACTGACGGCTGACGAGAACTTCGATAACGTGACACCGATTCGCCTCGGCGACGGCATCCCGCGCGGCGCTCCTGTCGTGAACGATACGGCGTGGGTGCGCAATGGAGACATCGGGAACTTCGTAATCGTCGGCACATCGAGGGACCGCGTGGAACGACACTGGGTTTGGCTGTCTTCCCCCAACGGGTTGACCGGCACGAGCTCTTTCAGAGAGTTTACTCCCCCGCCGACCCTGCCACGCTTCGAGCGATACGACCTGATACAGGCGGGTGGGTCCACCAACAAGAGTGGCGGACTCATCATCGTCGGTCGGGGCACATCGTCCCGAGTCGTCGATAGCAACACCTCGTGTGTCGTTGCCTGGCTGCCGGGCACGGTAGGAGAACTAATTGCCGTAGAACCCTTTGTTCTGGACTGCGACGTTAACAGCTCCGGCACGACGGGCATTACGCACGTCGCCGTGTCGAGGCTTGCGGCCGATCAAAATGCCGACTGGATGATTGCATGGGTCAAAAACGGCAACATCTGCGTGAAAACGATTTCAGATGGCCGCGGCCTATCGACGGACATACCGGAAGATCCACTCTCGACCTGCGGCGGTTTTCCGGTGGGCTCCCGGCGCGGAATAACAGAGCTGGTAGTTGACGGGGGTCGAAGCGGATTCATCGACTCCAGCGATCGCCTCAGGCAAAGATTCGTCATCGCTCACGCCGAGCGAGCGCCGACATTGCCAGACTCTGTACAAAACCTTTTCGTCTGGGTCCTGAACACAGGGAGTCTTGCGGGCACCACGGCTACGCGACTACCGCGCGACCTGGGCACGACTCGCGGCGATCTTCGCCTGGCGCAGGAAGCGATCCGAGGGGCTCACTTCATGTTGCTCGACAGCACCCTGACGGATGGGCCGATTAAAAGAACGCGATTCACCCGACTCGGTCACACTGGGCAGATTGTCCAGCGCCATGCAATCCAGTCACCGCTCATCTGGCCATTCGATCACGATCTCGACTTCGAGATCGCTTCCGATCGGTTCGGCGTGGTTCGACCCCTGGTTGCGCCAACGCAGGGCCTGTACGGGCGTCTCGTACACCACACGAACCGGGACCAGGTGCTCTACCTGGATGGGGGTTGCGATGCCAGTAACACGGTGCGTCTGCCCGACGGCGAAAGACACCCGGGAACGAGGTCGGACACGCCCAGCCTGACCGGGCATGACAGCTACCTCGTGAAGCTGGAGTCGGCGCCGGTTGGCAAGAGAGTGACGCTGACCTGGTCGCCGCAGTTGCTTCGCGGTGCCTCCGGCGCCTGCAACTTCGTTCCGGATCCCACTACGGCTGCAGAAACCACGCCAAGGTATCGTCCGCCGGCGGGCTCAGCGTCAACAATCGTGGAACTGGACGGGACGGCGGTTATTGCAGTCCGTCCATTCTCGCTATCCGACCAAGCTGGAGGTTTGTTCCCCGGGTCCAGCAACACATTGCCGCCGGACTTGTTGCTCAATTTCCAGTGGTCCTGGGTCGATATCGACGCTGTTGTTGTGCCTGGCGACGCCATCCCGCCGGACGTCGATATTCGCGTCGTCACGAGACGAAGCAATACCGTCAGAGTGGTTTTCAATCCGTGACGTGAAAAGGTCCTCTGTACACCCCTATCTGAAGTGAGCATTGCTATGACGCGAATGCATCTCAAGAACGTAACATCGGTGATCGTCTGCTTGTGGTTGACCGGTTGCGTCGTCATGTATCCGAAAGACGGCGAACTGGTCGACCCGGACCGCGGAATCGGATTTTCCGGTTTCATAACGCGCTCGGACATGGGGGTCGTTATCTCTGCCTGCGATGACGGCAACCGGTGCGAAAGGATCGGCGAAGCAACCAGTGGCAGCGACGTTATCGCCAACTTCGAAGGCACGGGCATCTATCGCTGGAGAACTCTGATCAGGGTGCCAGAACGCATGTGGATCGAATCGACCCGTTCCGGAAAGCGGACAAAGATTCGGGCCCAAACGTGGATCGGAATCGAACGAACACGACGCACATCGACCGGTGGCACGGTAGTAACGCAGCCGAACTTCGATCTTATTACTGTCGACAAAAACTGGGCGCAATGTGCGTCTGGCGTCGACTCGGCCCTCGCGTTCGGGCGCGAATGCAAGTCTGACAACCATCCTTACGCTCTTCTGTATTCGGAAGACTATTGTCCTGACTGGCCCGACCTTTCGCTCACCACTTCCTATAACGAAACGACCGGGATGATTACCTTTGCGTCGCCTGAGAGGGTACCCAGTAACATACGAAACCCGACCATCACCGAAGAGACGACCGGCGTGGCCGTGGACTGCGAGTTGGGCACCGTGTCCCGCGGAACCGCGATGCTCAGTTGCGAAGTACATCGATCGGACCTCGGCTTCGGCTCGGAGTGCGAGTATCGACAGTGGCGCAGCGAGATCCGATTCGCAACGTGGCGCATCAACTATCCGGCGACCTTTTTCGAATTCCCCGGCTGCGTCGTCGAAGATCGTGTCGCATCTTTCGCGATTCCTCGAGAAGCCCTGCCAGACGGTTGTCCCGCACCAGCCGCCTGCAATCTATTTGGCTCAGCGGGCTCCTGCCCCTTCGGTGAAGGTTGTTATCTGCGCTTCGGCGACCGACGGGCAGAGTGCCTCCGCGTCGGAGACGGTACAACAGGAGATGCGTGCGTCACCAACAATTCCTGCAGGCCGCCACACGTCTGTGTGGGTTTGGAAGCGAAGGCTTGTCAAAAACTCTGCAGCATCGCGGGGTCCTCGTCGATAGAGTCCTGCCCGACGGGCCAGCATTGCCAGGCATACGCATACACGCCAGCGGGAGTCGGCGTATGCACACCCGATTGAGTTACGCCCTGGCGTAGCGCCGCCAGGTGGTTCGTTTTGCTTGCCGACCGGATCGAAGTCCTATGCTGCCGGACGGACGATCTACTCGTTGTTGGCTGTAATGCAGGCGCGATGGTCGACTGCCTCGTTGGGATCGAGAATCACGCGCGTCGTCACAACGACATCGCCCGTGACAGCGCCGGGCGTTTCGTCGACGTTGTCGACCGTGACCATGGGGCTGCCAACCTCGTCTTTTGTCTCGACGTACGCACTGGCGTAGATCTTGCCATCGGGCAACGTAAAGTACCAATGCTTGATGAAGTTAACCGACTGGTTTTCAGCCTCTACCAGCCCGTGCCAGGTGATGCACTGTCGAAAGTCGGGCGCCGGCGGCGGCCCATCATGGCGAGTACCGAGAATGCTGATGATCCCGAACGCTGCCAATGAGGTTAACGCGAGAGATCGCACTGAATACTTATGTCGTCTCATGATCTGTCTCCAAGTTGAACCTCCTCCACACGCGGGCAAATACGCAGGCCGCCAGGCCACCCGCAATGCACGCAACCACATCGTAAGGATCGAACGTGCCAGCGTAGTTAACCTGTAGTGGCGTCAATATCTGCGGCTCCCGTTGCCCGAGCTCGAACAGCAGGTTTACCGCGCACCAGGTTCCGGCCGAGAGCACTATCAGCGACCGCCCCAGCACTATCCACGTGAGCAGGGACATGGCGAAGACATGCAGGAAACTGGGCAACCAGCCCAATGACGCGATCAACTCCGCGGAAACCGGCGCGTTGGGAATGGCGGGCAACATCCGCAACAGCGGTGCACTGCCCTCCGGGCGCAGCAGTACATAAAACACGAGCCCGACAACGAGTGCAGCCGTCGCCACGAGCACCGGGCTCGCCGTCAGAGTCAGTAGTTTGCGGGTCACTGAATTTCCAATCGCTGCACTCATACTCTTTAAAGTATAGGTCACCAACCACCTTCCCTCGGCCAACCGAGGGAACTTGGTGGCCGGTTATGGAGGAAGACGAACGTTCACGCCGATACGCCATGCGCCCCTGCCACGCGCGCCCACATAGATGTTCCAGCGGGAATTTCCGACAAACTCGAAATGCGCATAAAGAGGCCGCGATATGTGTGGCCGTAGCGCGTTATTGGTTACCGGATCGGTCAGCAAGGTCCAGTCAACGCCGGCGTTGGCCGTAAGAAACACACCCGAGTCCTGACCGCCGACAATAATCATGTTACCGCCACGGTTATAGAGCAGCGTTCGTATCCCGGCGTTGGCCCGCGCCAGCAGAAACAAATCGTCGCCCGCGCCAACCGCCTGGATGGTCGAGTAGTTGGATACATCCGACCAGCCCCGTGCATCCGACCACTCCGGGTCGTTGCTGGCCACGTTTGCCCAGCGGTCACTGGTACGGTCATAACGCAAGGTCAGCATCCCCGCATTGGCCCGCGCCAGCAGGAACAGATCATCGCCCACAGATACAGCCTGGATGGTCGAGTAGTTGGTGACGTCCGACCAGCCCAGGGCATCGGACCACTGCGGATCGTTGCTGGCCACGTTCACCCAACGGTCGCTGCCACGGTCGTAGCGCAGGGTCAGCATGCCGGCATTCGCGCGCGCCAGCAGGAACAGATCGTCGCCCGCGCCAACCGCCTGGATGGTCGAGTAGTTGGTGACGTCCGACCAGCCCTGCGCGTCCGACCATTCCGGATCGTTGCTGGCAACGTTCACCCAGCGGTCGCTGCTCCGATCGTAGCGCAAGGTCCGCATGCCGGCATTGGCCCGCGCCAGCAGGAACAGATCATTGCCCGCGCCAACGGCCTGGATGGTGGAATAGTTCGTGACATCCGACCAGCCCTGCGCGTCCGAC
>CALZMQ010000025.1 GCA_945788625.1 uncultured Woeseiaceae bacterium
ATCTGGATGGTCGCGGGCTTAGTCCTGGGCAGCTTGATCAACGCGTTTGCGTCAGACGTGGCGTTTATCCGGGACTACTTCGTCAACGGCCTGTTTCACGTGGTCGGCGCGATGTTCATCACCGGACTCAAGATGCTGGTCGTACCCCTGGTCACGTTCTCGCTGATCTGCGGTGTTTACGGCATAGGCGACATCTCCAAACTGGGTCGGGTGGGCGTCAAAGCGTTCGGCATGTTTGTCTTGACGACCGCGCTTGCGATAACGCTGGCAATCACAGTTGCCGTCATCGTCGGCCCGGGAGAGGGGTTCGAGCTTACCGGCGAACAGGGTGACTTCACTGCGCCCGTCCCGCCGCCGCTGACCCAGGTCGTTATCGACCTGATTCCGGGCAATCCGGTTGCGGCATATGCCGAAGGCAACATGCTGCAGATCATCTTTTTCACGATCCTTTTTGCGGTGTGCATGCTGATGGTTGGCGAGCCCGGCCGTAAGGTCGCCGAAGGCGCGGAGCGGCTCAACAAGATCATGATGCAGGTCGTGACCGTGGTTATGCACGTCGCACCTTACGGGGTGTTCGCCTTGATGGCCAAAACCTTTGCGCTGCAGGGGCTCGGTCTGATAATGCCGATGATTGCCTATTTTGGAGTGGTGGTCGTGGTGTTGCTGTTGCACGCTACCGGCACGCTGATGACGTTGTTAAAACTGTTGGCGGGCATCAGTCCGGTAATGTTTCTGCGCAAAGTGCGCACCATGCAGATTTTTGCTTTCAGCACATCGAGCTCGAACGCCACGATCCCCGTGACTCTGCGCACTACCGAACAACGCCTGGGCGTGGACAATCCCACCGCGTCTTTCATTGTGCCTTTTGGTGCGACGATCAATATGGACGGCACCGCGATCATGCAGGGCGTGGCAACCATTTTCATCGCCAATGTCTACGGCATCGACTTAGGTCTGAGCGGGTACCTCACTGTGATCGGCATGGCCGTGCTCGCCTCAATCGGTACAGCAGGAGTGCCCGGGGTTGGCTTGATTATGCTGGCAATGGTGTTCAACCAGGTTGGCCTGCCCGTGGAGGGCATCGGGCTGATCATGGGCGTCGACCGACTGTTGGACATGATGCGTACCGCCGTCAACGTTACCGGCGACGCGGCGATCACGAGCATCGTCGCCAAGAGTGAGGGCAGCCTGGACGAGGAGATTTTCTACGATCCCGACGCTGGAGTCGTCGAGGAAATACATCTGCCGCATATCAAGGCGGATTCCGCGCCTACCTCGTAGGTCGCACAAGCTGATTCGCGCGGGATACAGGTGCGGGCATGGATAGATCGCTACCGCCAATGCGGAGCTACGCCCCGGCCTCACGCCGCGGCGGTGTTCTTGTTCTCAGGAGAGCTTACCGGAAGAGGTCTTGTGCGGCGAGTGCATCCTCGTTGATGACCACGTCTGCGTTGGCTCGCAACGCCTGCACAAATGCCACAAAATCCCCGATGCCCGACTGATCGGCAAGTTGCAGCTTGCCGGCATCGCGATCGGCAAGCGGTATAGCCTCTGGCCGTCCCGGGATCACCGCATCCAGCCGGAAAACCGTATAGCCGCCGGTGCCGTTTCGAGTGCTCCCCGTCGTCGGCTTGCCCTGTGTCGGCTTCAACGCCGTAAACACGGCGACCGAAACGAACTGGTCGGCGTCTTCCGCATTGCGCGACATGGCCATCGGCGCTGCCGCTTTGGCACCGATGCTCTCGGCCGCAGCCGCAAAGTCGTCCCCGGCGGCGAGCGCGGCGATCATCTGCTCCGCTTTGGCCGCCATGAGTTCTTCGGCCTGCTCTACCCGCAGCGCTGCGGCGACCTGATCGTAGACCTCCTCCAGCGGCTGACGGGCCGCCTCGGTGTGCTTCGTGACAACGAATACCGCGGAGCGATTGGCGTCTATTTCGATGATTTCCGAGAGCATGCCGCCGGCCAGCACCGATTCGTCGAAGATCGCGTCGATTACCGCCGGGCTGCTACCCAGCGGCTCCCCACCGAGGCGAGTGAATCCACTCACCGTTTTGACTTCCGCGTCAACGGCAGCGGCAAGACTGTGAATATCGCTGGCATCGAACAACGCGTCGGAGAGTCTCTTCTCGAGATCCCGGAACAGGCTTTCGGCCTTCTGGTCCTGCAATTCCGTCGTCAATTCGCCGCGCACCTGGTCGAGCGGCAACGGACCGCGCTCCAGAATCCGGTCGAGGCGAATGACGTGAAAACCGAAGTCGCTTTTTACCGGGCCTTCGATCGCGCCCTCTACCATGGAGAAGATCGAACTACCGAGCTCGCCGGGCAGCTGCGTCCGGGTCAGCACGCCGAGATCGCCGCCCTGGGACGATGTGCCACCATCCATGGAGTGTTCACGCGCCAGTGCTTCGAAGGACTCGCCAGCCTGCGCGCGCGCCAGCAATTCGCGCGCCGTGGCTTCAGCCGCGTCCTCGTCGTCGCCTGACAGGATCAGTATGTGCCGCGCCTGCCGTTGCTCGTCCTGCAGGTAACGATCGCTGTTGAACTCGTAGTATTCGTCGAGCTCCTGCTGGGTGATGGTGACGGCACTCGCGACATCGCTGCGCAGGATTTCGACGTACTCGACGTCGGCGGACTCCGGCAACTGGTAGAGCGTCGGATTGTCGTCGTAGTGAAACGCGATCATCTCGTCGGTTACTTCGATGTCGCCTTCGACCGTCGCCGCGTCAATCGTCGCCAGCGAAACCACGCGTTGCTCGGCAACGAGGTTCAGGTAACGCCGGTATTGGGCAGGCGACACGAGCGCCGAACCGCGAATTGCTCGCTGCAGCTGATCGCGCCGCAGCGATACGCGTTGCGCCCTTTCGAATTCCGACGGCTCGTAGCCCGCCTGGGCCAGCAGCGTTCGGTAAGTTTCCATGTCGAACTCGCCGTCAACCTGGAATTCCGGCGCCTGCTGGATCAGCGCCGTGATCTGATCGTCGCTGATCTGGTAGCCGGCCTCATCGAGGTAATTGTCGATAACGCGCTGCTGAATCAGCTGCTCGAGAATGTTGCTGCGAAGCTGCTGCCGGTATTCTTCCGGCAGCTGAGCCAACTGGGGGTTGGTCTGAAGCTGCTCACGATAGGCGTTTTCGAACTGCGCAATGCCGATATCGACGCCATCGACTTTGGCGGCGAAACTTTGCCCGATGAAGCTGTAATTGAGGCCAACGAATACGAACGAGAAGCCAATGACGACGAGGATCGAGATCGCGACCCAGCCGGTGAATTTTTCGCGGATGTTTTGCAGCATGTCTTATGTGGTCTTTGTCGACGGGGGCACGGAGCCCGAAACAAGGCGTGGGATTCTATCTGAGGCGGTTGAATGAATAAACCGCAATTTGACGTAGGAGCGGATTCCAGCCGCGATGCGAGGCGGACGGGATTGACTCGTCGCTGCGCTCGCACCAAAAAAAACCCCGGGTCCAAGAGGACCCGGGACTTTTCAGTCAATGGCGGAGCGGACGGGACTCGAACCCGCGACCCCCGGCGTGACAGGCCGGTATTCTAACCAACTGAACTACCGCTCCGAATCTGGTGGGTGCTGACGGGGAGCTAAGCACCCGCGCCCGCAGGAGGGTTTTTCAGGCCCGGTTTATCACAGCCAAAGCTGCTCCTGCAGTCACTTCGAAGCCGTGTCCGGCCTCGAAGGGCGCGCTAGTTTACGGCATCCTTCAAGCCTTTGCCAGCCTTAAATCCGGGCACATTACTGGCTGGAATCTGGATGGTCTCCCCGGTGCGCGGATTACGTCCGGCACGCGCCGCGCGGGCCTTTACAGAGAACGTTCCGAAGCCGACGAGAGACACCGACCCGCCGTTTGAAAGCGCTCCAGTGATGCTATCGAGTACTCCGTCGACCGCCTTGGTTGCGTCAGCGCGCGACAATCCCGCAGCACTTGCAACCGCGTCTATCAGTTCACCTTTGTTCATGCTTTCATCCTTGCTGATTGATTAAAGAAATGGTCATCAATCCAGCGAGCCCCCCGAATGGCGCAATCCGCTGAATGGCTGCATGCGACTCCGTGCATCCGCATACGGCTGCGATGCTTATACCAACTGGCATATATACCGTCAAATATCCCTTAACCACGCGGGTTTCAGCAGTTTAATGAGGGCGGACGACGTCCTCGGATTTTTGCTCTTCGGAAGGCGATTTCGACTCCGATTCTGCATCGGCCGACTTGGACTCGGGCAACGGCTGGTGAACCAGCGCCTGTTGCATGACCTCGTCAATCCATTTCACTGGAACTATCGTCAGCTTGTCCTTGATGTTCTTCGGAATTTCAGCAAGGTCCTTCTCGTTTTCTTCGGGGATCAGGACTTTGCCGATGCCCCCTCTGTGGGCCGCCAGGAGCTTCTCTTTCAGGCCTCCGATCGGCAGGACTTCGCCCCGCAGGGTGATCTCGCCGGTCATGGCGACATCGCTCTTTACGGGGATGTCGGTCAATGCCGACACCAGCGCAGTACACATGCCAACTCCCGCACTCGGACCGTCCTTCGGAGTCGCTCCCTCAGGCACGTGGATGTGCACGTCGACCTTCTGGTGGAACTCCTCTTCGATGCCCAGGATCTTGGCCCGGCTGCGTACGACCGTCATGGCCGCCTGGATCGATTCGGTCATGACTTCGCCCAATTGACCGGTATGCGTGAGCTTGCCTTTGCCCGGAACCACGGCCGCTTCGATTGTCAGCAGTTCGCCGCCGACCTCGGTCCAGGCCAGGCCCGTGACCTGCCCTACCTGATCATTGTCTTCCGCCTTGCCGTAGCGGAAGCGGCGCACGCCGAGGTACTTTTCCATGCTCTTGGGCGTGACCAGCACGCGAGTCTCGCGCGGCTTCAGCAGCAGGGATTTCACGACCTTGCGGCAAATCTTGGAGATCTCGCGTTCGAGATTGCGAACACCCGATTCGCGGGTGTAGTGCTGGATGATATCGCGCACCGCGGACTCGGTGATCATGAGTTCCTTTTTCTTCAGTCCGTTCTCTTTTAACTGCTTGGGTATCAGGTAGCGCAGGGCGATATTGGTCTTCTCGTCTTCGGTATAACCCGGGATTCGAATCACCTCCATGCGATCCAGCAATGGCGCAGGGATGTTCAGGCTGTTTGCCGTGCAAACGAACATGACGTCCGACAGGTCGAAATCGACTTCCAGGTAGTGATCCGCGAAGGTCGAGTTCTGTTCCGGATCGAGCACTTCCAGCAACGCCGACGACGGATCGCCCCGAAAGTCCATGGCCATCTTGTCGACTTCGTCGAGCAGGAACAGTGGATTGCGCACGCCGGTTTTCGACAGGTTCTGAATGATCTTGCCGGGCATTGAACCGATGTAGGTACGGCGATGCCCGCGGATCTCTGCTTCGTCGCGCACTCCGCCAAGCGACATGCGCACGAACTTGCGGTTCGTCGAACGCGCGATGCTCTGGCCCAGCGAGGTCTTGCCGACACCCGGTGGCCCGACGAGACAAAGGATCGGTCCCTTGAGGCGTTTCACACGCTGCTGGACTGCCAGGTACTCCAGGATTCGCTCCTTGACCTTTTCGAGTCCGTAGTGGTCCGCCTCGAGCACGGCCTCGGCTTTTTTCAGGTCTTTGAATACCTTGCTGCGTTTTTTCCACGGCGCCTTGACCAGCCAGTCGACGTAGTTGCGAACCACGGTCGCCTCGGCTGACATCGGCGACATGAGCTTGAGCTTGTTGAGCTCCGAGGTTGCCTTTTCCTTGGCTTCCTTCGGCATGCCGGCCTTCTCGATCTTTTTCTCGAGGTCGGCAAGCTCATTCGGCGCATCCTCCATCTCTCCGAGTTCTTTCTGGATGGCCTTCATCTGCTCGTTCAGGTAGTACTCGCGCTGGCTCTTTTCCATCTGTTGCTTGACGCGGCCGCGAATACGTTTCTCGATCTGCAGGACGTCGATCTCGCCCTCGATGATGCCGAGCACCTGTTCAAGGCGACTCTTGATATCCTGGATCTCCAGTACACGCTGCTTCTCGGAAAGCTTGAGTGCCATGTGCGCCGCAACGGTGTCAGCCAGTCGCCCCGGCTCATCGATGCCGGACAGCGACGTCAGTACCTCCGGCGGCACTTTCTTGTTGAGTTTCACGTACTGCTCGAACTGCGTGATGATCGAGCGAACCAGCACGTCGATTTCGCGCTCGTCGTGCCGATCGTCCTCGTTGAGCAGGGTAATTTCGGCCGAAAAATGGTCGCCGACGTTGAATCGGTCGATCAGCGCCCGCTCGCCACCCTCGACAAGCACCTTGACCGTGCCGTCAGGCAGCTTGAGAAGCTGCAGGATCGTCGCCAGCGTGCCGACCTCGTACAGGTCGGACGGCTGCGGATCGTCGAGGTCTGCGGCCTGCTGTGCGACCAGCAGGATACGCTTTCCGGCGTCCATGGCCTTGTTGAGGGCTACAATGGACCGCTCTCGCCCGACAAACAGCGGGATCACCATATGTGGATAGACGACCACGTCGCGTAACGGCAGCACCGGCACGCCGGACAAGTCATCGACGGTTACATCGTCAATAGAGGAGATCAGATCTTTCTCGGACACCAGGTTGGACCTCGCATAAACAGAGTGATTGTGGAGATGCGCCCTTTCGGCCGCATTTCAAGCGGAGTAGCTACACAAAGTCTATCGGCAGGTCACCTGCTCGACTTAAGCGCCGTCTGATCCGGTAGGCCGCGGTGGCTGCTCAATGTTAACGGTTGGCGACTCGTCAGATTCGTAAATCACGTAAGGCTGCGTTTCACCGGTGACGACGGCTTCGTCGACGACAACCTTCTTCGCGCTGGTTACCGACGGGAGGTCGTACATCGTATCGAGCAAAACGTTTTCCAGGATAGTACGCAGGCCGCGAGCACCGGTCTTGCGATCCATCGCTTTCTTGGCGACGGCGCGCAACGCGTCCTCGCGAAATTCCAGTTCAACGCCTTCCATCTCGAAAAGCTTGCGGTATTGTTTCGTCAGCGCGTTTTTCGGTTCAAGCAGAATCTGCACCAGCGCATCTTCGTCAAGCTCCTCGAGCGTCGCAACAACCGGCAGCCTGCCGACGAATTCCGGAATCAGGCCGAAGCGAATCAGGTCCTCCGGCTCTACGTCGTGCAGCAGTTCACCGATGCTCTGCTGTTCTTCGTCCGTCTTGACCTCCGCAACAAATCCGATGCCGCTCTTGGTCGAGCGATTCAGGATGATCTTCTCCAGGCCGGCAAACGCACCGCCGCAGACAAACAGGATGTTCCCCGTGTCGACCTGCAGGAATTCTTGCTGCGGATGCTTGCGACCGCCCTGCGGCGGTACCGAGGCGATCGTACCTTCGATGAGTTTCAGGAGTGCCTGCTGAACGCCCTCGCCCGAAACGTCACGCGTAATCGACGGGTTGTCCGACTTTCTCGAAATCTTGTCGATCTCGTCGATGTAGACAATGCCGGTCTGCGCCTTGTCAACATCGTAGTCGCACTTCTGCAGCAGCTTCTGGATGATGTTCTCGACGTCTTCACCAACATAGCCCGCTTCAGTCAGGGTTGTGGCGTCGGCGATCGTAAACGGCACGTTGAGCAAGCGGGCCAGCGTCTCAGCCAGCAGCGTCTTGCCGCAACCGGTGGGCCCGATGAGCAGAATATTGCTTTTTGCGAGCTCGATGTCGTCCTTGGTTCTTCCATCGAGCCGGTCGTTGAGACGTTTGTAGTGATTGTAAACCGCAACCGAGAGGACTTTCTTCGCACGCTGCTGGCCAATGACGTACTCATCGAGCACATCCTTTATTTCCTTTGGCTTGGGCAGCTTGTCCTGGCCGGCTTCACCGGTGTCTTCGAGCTCTTCACGAATGATGTCGTTGCAAAGCTCGACGCATTCGTCACAAATGAATACAGAAGGACCCGCAATCAGCTTACGGACTTCATGCTGACTCTTGCCGCAAAAAGAACAATAGAGGAGTTTGCCGTCCTCGTTCTTACCGCGGGTATCATCGCTCATACAGATTCGGCCTCTGTGACGAAAAAAACAGCCTGATACATTGCTGTGACATGGCTGGGGATGTATATAACATGCGCTCTTTCGGCGTGCAAAGCGCCACGTCTCGTTAGAGACATGGCGCTATGTAACTGATTGATAGTTAAGGGATCAGTCGTCCGAGTCGTCACTCATTTCCCGGCGCTGGGCGAGTACGGTGTCAATAAGCCCGTATTCGAGGGCCGCCTCGGCGCCCATGAAGTTGTCGCGTTCCAGATCGTCCTCGATTCTCTCGAGGCTCTGCCCGGTGTGTTTCGACATAATCTCGTTCAGGCGGCGCTTGAGCTCCAGCACTTCCTGCGCATGGATATGAATGTCCGTGACCTGCCCCTGGTATCCCGCACTCGGCTGGTGGACCATGATGCGTGAATGCGGCAATGCGAAACGCTTGCCCTTGGCGCCGCCGGCCAGCAGCAACGCGCCCATGCTCGCCGCCTGCCCGACGCAGATCGTGGAGACGTCGCAATTGATGAATTGCATGGTGTCGTAGATCGACAGTCCAGAGGACACGACGCCGCCCGGGGAATTGATGTACAGGTGGATATCCTTGTTGGGATTCTCCGACTCGAGGTACAGGAGCTGGGCCACCACGAGGTTTGCCATCTGATCCTCAACGGGTCCGACGATGAAAACGAGCCGGTCCTTGAGCAGTCTCGAGTAGATATCGTAGGCTCGTTCGCCACGCGCCGTCTGCTCGACGACCATGGGTACGAGGTTCAATGCTGTTGCGCTCATAATCAGGTTTCCGTTGAAATCAGGGATTTGGGGCATTCATGTAGTCTTTGAATGACACCTTTTTGTCCTTCACCTTGCCGTGCTCGATAATCCAGTCGATGGCGCGTTGTTCGACAACCATCGGCTCGAGTTGTTGCAGGATCTGCGGGTTGCTCAGGTACATTTCAACCATCTCGTCGGCATTTTCATAGCTCGCGCACATTTCTTCAACGCGCTCGCGAACGGCTTCCTGGTCGGCTGTCAGCCCCTGGTCCGAGATCAGCTGGCGCAACAGCAAGCCGATGCGCACGCGCTTGTCGGCGGCGTCCGAAAAGGTCTCCATCGGCGGCGCCTGGTCGTGATCCTCGATGCCCATGCGCCGCATTGCGTCGTGTTGCAGGGAGTGCATTTCCTGTTGCTTCAACGCGTGCGGGATCTCGATCGGATGCGCATCGAGCAGCGCTTCCATGACCTGGTCGCGCATATCGATCTTGACCTTTTGTTCGGCCTCGCGTTCCATGTTTTCGCGAACGTCCTTCATGAATTGCTCGAGGCCGCCCTCGGTCACATTGAACAACTCGGCGAATTCGTCATTGAGCTCGGGCAGGACCTGCTCCTCGACGCGATGCGTCTTGATGGAGAAATCCGCCTTCTGCCCGGCCAGGTCGTCGGCATGATAGTCCTTTGGGAACTTGACCTTGAAGGTCTTCTCGTCGCCCGCCTTGATGCCCTTCAGGCCTTTCTCGAAATCCGGCAACATCTGCCCCTCGCCCAGAATCACGGGAATCTCGGTTCCCTGGCCACCGGGAAACGGCTCGCCATCGAGCTCGCCGGAAAAGTCGACGATGACCCGGTCGCCATCCTTGCTCTTGCGCTCCACCGTGTCCCAGGTCGCCTTCTGCTTGCGCAGGTTCAGGAGCATATCGTCGATGTCAGAATCACCGATCTGTATGGCGGGCTTCTCGATCTTGATCTTGTCGAGGTCCTTGAGAACGATCTCCGGCATGATCTCGAAGGTTGCGACGAACGCGAAGGTCTTGCCGTTCTCGTCCTCGGTTTCGATCTTCGGACCGCTGACCGGATTCAGCTTTTCCTGCACGACCGCCTCGGTGTAGCTCTTCTGCAGCACTTCGCTCAACACTTCCTCGCGGACCTGCTTGCCATAGCGCTGCTTGACCACCCGGGGCGGCACCTTGCCGGGCCGAAAACCCTTGATCTTGGCCGTGCGGCCCACCGACTTCAGCCGCAAGTCCACTTGTTGTTCGATAGGGTCGATTGGCAGCTCCACGCGCATACGACGCTCAAGAGCACCTGTCGACTCGACAGTGACGTTCATTGTTTCAATTCTCTTAATTTAGTTACTTTCAGGTTCGATCAGGATTTGGTGCGAAAGGAGAGACTCGAACTCTCACGGGTTACCCCACTGGCACCTAAAGCCAGCGCGTCTACCAATTCCGCCACTTTCGCACGTCCCGTGCGACGTCGAAACCCGCACTACCTGTCCAGCCCGCCATTATACCGTGGTAAATATTGGCAATGCACTAATTAAGGGGGCAGTTCTCCGAGCGATCTATGCGCGATATCGGAGGAGCGGCTTCAGGCCAGGAAGCGAAACTTGCCCGCCAGCCGCTGGTCCAGGCTGTGCACCCGGCCGGCATGCGCGGCCGCCAGCACCACGAATATCACGAACCAGATGACGTCGTGGTTCTGGGCATCGAGCACGCCCTGCCCCTTGGCGAACCAGAAGCTGGCCACCATGACGGCGCCGGCGATCGATGCCCAGCGCGTCGCAAGACCCACGATCAAAGCCAGCCCGATCGCCAGTTCGCCCCAGGCCACGAGGAATGCGAACAGGCCCTTGTTGGGCAACACCACGGACTCGACGAAAGGTCGAAAGAAGCCGAAGGTATTTTCGAGTTGCATGTTCAGGAAACCCGCCATGCCGTCGGCGAAGTTACCCCGGTTGATCTTGCCGAAGCCGAAATACAGGAAAAACACGCCCGTGTAGACCCGGAGCACTGTAATTGGCCAGAGGTGTAGTGACTTCTTGCTGCGAAATTCATCGATTGTTGACATTTTCGTTCTCCAGCCACGGCAAATTCGTGCTCCGATAATACATTGAATGTTGGCTAAATCACGACGGATGCTTATATTTGCCTTATGCCGAACGATAATAAAGAGAATCCGGACCACCACGGAATGAACGTGTCGGCGCTCAGGCGTTCGGCGACAGGCTTCGCGCTCGACCGGGAAGACCTCCACGACGACCCCATCGAGCAGTTCGAAGACTGGTTTCGCTACGCCTGCGAGACCGTCCCCATGGACCCGAACGCCGCGTCGATCGCGACCGTCGACGAGCAACACCGGCCATCGAGCCGCACGGTGCTGCTCAAGTACTTCGACGAAAGCGGATTCGTTTTTTTCACGAATTTCGAAAGCAAGAAGGCCGAGCACATTGCCGCCAATCCGCACGTCGCGATGCTGTTTTTCTGGTCCGACGCGGCGCGCCAGGTGAAGATCCGGGGCACGGCTGAGAAAGTCCCGACCAGTGAAACGCTGAAATACTTCGTATCGCGTCCGCGGGGCAGCCAGATCGGCGCCTGGGTATCGGCGCAGAGCAGCGTGATCACGAATCGATCCTTGCTCGAAATCAAGTTCCAGGAACTCAAGGACAAGTTCCGGAACAAGGAAGTGCCGCTGCCCTCATTCTGGGGGGGCTATCGTGTCGTACCCTATGAAGTCGAATTCTGGCAGGGCCGGCGCAATCGCCTGCACGATCGCTTCCAGTATACGAAACGGGACGACGGCGGCTGGGATATCGACCGGCTGGCGCCCTGAGCCGGCCCTTAACTGTTCGCGCGGGGAAGCTCGCCGAACGGCGCCCAACATTAAAAAAAGGCCCCCTTTCTCCCGGGGGCCTCCTCGTACCTGTCGCTCGGTGATGAGCGATTAGGGGATCAGGTTGTTGTGATACGTGTAGCCGTCGATCGCAACATCGGACACAGGGAATATCACAGACGTACTCGACGAGTTGTGACAGGTCCTGCACGCCCAGTTTTCGTCGATGTCCGGATACGCGAAACCGCCACTCGCCGTGAATTGCGGCTGAGTCGAATCCAGCACGATCGAGAAGATATGCGATCTGACATCGCCCAGTGCCGGACGGTCGGCTTCGCCGGCGACCGACGTCGCAGACTTGGCCAGGTCAGGCATATGGCAATCGGCGCATTCGAGACTCCGCATGCCGGGGCCACGCAACTGTGGATCGTAGTTGGCGTGGCAACCGAGGCACGCGTCGCTGCTCGGATCGACACCAGGCATGCCGGTGTACAGCGGGTTATTCACGTTAACTGACGAGCCGTGCGGATAGTGGCACGTGTTGCAGTCGCCGTGCGTCGCCATGAAACCGGCGGAACGATCAGTGTCCAGAGTATCGGGATTGATGCCCAGAATCTCGTCGTATTGCTCGTGGTGACGAATCAAGCCGCCCTTGGCCGCAATTCGGCCACCCATCTCGTTTGGCCGCGGATCGGGCGCACCGGCAGTCGCCAGTGCATTGTCGAAGCCACTCGTATAGGACGGATAGTCGCGTTCGCCGTCACGCGTGTGGCATTCGCCGCAGGCAACGGCCAGACCGAATCCGGCGTCCGGAGCGGTCAGTTCGACCAGCGTACGCGGTTGTGCATCACGTACGATTCCACCACGGAATTTAGCATGTGAGGCACCAGCCGCATGGCAGGCCTCACAGTGAATGCCGGGCTCGGCGAAAGTGCCGTCCATGAACGCAAGTCCGTCTTGCCGGTTCGGGTTCAAAGTCGCATCGTTATGGACCCACCCTGTCGTGTGACAGTTGCCGCAGTTATAGGGTTTGTCCACTTCGTTGTTGTGGTACGCCGACATTGCATCCGTGGCGAAGTTGTACTGCACGTTGGAGCCGGTCACGATTGCGCCGGCCTGATCGATGAAACGTGCTTTCCAGAAGTAGCCGCCGATAACGTAGGTAACGTCGTCCCAGGTAACCGGGGTGCCGAGCGTGTTGTCGGTGCCTGGAGCAGGATCGGCCAGGCCACCGGCGATGTCGGCATCGTCATCGAAAATGCGTTGCAGCACGCCGTTCAAGGTGGTGAATGGATAAACCGGCTGTTCACCGTTGACGACCTTGTTCAGTTTGAACGGGTGGCCGGTCTGTACGAACGAGGCATACTCGACCGTATGGCATACGCCGCACTCTGCGCTGCTGATGTATTCGCCATCCGGCACTTCCGGAAGCACGAAGTCCAGCGTGTTTGCTCCGCTGCTCGATACCGCGAAAGGATCGACCGTGAGATCTTCGTATCCAGGCCGGCTCGCCAATGCAACGTAGTCGCCCTCGTCCAGCTCGACCGTGTAGCTGCCGTCGATGGCGACGTCAGCGACGATGGCGGCGGAGGGAGCTGCGCCACTGGGGGTGAAAGAAACGGAAACGAAGCGATCGAGAGGGCCGGCGGGCGTCGATACGTTGCCGCTGACCAGGATTGCCGTTCCGGGAAGCGGTGCGCGGCAGTCGAGCGTGTCAACGACACCGTCGCCGTTCAGATCCTCACCGGGGTCTGCGATACCGTTCTGGTTCAGATCCCAGCAGGAAAAACCCGTCGGTCCGACCGGACCGGCGGCGCCCGCCGCACCTGCGGCACCTGCGGCTCCGTCGTCGCCTTCGCAACCTGCAATCAAAAAAGCGCCTGCCGTGATTAACAGTAAGCGCCGGAGTACAGCATTCATCGTCCTGCTCCTTGTTCAGCGTTGTGTCGTAGACCGCGCAACGATCGCTGTGGGTGACAGGCGGTCGTATGCACGTTCACGAGCATAGGATTTGCCGCTCAAGGACACACTGACGATTGTCAGTTTCAACGGCCCAGGAAGATTGTGGATTGCACCTATGCGCGGCTCGCCTCGCGAAACCCCTCTATCCCCTGTTTCCTGGAACAAAAAAGGGCCGGGGGATTGCTCCCCCGGCCAGTCGATTGTTTCGTCTGTTGCCTCCGTGTTTACTCGAACAGATTCATGATCTTGTCGATGACGCCAAACAGGATCATGTCTTCGTCGTCGTTATCTTCGTAGGTGCCAAACGCTTCGGTGTGTGCGTTGAACGAAGCAAGATCACCTGCCAGGTCACGGTTGATGATCCGGGCTCTGTGGCAACCGCCGCAGGCTCTGGATGCCGGACCCGTAACCGCCTCGGGCACGGTACCGATGTTACGATCCGCGATATCCCAGGATGCCCGCAATACGCCAGGCATCGACACCGACTGATCCGGCACGTTGAAGGTACCGGCGTTGTGGCAAGCCTCACAGTTCCTGATCGTGAAGTTCGGGAAGATGTGCCTGAGATGTTGCTCGTTCCTTGCATCGAGCACCGGATCGTTTGCCGCAGCAACGTCATCCAGGTCGAACGGCTGGAACGAATGGATCGCGTGCACGTAGCTGTCGATCGAGCGTGATGCCATCTCTATGTGACTGCCGGGGAATGTCGTCGTATGGCAAGTCTTGCACACCTGGATGCTATCGCCGCCCCTGCCGCTGCCGTCATGGAAGCTGCTGGCCAGCGTATCGTGGCAGTCGTTGCACTTGTCGATGTCCACGGTCGCATTGGCGCCCTGGAAGTAGTCGGCAACCATTACGCTGCCGGCGAGATCGAAGGTCTCACTGACCGCTTCGAGAATGACATCGTCCCCGCCAAGCTCCAGTTCCGGCGTGATCGAGATTTCGGCTTTCCTGATAACGCCGTCAGCGATCAACTGCGGAAGGAGATCCGTCTTGGTGAGCTGCAGGGCCGCCATGTCAAGCGTTACCAACCAGTTGCCGGGCACGCTGGCTGCGTCCTCGGTAAACAGCGGATTGGCACTGCCCCCGGAACTCTCGGGCACGTACTCCATCTTGCAACCTGGTCGGAAGCCCGAGCACGCGGGATTGGCATCTCGCTCGTGCGAGCCGACGATGTAGTGCTTGCTGTCCCATCCGTAGAAGGAGACCAGCAATTCCGGAACGACCGCAGGATCATTCGAGCTGAAACCAACCGTCAGCAAATCGCCGGCCAACGTGACACTGTCAACCGATACGGTGAACAGGTCCGAGTACTTCTGACCTGTGGCGTCATAGATGCTGGCGTCATAACCGCTGTGGTATTCGTCGAACTCACGAGCTACGCCGGCGCCATGGCATGCCTGGCAATTCGGCGAACCGACGAGGTCGTGGAATACTCCTACACCCGCTCTCGCCCACAGGAACTCAAGCGGTGGCGCCCGGTGCGGTTGTGCGTAAGCGCCTTCCAGCGTCGTACCGACATCTTCCGGCCACGCATCGAGGCCCTGTACGGCATGACAGCTCTTGCAGGTCTCCGGCGTGAAATACGCGTTGTCCAGAACCCGAGCGAGCTTGCCTTCGTGGCAAGTGTTGCAGTTCGACATCGACATCGGATACGGGAATTCCATCGCGTGCGACATGTGTGTGTCGTTCATGACGTTACGGAAGTAGGAATAGTCAGCCGTTTCCGGAACACCGGTCGCCCAGTTGAAGGGCTCGTCGACCATGTATTGCCATTCCGTGTGTCCGCCGTTGCCATCGTCATTGTGGCAAACCTTGCATGCCGCGAAATCCGGCAAGCCGGCCACTTCTGCTGCCCGGTAGCCATGCTTCATGTAAGGCGCGCCGTGGCAGTTCGCACAACCTGACGCGTTGGCAGCCGATACATAGGCATCCGGATCGCCGGCAGCAGCATCGCCAAAGGCCAGTCCGGTATTCGCCACATTGTCGTACAGATGCACGTGAGTGCCGGCCGGAAGCTCGGCGCCGGTTCCGCCTACATGTTCGAGCAGTGGATCATCGGCGATATAGCCATAGACCTGGCCGTTTACGGTCGGGTCGAAGGACAGGCCGAATTCCGAGATTACGAAGTCGCCATCTGCGACCATCACAACAGTGTCATTCAGGCTCGTGAATGCCTCGAAGTACTGGTTTGTCGTGCTGTCAAAGCGATCGACGAAGAACCTCTTCTGCTCCAGCCCGGCATAATCCGTGAACGGTACGCCGTCTTTCAGAATGGTGAGTTCCAGGACGACGTCGAACCCGCCGGCGCCGTCGGGGACGCTGGTGAAGTTCGTAAAGGTCATGTCAAAGGCGCTGGCATCTATGTACTTGTTGTACTCCGCCTGGTGCACGTCGTCACCGACACCACCGTGACAGGTGGCGCAGGATTCAACCTTGGCTGAATCGATGGCCGCCATAACGGCATCGGGGACGGGGGCCGGCGGTCCCGGTGGTCCCGGAGGTCCTGGTGGTCCGGCTGCGCCGGTTGCGCCGGCCGCGCCGGCAGCACCGTCGTCGCCGTCACAGCCGCCCAGTGCAAAGGCGAACATGCCTATGACGAGGATCGACCATGCCCAACGAAACGATCCAGTGAAACGGTTCATTACCCTACTCCTGTGTTCTTTTTGAGTTCAGTGTCCGGCGGCTGCAGTTGCTGAAACGGACGGACGTCCGGACGTTGTTTACTTTAGAATTAGGGGCTTTTTGCAACACTGACATTTGTCAGTTTCGAGCTTAAAACGGGCGGTGGATTACACCTATCAAGGCCCACCGTATGTACGGTTTTTGCGTACCCGTTTCGGCTCGCCCGCGAAACTGACATTTGTCAGTTTCGGCTACGTAAATACCGAGAAATTTGCCGGAAAGCCGCTATCGACCGGGGTGGGCCCAGTGTGGTTTTATCGTTGGTTGACACGTCGGTGGATCAGACATGCCCTGCGCTAATTGCGAGTGCCCGTTTCACGAATTGAAGACCGATGATGGCTCGCTGCCATCGGGAATCCAATGCTTGGTCACCGAGGCCGTCAAGCAGGTGAGATTCAGTAAGGGCGAAGTGCTGTTCAGCCAGGGACAGGCGAGTTCGAGCCTGTATTCACTGACCAGCGGTATCGTAAAGATCACCTTCCAGAACCCCGATGGCAGGGAGCAAATCGTCGGCCTCAGCAGTCCCGGCAATCTCCTCGTTGGTCTGCAGTCCATCAACGACGACGTATACGAGTACTCTGCAATCGCGGCGTCTGACGTCACGGCCTGTAAAATCCGGCATCGCGCGTTACTGGCCGCCGTGAAAAACAGCGGCGAACTGGCGATGAGCCTGATCGCCGCCGTAAACGCCCAGCTCGCGCACAGCCGATCGATGATGCGCGTCTTGGGCCACAAGTGCGCGGCCGCGAAGATCGCGTCGTTCATCTTGCTGATGACGCCTGACTCGCAAAAGGGCAACGGGCGCTTCACGCTGCCTTTCTCGCGCATGGACATGGCCGGATTGCTCGGACTGAGCGAGGAAACCGTCTGCCGCCAAATGGCAGACATGAAACGTAAGGGCGTTATCCACGCGCCGCGCGGCAGGATGGAAATCCAGGACTGGGAGCAGCTACGGCAAATCGCCGACGGGCCGGCGGCGTAAGGAGAAACCCCGCACAAGGCGGAGTCTCTGCAAATCGCGGTCCGGGTTAAGCTGCTTTTCTGCGTCGTGTTAAGCCCTAGCCCGACCCGAACCAACACCTTCTTCTATGTAAGTGCCGTTCAGGTTATGCCTTGTACCTGAAACCACCATACTTCAGCTCGACCTGCTCAACCTGATAAAGATCTTCGATCAGCGACGTACATAAGCCAACCACGTCGCCCTGTTCGATTCGCAGGTATAACCAATCGTTCATTTCCCTCTCCTGCCACTCAACGCCCCTGGACGCCGCGTACTGAATCACCTTCGGCTTCTCCTCGATGTTGGCCGGCGACATCAATATCCAGTCCAACCCGGTTTTGCCGTCCTCGACCGAGTACTGGATCTCCACGGCATCGTCCTCTTCCTTCTTTCGAATTTGGAACACGGCGAACGATGTTTCTACGCCCTGGGCGGAAATCTGGCGAAACACCTCGCCGACATCTGCGACCGCGATGGTCTTCCTCCGAATACCCCTATCTCTTCGAATTCTCCAGAATATGTACATCGCAATCCCGGCCAGAAGAAGAAGCGATACGATCAGAGTACGCATGCGTTGCCAGCTCCCTGGTACATGTCAACACTCGCGCCTGAAGCGACGTGCAAAGCCAATAGGCGCGATATGCATTTGCAATACGCGGAAACAAACCCGTCGGCCGCATAGTGCCGCCAACTCTCCCACCGCTGACTCTATGTCAACAATTATTACCGGTAAGGAACAAAAGCCGTGGTGGGTGCCTTGTCGAAACACACGACCTGGCTGGTGCACTACCATTTTCCTTTGCGCCAACGCCGTGCGCTCTTTGAAGTCCAGCCAGTCCCGGGATAGGTCCAGAAGCTCGCCCTGCCTCGCCGCAGTCGCCAAGGCCATCAGCACGAATAATGAGTTAAATGGTGGGCCCCCGGGGACTCGAACCCCGGACCAAGAGATTAAGAGTCTCCTGCTCTACCAACTGAGCTAGAGGCCCACCGAAAAGTTGTCGTGCTGACCATCTTGCTACATCAGGCCAACATTCAAAATTGGGGTGGACGATGGGACTCGAACCCCACTACGGAAGTTCGCAGATCTTTCAGCGCCTACCCTGTTGCTACTAACGGCCGACCGGGATCAGCAACAATCGATCCCGGGCGTCGTGCTGACCATCTTGCTACATCAGGCCAACATTCAAAATTGGGGTGGACGATGGGACTCGAACCCACGACGACCGGGATCACAACCCGGGGCTCTACCAACTGAGCTACGCCCACCACGGTATAACAAATTGTATCGCGGCCTGCACCGCGTCTGCAAAATGGCGCGCCCGGCAGGACTCGAACCTGCAACATCCTGCTTAGAAGGCAGGTGCTCTATCCGGTTGAGCTACGGGCGCATCTCGTCCGACATCCTACCCCAGCCGGAACCTGGTCGGGGCAGACGGATTCGAACCGCCGACCCTCTGCTCCCAAAGCAGATGCGCTACCAGACTGCGCCATGCCCCGATGCCAGTACTCCCGCCACGCATTATACGGCCGGGGCCGGATTTTGCGGGGGCTGCGATCATACGGGCGCGGGCACGGGCAATCAAGGCTTTATGACGGCAAAACCGGTGCTTGGCCGCGTCCCGCCGGCTCTGGTATCTTGCCGCTTCCAGCAATCGATACAAGCCCGGAAGGACGCATGAAAAATACCCTGATCACGTTGATGCTCACATTGTGCTTTGGCCTGGCGGTTGCCGCGGACAAGGTGCCTGCGCACCCGCACATCGAAATGGTGACGTCGGCCGGAACGATAAAGCTCGAACTCGACGGCAAGCAGGCGCCGATCACCGTTGCCCATATCCTCGAGCTGGTGGACAACGGATATTACGACGGCACGATTTTTCACCGCGTAATTCCGGGATTCATGGCGCAAGCCGGCGGCTACACGCCGAGCATGAAGCTCAAGGAGGCCGGCGAGACCATCCCCAACGAATCCGGCAACGGCCTGACCAACGTGCGCGGCACAATTGCCATGGCCCGCACCTCGGATCCGCACTCGGCGAACTCGCAGTTCTTCATCAATGTCGCGGACAACAGCCGCCTCGATCCAGCCAAGCGTGCCTACAACGGCAGCTGGGGCTACACCGTATTTGGCCAGGTCATCGAGGGTATGGAGGTGGTCGACGAGATCGTCAACTCGAAGACGGGGCCGGCGGGCGAGTTCCGCAAGGACGTGCCCGTTATCCCCATCATCATCAAGAAAGTTTCTCGCGTGACCTACGAGTAGCCTGAACGGGCATGACAACTCTTTTCATCTCCGATTTGCACCTGGAGGCAAGCCGGCCCGAGATTGGCGAACAGTTCCTGAGCTTCCTCGAGGGCGAGGCCGCGGGAGCCGAGGCACTCTACATCCTCGGCGACCTGTTCGACAGCTGGATAGGCGACGACGATCCCAATCCGCACTTCGCCGTCATGAAAGGCGCCATCCGCGACCTTGTCGACTCCGGCGTGCCCGTCTACTTCATGCACGGCAACCGCGACTTCCTGATCGGCGATCGCTTTTCGGAGGAAACCGGCGTGACCCTGCTCGACGATCCGGAGACGGTTGACCTCTATGGCGAACAGGTTCTCCTCAGCCACGGCGATGCGCTGTGTATCGACGATGTCCAGTATCAACAGGTTCGGCTGATGACGCGCAGTGCCGAGTGGAAAGAGATGTTCCAGGCCAAAACGCTGCAGGAGCGAATCGCGTTCGCCGAAGATGCCAGGCAGAAAAGCAAGGCATACAACGAGACCGTCGGCGACGACATCATGGACGTCAACCAGGACGCAGTCGTGGGCACTTTTCGCAATCGCGGCATCGACATACTGCTGCACGGCCACACGCACCGCCCGGCCATACACGACGTAATCCTCAAGGACCGCAGCGCGAAGCGCATCGTGCTCGGCGACTGGTACGAACAGGGGAGCGTGCTGCGCTGGGATGAGAACGGCCCGCGCCTGGAAGTGCTGCCTAGATAAGGAATTCGCGGCTAGAAGCCGTTGCTACAAGGCGGGCCCGAGTGGAAGCGGAATTCCGGGTCCGGCTCAGACACCAGCCGCGCCTCGACGACCTTGAGTTCGGCAAGCCTTGCTTCGATTTCCGCCGCATCGATGCCGCACTCCGATTTCGCGAACGCAACGTAGTGTTCGAAGTGGCGCGCTTCCGACGCGAGCAGTCCGCTGTAAAACCGGCCCAGCCTCTCCGGCAGACGCGGTGCGATCCTCGCGAATCGCTCGCAGGAGCGCGCTTCAATAATCGCGCCGATCAGGAGCATGTCAAGCAATTTGTCCGGTTCTTCGCAGCGCGCCTCGGCGCGTAGCCGCCCCGCGTAGCGCGACGCGCTCAGGCGCTCGAACGGTATCGCCATCTCGTCCATGATCGAACGCACCTGCTCGAAATGTCGCAACTCTTCTCGCGCCAGCCTCGACATGCGTTGCGCGAGCGCCGTGCGATCCGGGTAGCGATACAGGAAGCCCAGTGCAGTGGACGCCGCCTTCAACTCGCAATTCGCATGGTCGAGCAGCATCTCCGGCAGGCGTCGAGCGGCCTCGTCCAGCCACTCTTCGGGCGTTGATGTATCGAAAAAGCCAGCAATTGTCTCGGGCACCTGCGTCTCTATAGCCACTCTTCGATCTCCGCCGCGCTTTGCAGTCGATCCTCGGGCGACTTGGCCAGCATCATGTTGATCAAAGCCTGGTACTCGGCGAGCCGTGCCGGAAGCAACGGCACCGGCGCCTGTGCATGCAGGTAGATGATGCCCATCGCCGTATCGGCCCTGAAAGGTTTCTCGCCCGTCAACATCTCGTAGAAAATGACCCCGAGGCTGTATATGTCGCTGCGCTCGTCGACGCCGTTGCCGTGCCCCTGCTCGGGGCTCATGTAATACGGCGTACCGAAAATTTCGCCCTTGTCGGTAATCTCGCTTTCCAGCCTGGCGCGCTTGGCGAGACCGAAATCGATCAGGGCAATCGAACCGTCGGAGCGCAACATGATATTGCCGGGCTTCAGGTCGCGGTGCAGTACGCCCTTCGCGTGCACGGCCGACAGCGCACTCGCAATCTGCCGCAGGTAGGCTAGCGCCTTCTCGTGCCCGACGCCTGCATCGATCTGCAGTCGCAAGTCGCCACCGTCGAGGTACTCCATCGCGATGTGCGCATGATCGTCGCTCACGCCGAGATCGTAGATGCGAACGATATTCGGGTGGTCCATTTCCGCAATGGTTTCGTACTCCTGCAGGAAGCGGTCGAACGCGCCGATGCTGTCGTTTTGATCGGGGACCTGCCGCAACACCTTGAGTACGACCTGCAGATGCGCCGATTCACGCTCGGCGAGATACACGCCCGAGTGTTCGGTCGCACCAAGCTTGCGTATGAAACGGTAGCCCTTGATCAACGGATGGATGCCGGTGCGCATATCGCCCACGAACAGGGAATCCGTGGATGCGACGATGCGTCTCGACAACAACACATCCGTGAGCCTCACTATGAGCGATTTGTGGTGTATGCGGTCACGAATGAAATGCGCGTCCGGCGCCAGCTGGCGCGCCTCCGCTTCGTCGTCTTCGGTGCCGAAATAGATCAGGGGCGGAAACCCTTTCTTCTGTGAGAATCGCCGCAATACGTCAACACCTTCGCGATCGCCGTGCTGGCTACCCAGCAGGATCAGGTCGTTGCCTGCGCCGGAGAATTCGTCCGGCAAATGGCCGGCTTCGGTAGGGTCATAGGCCGCGATCAGCGCATCGGGCCAGTGGGTCGTGATGTGGTGCATGAGCAAACTCCGGAACTCCGGCTGCTCATCGATGATCATGACCTTGATGCTCATACGGCCATGCCAGTGAAATCTTTGGCCCGCGTCTCCGTCGCACGCAGGCGTGCTCCGGGACGCTCGGCCGTGCCTGCCGGGTGGATACTCCTACAGCGCGACGACCTTGGACTCCTGTTTTTTCCTGGGTTGTCGCGATTGCTTCGCGGCATCATTGCGGCGTGTTTCGAGTTCATGCAAGTACTCTTCCGTCACGTCTCCGGTCACATATTCGCCCGAGAAGCAGGATGTATCAAATTCACTGATGGCAGAATTGTCGTGCCGCACAGAGCGAATCAGTCCGTGCAGGTCCTGGTAGATCAATCGGTCGGCACCGATCAGCTTTTCGATCTCGTCGACGCTGCGGCCATTGGCGATGAGCTCGCACGCCGCGGGCATGTCGATGCCGTAGACGTTCGGATAACGCACGGGCGGCGCGGCCGATGCGAAGTAGACTTTCTTGGCGCCCGCCTCGCGAGCGAGCTTGATGATCTGCCGCGACGTCGTACCGCGGACGATGGAATCGTCGACGAGCAGGACGTTCTTGTTGCGAAACTCGAGGTCGATCGCGTTCAGCTTGCGACGCACGGAACGAGCGCGCTCGGCCTGGCCGGGCATGATGAAGGTGCGTCCGATGTAGCGGTTCTTGATGAAGCCTTCCCGGTACTTGACGCCCAGGTGATACGCCACCTGCAGTGCAGACGTGCGGCTGGTGTCGGGAATCGGTATGACCACGTCGATATCATGCTCGGGAAAGTCACGCACGATCTTGCCGGCGAGCTGCTCGCCCATGCGCAGTCGGGCCTTGTAGACGGACAGGTCGTCGAGAATGGAATCGGGACGCGCAAAGTACACGTACTCGAAAATGCACGGCGTGTGCCGCGTCTCGCCGTTGAAAGGCCGGCAATGCAAGACACCGTCGTTCTCGATGAATACGCATTCGCCGGGGTGCACGTCACGCAGGCGCGAGAACTGCAGCACGTCCAGGGCTACGCTTTCGGACGCGACCATGTAATCCTTGCGGCCATCGGCATCGCGCTCACCGAGCACCAGTGGCCGAATGCCGTTGGGGTCGCGAAAAGCGATCACGCCGAAACCGATGATCATTGCAACGACCGCGTACCCGCCCGTGCATCGCTTGTGTACGGCTTCGACGGCGTCGAATATGTTGTCTGCTGTCGGACGGCCGTTGACACGAATCTGCAATTCATGCGCGAGCACGTTCAGCAGGACTTCCGAATCGGAGCTCGTGTTGAGGTGACGGCGATCCTGGCGAATCAGCAAGTCCGCCAATTCGTCGTGATTCGTGAGATTGCCGTTGTGGGCCAGGCAAATCCCGTACGGTGAATTAACGTAAAACGGCTGCGCCTCGGACGACTTTGAACCGCCGGCCGTCGGGTAACGCACGTGTGCGATACCGACGTTGCCCTTCAGGCGTATCATATGGCGATGGCGAAAGACGTCGCGTACCAGGCCGTTGCACTTGCGTTGCTCGAGCCCGCCCTCGTCGCTCCATGTCACTATCCCGGCCGCATCCTGGCCTCGGTGTTGCATTACTGTCAATGCGTTGTACAAAGCCTGGTTTACAGGCTTTGCACTGACTATTCCGACAACGCCACACATAAGTCGATCTCTCCGTGACCGTCAGGTCAAATCGGGGTTGATTAAATCCTCCGGCACCTCGACCGGCAATGATTCGGCCGGTTCATCCGGCGTCAGCAGTTCCAGGCCCTTCGGGGCCATGACTTTTATCCACTCGGCCACGACCTCGACGTGCGGGATCAGGCGCGATTGCAGCCACCAGTCATCGTTGTCGAAACCGGCAAATTGGCCGCCGATTATGAACAATGCCAGCAGTATTACGCCGCGTACGGCGCCGAATACGGAGCCCATGAACCGGTCCAGGCCGCTGAGGACCGAGAGCCGCACCAGTTTCGATATTCCCCACCCGAGCAAGCCGCCGACCGACAGGATCACGGCGAACACCAGGACCCGGCCGAACCACATTTGCAGCTCCTCGGAACTCAACCAGCTCTCGGAAATATCGCCCACTGCCGGACCGAAATACAATGCAGCCCAGATGGCAATCAGCAGCGCAGCGATCGAGATCGCCTCCTTGACGAAGCCGCGGATGAATCCGACGACGATAGAGACGATTAGGGCAACGGCAATAAGAATGTCGATGATCGGCATCGGAGATGTCGTCTCAGGTCGGCGCGTGCAGGTGAAGAATGGAACAGGATACTATCATGGGTGTGGAACGACCTGCCCCTTGTGTCCCACTTTTGCCAGTCGTCCGGCCATCAACTCCGCGCTGTCACGGTCTTTCTGTGGGCCGATGCGTACCCGGTGCAAAGGCCCGCCATCGGTCGAGAGCTGGCTCAGAAACGCGGCGTAGCCCTGTTTGCGCAAGTCGGCGGCGAGTTTCTCGGCGTTGTCCTTGTTGGAGAAGCTGCCGAGTTGAACTGCCCACATGCCCGTCGTCGAAGCGACTGGCGGACGCGGCTGTACCTGCCGCTTCTCTTCAGGCTCCCGTGGCTTCGACTCCTCGGCTACAGGCTCCGCTTGTTGCGGCACCGGCTTCGGCACCGGCTTTTGATCGGCGGCAACCGGCAGCTTCGACTCGGCTGTGGCAGGCCGGCTCTCAGGCTCCGCGTTGTTGCTGGCAACGGGTACCGGCGCGGTCCGGTCACGGTCCAGCACCACGGTCTGCGTCTTCTGGTCCTCCTGTCCCGGTAGCATGACCCGTTCCGACACGATCTCCGCATCGTCCGGCGGACCGTCAAGAAAAATGGGCACAACGAGTACGACGAATAAGACCAGCACGACTGCGCCGATAATGCGTTCTTTCAAGGCTCTTTCCATGATGTTCGGGGCCGCGAGTATAGCTCAAGCCTGTCGAGTGCGGGACCTACAAGGTAGAACGATCCCGTTATCAGTATTCTGTCATTTTCTGATCGATTGCGCCGCGTGAATTCCATGGCATTGCCCAGTGATTCACTGATGCGACAGGGTCGGCCACATCGATTGGCGATGCGACGTGCAAGTTCCGACGCTTCCACGGCACGCGGGCTGTGCGCGGCAACCGCGATCCAGTGAGTCACCTGTTCGTCGAGCGTCGCCGCGATATTTTCGACGTCCTTGTCGTCGAGGAGCCCGATGATTGCCCAGGTCTCCCCATCCACCGGATCCGCGTCGAGTGTTTCGGCGAGTACCCGGGCTGCCGCCGGGTTGTGTGCAACGTCCAGTAGCCAATCGGCGCCACCCGCCCGTAAGGATTGCATGCGCCCCGTCAGGCGAATTGACGGCAAAACCTCATTGACGAGGGCCGTATCGAGCGATCGGCTCAGGCCCGCCGCTTCGAGCAACGCCAGTACTGCTGCGGCGTTGCCGACCTGGAAACGCCCCTTTAGTCCCGGCTCCTGCAGCGATTCCAGCTTCGTCGCACGCCCGCTCCAACGCCAGTTGCCGGCCGTATCGTGACCGTATTCGAAATCGCGTCCGGCCAGCAGCAGTTCGGCGCCGATGGTCTCGGCCTGTTGCAGCATGGCCTCCGGCACGTCTGTGGCGCCGAATACGGTAGGCACACCCGGCCGCATGACGCCGGCCTTCTCGTTGGCAATCGCCTGCACGTCTGCGCCGAGCCAGTCGCAATGGTCCAGCGCGACGTTCGTGATCAGCGATGCCGTGGGCTCGATCACGTTGCACGCATCGAGGCGGCCGCCCATACCGATTTCCAGGACCCAGACATCCGACTTCGCCTCCGAAAACACCACCATTGCCGCCAGCGTGCCGTATTCGAAGTAGGTCAAAGGCACCTCCTTACGGGCCGCCTCGACACGCTCGAACGCCGCTACTATTCGTGCATCGGAGGCAGGCGCTCCGCCGACGGCGATGCGCTCGTTGTAACGATCGATATGCGGTGATGTGTAAGTACCGACGGTGTAGCCGGACTTTCGCAGCAAAGCGTCGATCATGGCGACACTCGAGCCCTTGCCGTTGGTCCCCGCGACCAGCAACACGTGACCTGCCGCCTCGAGTCCGAGCCGGTCGAGCACGGTACGCACACGGTCCAGCCCCAGCTCGATTTCTTTCGGCGACAGCGTTTCCAGCCAGGTCAGCCAGTCGGACAGTGGCGAGCCGGAAGGCAGCATCGGGGCATTTCTCCGCCTAGGCGGCGGGAACGGGATTCGGTCGGCTTTCGAATTTAGCCAGCAGATCGGCGATTTCGTCACGCATCTTTCGCCGGTCGATGATCATGTCGATTGCGCCGTGATCAAGCAGGAATTCGCTGCGCTGGAATCCCTCCGGCAGGCGCTCGCGCACCGTCTGCTCGATGACGCGCGGCCCCGCAAAACCGATCAACGCATTGGGCTCGGCGACGTTCACATCGCCGAGCATCGCGAGACTTGCGGACACACCACCTGTCGTGGGATCGGTGAGCACGGAAACATAAGGAACGCCCCTGGCACCCAGGTCGGCGAGCGCCGCCGAGGTCTTGGCCATTTGCAGCAAGGAAAACAGTGCCTCCTGCATCCTGGCGCCACCACTGGCCGCGAATGAGACCAGCGGCATGTTGTTGTCGCCTGCGTGCCGCGCCGCGCGGGCAAATCGCTCCCCGACAACCGAGCCCATGGACCCGCCCATGAAGCCGAACTCGAAGGCGCAGGCGACGATGGGACGGCCCAGGAGCGTACCGGTGACAGAAACGAGCGCGTCTTTTTCGCCGGTTTTTTTCTGCGCCTGCGCGAGCCGGTCGCGATAGCGCTTGCTGTCACGGAACTTGAGCGGGTCTTCCGGTTCCAGCCGCGCGGAAATTTCTTCCTGCGAATCAGGATCGAGGAACATATCGAGGCGTCGTCGCGCACCAATGCGCATGTGGTGATCGCACTTGGGGCAGACCTGCAGATTGCGTTCCAACTCGTTGCGGTACAGCTGCGCATCGCACACCGGGCACTTGATCCACACGCCTTCCGGGACGGATTTCGTGCGCTTCTCCGTACTGATGCGTGACGGCATCAATTTTTCGAACCAACTCATTCGATCATGATATCCATATCACGAATCAACAGCCAGCTTGCGGACTGTTCAGTAGCCAAGGGCGTCCGGGATGCCGAATGAAGACGGGTAGTCGACCGACGTGAGAGTCAGCCCGTGCGAGGGCGCGGCGATACCTCCGGCTTTTCGATCCTTGCTCTCGAGCACCTGCGCGGCCCATTGCACGTCCTGTTCACCCAGCCCTATCGCCGCCAGCGTTCCCGTAATGTTGCGCACCATGTGTTGCAGGAAAGCGTTTGCTGTGACTTCGAGGGTCAACCAGTCACCGTCGCGATGCACGGCGATCTTCGTGATCTCGCGAACCGCGGTCGAGGCCTGGCAGCCGGCAGCACGGAAAGCCGAGAAATCGTGCCGGCCGAGCAGCAATTGCGCAGCATCGTTCATGCGGCCGGCATCGAGCGGTTGATACACCCACCAGGCACGATGCCGATACAACGCCGAGCGCTGCAGGCGATTCAGTATTCGGTAACGGTAACTGCGAGCGGTCGCGGAAAAGCGTGCGTGGAATTGCTCATCCACCGGCTGCGCCCAAGTGACGTTGATATCGTCCGGCAGGCTGCTATTGGCTCCCAGCAGCCAGCCGCGTCGGCTGCGTTTGCTGGAGGTGTCGAAATGCACGACCTGGCCCGTGGCATGCACACCCGTGTCCGTACGACCCGCGCAGATTACGTCGACAGCCTCGTTGGCTACCAGCGTGAGCGCTTCCTCGATCCGCTGTTGCACGCCGAGGCCGGTCTTCTGGCGCTGCCAGCCGTTGTATCCCGTGCCGTCGTATTCAATGCCGAGCGCGATGCGAATAATGATACCCGTCCAGGCAATACCTTCCGGTTCAGGGCGAACCGGACAGGTGTCCGTCTAGCTGGGCAGGGAATCGAGCAGCTGCTGTGCCTGTTGCCTCTGGCTCTCGTCGCCCTCGTCGAGCACTTCTTCGAGAATGCTGCGTGCGCCGGCAGGATCGCCCATGTCGACGTAGGCGCGCGCGAGATCGAGCTTGGTGCCGACCTCGGTCATCGTGCGAGCCTCGTGCAGGTCGTCGCTCATCTCCTCCGGCCCGAGAGCCATCGTCGGGACCTCCGCGGTCTCATCCGAGAGCGGCGGGCGCGGCTGTTCAACGGTCGCATCGTCACGCAGCTGTTCCACGGTATCGCCCACTTCACTGACCTTGAGCGCCGCCGTCAGATCGTCGAGATCGAGGTCGACATCGGTTTCAGCCACAGCCGGCATTTCGCCGGTCTCCTCGAGGTTCGAGTCGCCGGTGAACGCGTCGGGTGGCAATGCTTCGGTCTTGGCGAAGTCGAAGTCGCCATCGTCATCCATCGGCGCAAGCATCGTTGCGTCCTCGTCCCCGAGGATTGCATCGACGTCCGCCGCCGTCTCGACGGCCATGTCGTCGCTCAGAACTTGCGTGTGTCCCGTGGCGTCGAGAAGGCTGTCGTCGATACCGACATCCGTTTGTTCCTCGCCCTGCACATCGAGCATCGGGCTCCGGCCTGTCTCATCGGGTGCGAGACGCATTTCGCCGGTTGCATCCAGCTCGTCAACCAGCGCGTCCAGATCGAGGCTTTCACGGACACCCGTTGAGTCCATGTCGATCTCCGGGTTCTTTCCCGTGACCGCGCCGGTGTCCTCGAATATCGCATTCAGGCCTGTGTCCGAGAGCGTCTCATTGGTACCTGTTGCATCGAGGTCGTCCAGGGAAGCGAGTTCCGTTTCCGCGAGGCTGTCGACATCGAGATCGAGGTCGAGGTCGTCCAGGTTTATTTCCGCCGTCGAGCCGGCATCTGATGGGGCTTCGGGCTGCGGCTGTTCGGCCGAATCATCGATGGACGGCAATTCGGACGTCCCGTCGAGATCCTCCAGCGGCTGCTCGATGGTGGGCGTTTCGACCGTGCTGTCCGACGCCGGCATTTCTAGCGTCTTGCTTGTATCCGATGATTCGAGCGTCGGGCTCTCGGCCGTCGGCTCCAGGCTGACGTCGACGGAGTCCGACGTCGCGGTTTCGTCGAAGAGAAAGTCCATGCCCTCGTCGGCTTCACCGGTTTCCGCACCGAGATCGATAATATCGGCGGCCGCGGCTTCGTCGCTGCCGAATTCCATGTCCAGCGCACCGCCGTCGCCCATATCGGCTTCGAATGACAGGTCCACCGCCTTCGTCGCGGCAGCAACACCGGCGCCGGCGAACAAGGCGTGATCGGCCGCGATTTGCTGACCCATGATGACGATCTTGTCCCATTCAGGGCTTTCCCCCTCACCGACTGACGTCTTCAGGTTATTCGCCGCGTCGACAAAGGCGTCGCGATTGCCCCAGACGAAGTAGATTTCGCACAGTTTCGACATCAGTGCGCGGTCGGTCGGATCGGACTCGAGCGCACCGTTGATCAGGTCGGCCGCCTGGTCGTAGAGACCATACGCCATGTGAAAATCGGCTTCGGCGATCGGGTCTGTCTGGTCGAGATTGACGGCTGTTTCGCTGCTGAAGGTGTCTTCGAGAGAACCGAACGATCCGGTATCCTCGGCCGCTTCGTCCGCCTCGGCTGCTATATCGGGCGCCGGCACCTCGGCCGTGACGTCCGCCGCGGGACGCAGCGCGGAGTCCTGTTCCACGACGACAATAGCGTCGTCCTCCGACACCGGCGCGCGCAGGGTCTCGGTGGACGTCATCGTACCCGCATCGAGATCGTCGGCGTCGAGTGCTTCCCACGGTGCCGCGTCTTCGAGTTCGTCACCACTCCGCCGCATCAGCCAGAACAACAGGCCGACGACGACCACCAGTGCACCGACAATGACCGTCCAGAACGTTTTCAGGATATCGAGTATGCGGTCTACGAGTCCGGGCTCGGCCGATGGCGCGGAAGTAACGACTGGCGGTACGTCGGCATCGGCCGTATCGACGGCGGCGGTATCGTCATCGGCGGCCATCGCATCATCGTCGACTGCGGCGTCATCGGCAGTAACGTCGGCGAGATCGGGGAACAGGTCATCGACGCTGGGCTCCTCAGCAACGCCTTCGATATCCGCCATCCCGTCGTCGTCGGCATCCATGTCGGCGTCGTCAACGAATGGTTCAACGTAGCTGTCGTCGACCGGTGGCTCGTAAACTTCGCCGCGAATGTTCGCCAGTTCCTGCCGCAGCGTGGCCAGTTCGTTATCGCGAATCTCAATCAGCGACGGCTGGTCGGGGACCTCAGCTGCTTCCAGTTCGGCAATGCGATTGGCGACCTCCTGTTCGCGAGTCACCGGCTCGGGTGCGTCCAGGTCGTCGTCGTATGCGACGCCGGCCGGTTCTTCATCGGGCGGCACCAGTGTCAGGCTGGGTCTCGTCTCAGCGACCGGGGCGGAGTAATCGGCGCCCCAGGCCGCGTGCTGGCGTTGCACTTCACTGAGCGCATCGCCACGACTGATCTGGAATACCTCGTCGGCGCTCGGCAGACGCAGCGCTGCGCCTTCGCGCAGGAAATTGATGTTGCCACCGAACGCACCTGGATTGGCTTCGTATATCGCCAGCATCGTCTGGTTCATTGTCAGGCGGGTGTCGGGACGCATGCGACTCGCGATGCCCCACAACGATTCGCCGCGCTGCACGACATAGTCGCCGCCACTTCGTGTGTCGTACGGTGTCGTGTCGGCAGGTGTGGGCTGCGTCGGGCGCGAGGGTTGCGGCGCTGGTCGCGGTTGCGCAACCGGTGCCGTTGTCTGTGGCTGCGGCGCCGGCTGTTGCCGCTCGATGCGGCCGCTGTCGGCCGGCCTTGTGCGAGCCGGCGCAGTCACGGCGGGCGCTTGTTGTGCGGCCGGGGGCGCATACGTCGGCGGATCCAGCAATACCGTGTATTCACGCAGCAAACGGCCACTGGACCAGCTCGCTTCCACGAGAAAGGTCAGGAACGGCTCGGTAATCGGGGCGCGCGAGCGCAACTGCACGATCGTGCCGGAAGCGCCATCGCTGACGACGTTGAATTCTATTTCCTGGAGAAAGAACGGGCGGTCTATGCCGTAGCGAGCGAAGGTGTCGGAAGACGCCAGCGCGACGTTCAGGTTCGCCAGTTCGTCCGACGAGGCCGACAGTAATTCGATTTCCGCGCGCAGCGGTTCGTTGAGTGCCGAATCCAGCCGTATGTCGCCCAGTCCGATGGCCCAGACCTCGCTCGAAAGCAAAAGGACAAGCGCAAGCGAGATACGAGTAAGACTTCGCGACATAATGTAATTCTCCAAACCCCCAAAAGCCCCTACTGACGCCATTCAGTCGGGGCCGATTCACAGCAGGCGATTAGCCCTGCCACACGCCTGCGAACTATAGCCTAAAGATAGTTTTTTGCCAATATTTCAGCAATTTGGACGCTATTTAGAGCCGCGCCCTTACGTATGTTATCGGCCACGACCCACAAGTCTAAACCCCGCGGATGAGAGATATCCTCGCGAATTCGGCCGACAAAAACCGGGTCCGCCCCCGACGCATTGCTCACGGCCGTCGGATATTGCCCTGTTTCGACGCCGTCGAGGACCTCGATACCGGGCGAATTCGCCAGCAATTCCAGGGCCGCTTCCGCCGTCAACTTCTCTCGCGTTTCAATGTGCACGGCCTCGGAATGCCCGAAAAACGCCGGGATTCGGACGGCTGTCGGGTTGACCATGATGTCGTCGTCGCCCAGGATCTTGCGGGTCTCCCACACCATTTTCATCTCCTCGCGGGTGTAGCGATTATCGAGGAACGTATCGATGTGCGGCACGGCGTTGAAGGCGATTTGCCGGGCATCCCCCTTCATCTCCAGCGGCCGGCCGTTCAACAGGTTCGTGGTCTGACGAACCAACTCTTCGACCGCGCTGCGTCCCGCGCCCGATACCGCCTGGTAGGTGCAGACATTGATACGCTCGATGCCGACGGCGTCGTATATGGGCTTGAGCGCCACGAGCATCTGGATCGTCGAACAGTTCGGGTTGGCGATGATGCCGCGCGCCGTATAGTCAGCTATGGCCGCGGCGTTGACTTCCGGCACCACCAGCGGAATGTCGTCGTCGCGGCGAAAGTACGACGTGTTGTCAACGACGACGCAGCCGGCCGCCGCGGCTTTCGGTGCGAACTCGGCGGATACCGATCCACCCGCCGAAAACAGGCCTATCGCAGCCTTGGAGAAATCGAATTCCGCGAGGTTCTCGACCGTGAGTTCGCGACGGCCGAACGCCACGGTCTTGCCCACCGAGCGTTCGCTGGCCAGGGCGTAAACGGTGCCAACGGGAAAATTCCTTTCGCTCAGAATTTCGAGCATCGATTCGCCGACGACGCCCGTGGCGCCGACGACGGCTATATCAAATTGGTCAGACATTCTTAGAGGAGTCCTTGCGGCCGATAAGCGCGCCTACAGTGTGGGTGTTTCCGATTCGACGTCGGCGTTTTGTGCGCGATTGCGCAGGTAGTGATCCATCAGCACCAGCGCAACCATCGCCTCGGCGATCGGTGTGGCCCTGAGGCCGACGCAGGGGTCATGGCGGCCCTTGGTCACGATCTCGGTCTCTTTACCCGACTTGTCGATGGTCTTGCCCGGCACGGAGATACTGGAGGTCGGTTTGAGGGCAATACTCGCCAGCACGTCCTGTCCTGACGATATCCCACCGAGCGTGCCGCCTGCGTCGTTCTTGCTGAACCCGGAAGTACTCATTTCGTCGCGGTGTTCGCTGCCGCGCTGCGTTACCGCGGCAAACCCGGCGCCCAGTTCGACACCCTTGACGGCATTGATGCTCATCAGTCCGTGCGCGAGGTCCGCCTCGAGCTTGTCGAAGACGGGCTCACCCAGGCCCGGCGGGACGCCCGTGGCGAGCACACTGATTTTCGCGCCGATCGAATCTCCCTGTTCACGGAGATCGTCCATGAATGCTTCGAGTTCTTCGATGCGATCCGGGTCCGCACAGAAGAACGGGTTGTCGTCGACCGCGGACATGTCCTTGCCGGCAAGTTCCAGCGGGCCGAGTTGCGCGACGTAACCGTGCACGCCGACGCCCAAACGTTCCTTGAGGAACTTCCGCGCTATCGCGCCGGCGGCAACCCGCATCGTGGTCTCGCGAGCCGACGATCGACCGCCGCCCCGGTAGTCGCGAATACCGTATTTCTGCTGATAGCTGTAATCCGCGTGACCCGGACGGAACTTGTCCTTGATGTCGCCGTAATCCCTGGAACGCTGATCGGTATTCTCGACGATCAACGCGATGGGCGTACCGGTGGTCTTGCCTTCGAAAACACCGGACAGGATTTTCACCTGGTCGGGTTCGTTGCGCTGTGTCGTATGCCGGCTGCGCCCGGGCCTGCGACGATCCAGGTCCACCTGGATGTCGGCTTCGGACAATTCCATGCCCGGCGGACAACCGTCCACGATACAGCCGATCGCTATCCCGTGACTCTCACCGAAAGTCGTTACGACGAACGACCTGCCAAAACTGTTGCCGGACACTGTATTGACCTTTCCCTTGTTTCAGACCATGAACGATCAGGCTGCGAGCCCGGCGAGGGCCTGCTTCGTCAACAGGAACACTCCCTCGCCACCGTACTCGAACTCGAGCCAGACGAAACCGGCTTCCGGATAAGCCCGCTCCAGCGCCGCCTGGCTATTGCCGACTTCACACACGAGTATTCCACTGTCCGACAAGAATCGCGAGGCATCTTGCAGAATCCTGCGTACTGATTCCAGGCCGTCTCTACCGGCCACGAGCCCGAGCGCCGGCTCATGCCGGAATTCGTCGGGCATCTCGTCTATGTCCTTCTGATCGACGTACGGCGGGTTGCTGACTATCAGCTCGTATTGCCTGTCTCCGATTTCGCTGAAGAAATCAGACCGTAGCGGTTGCACGCGGCCCGTCATGCCGTGACGCTGAACGTTGATTGCCGCGACCGCAAGCGCGTCGTCGGACACATCGACGGCGTCGACATGCGCGTCCGGAAACGCCGCGGCCAGCGCGATCGCGATACACCCGCTGCCAGTGCCGAGATCGAGCGCATTCTTCACCGCCGAGGCCTCGATCCATGGTTCGAAGCGCTGATGGATGAGTTCTGCGATCGGCGATCGGGGCACCAGTACACGTTCGTCGACATAAAACTCGAGCCCCGCGAACCAGGCCTGGTTGACGAGATAGGCGACCGGCACGCGTTCCCGAATTCGGCGTTCCGCCAGCGCCAGCACTTCCGATGCCTGTGCGCCGGTCACCGGCATCGCGTAGGCGCCCCGTGCATCCTCATGCGAGAAACCGAGCGTCGCGAATACCAGCCAGGCGGCCTCGTCCAGCGCATTGTCGGTGCCGTGCCCGTAGCTCAGCCCGGCGCTTTCAAAGCGACCTGCAAGATCGCAAATGAGCTCCTCGACGGATATTGGCGGGTGGGTGGACGGCTGGGTCATGGCGAATTAGGGAAGGAAAGTGGTTTGCGTCGGCGAATCTATCACGCTCACCGTGCAACTGCCTGTAGAATTGCCGCCTCGGAAGTCGACTGGCTTTTAACTTACATCATGGGACCGAAAAATTTCTTCATCGCGATCGTCGTCGCCACTGCGCTTGCTGCCGGCATTTTCACTGCTGTGCGCCTGAACCAACCTGCCGAACTCGAGGCCGCATTCGCGCTGCCGGCGCCGACACCGCTGCCAGAGTTCTCCTTGCTCGACCAGTTCGGCAACGTCGTCACCCGCGATACCTTCACGGGGCAGTGGGACCTGGTTTTCTTCGGGTTCACGCATTGCCCGGACATTTGTCCTGCAACCCTGCAGATTCTCGCCCAGGTCAAACAACAGCTGGCCGGTGCGGACCAGGAGCCGCCGCCACGCATAGTGCTGGTGAGCGTCGACCCTGAGCGGGACACGCCCGAACAAATAGGCCGGTACGTCGCCTATTTCGGCGATGGCAACCTGGGGGTAACCGGCAGCCTCGATGAACTGAAGAAGTTGACGTCGGCGCTCGGAATCTACTTCGAGAAGCGACCCGGTGAGGCCGACAATTACAGCGTCGACCACTCGGCCGCGGTCCTGGTCATCGATCCCGACGGCGGATTCAGCGCCTTGTTCAGCGCCCCGCACGTCGTCGCGGAGTACACGCACGACCTGCCGATTCTCATGGCGGCACGCTGATGCGAATGGTTCTTACAGTGTGCACACTGCTGCTGGTGTCCTGCGGCGAAGAACCGCAAGCGCCGCTCGCCGCGACTGACGTGGTTTTCATCAAGCCGTTGCCCGGTATGAATATGGGTGCCGCGTACATGTCACTCGCGAATAACACGGACCGCGCGATCAGCATCGCGCGCATATCGAGCCCGCAGTTCCGCTCCGTGGAACTGCACGAAACTACGATAGAAGACGGCGTTGCGCGCATGCGCGCGGTGCCGCAGCTGACGATCCCGGCGGGCGAGACGGTTGTGCTGCAACGCGGTGGCAAACACCTGATGCTCATGCGCCCGACCATTCCTGCCAACGCCGTAACGCTCGAGTTTTACAGTGACGACACGCTGATCCTCATCGTCGACTCGGCTGCGCAAAGCAGCGGCGAGCAATGAACAAACTGCTCACATACGCATTCGTCGCGTTCCAGTACGTCCTGCCGAGGCACTGGCTCACTGCAGTTGTCTATTCGGTCGCGCACATCAGGAACCGGCGCATAAAGGACTTCCTCATCAACCGGTTCGTGCCGCTGTACAAGGTCGATCTCGACGATGTGAAACTCGACGTGCCTCGCGATTTCCAGTGCTTTAATGATTTCTTCGTGCGCGAGCTAAAGGACGGTGCGAGGGAAGTCGACACCGACCTGCATTCGATAGTATCGCCGGTCGACGGTACCGTCAGCGTCGCCGGTACGTTACGCGCCGACAGCATCCTGCAGGCGAAGGGCCTCGATTACTCATTGCACGATTTGCTCGCGACGGATCTCGAAGACGCCGACGTTTTCATCAACGGTCGTTTTGCCACGATCTATCTCGCGCCCTACAACTACCATCGCGTTCACGCGCCGTTCGATGGCGTGCTGGTTGCCGCGCGCTACGTTCCGGGAGATCTGTTCAGCGTAAATGCGGCGACTGTGTCGAACGTGAAAGGCCTGTTCCGTCGCAACGAACGCCTGATCATGCGCTTAAGGACCAGCCGAGGACCAGCCGTCGTGGTATTCGTCGGCGCATTGAATGTCGGCAGTATTTCGACGCCCTGGACGGGTGAGATCCGACCTCGCAAATCGGGCGTCGTTGACGCCGTCGATATCGGCGGCCATGACACCAGTATCAAGAAGGGCGACCTGCTGGGTTGGTTCAACATGGGTTCGACCGTGATCCTGCTGCTGCCGGACGGCGTTTGCGAATGGCGCAGCGATCTCGGCGTCGGCGACTCAGTGCGCATGGGCGAATCGATCGGAGAGTTCTCGGGCGCCGCGGAATGACGGCATGGCAGCCAACGTCGGGGCCGCAGGCGGCCAGGAACCGCGCCGCGTTGCTGCGAAGGGTGCGTGACTATTTTGACGCAGCGGGTGTACTGGAAGTCGATACTCCCGCGTTGAGCCCTTACGCCGTCACCGACCCGCAGATCGAGAGCCTTGAAATCCGTGCGAGCCTAATCAGCGAGCAGCCGCTGTTCCTGCATACGTCGCCTGAATTCTGCATGAAGCGACTGCTGGCGTCGGGCTACCCGGACATATTCTCGATCTGCCGGGTATTCCGCGATGCGGAAGCCGGTCGCCGGCACCAGCCCGAATTCACGATGATCGAGTGGTATCGCCTGGGATTCGGCCTCGTTGAGATCGTCAATGACACCCTCGAGCTGATCAACGCGACACTGGACTCCGCCGTATCCTCTGCGGCGCCCGATTGTTACGACTATCGCGAGTCGTTTCTCGAATTTGCCGGAACCGACCCATTCGACGCCTCGGTAAGTAAGCTTGCGGATGCTGCCCGCGCCGACGCAGCGCTGCGCGACGCCGTCGGCAACGAACGCGACGACTGGCTGGACCTGCTGCTGTCGACTGTCGTCGCACCCGCCTTTGCGACAGACCGCCTGACCGTGCTGCAGCACTTTCCGGCCAGCCAGGCGGCGCTGGCACGCCTGTGTCCCGACGATCCGCGCGTGGCGGACCGTTTCGAAGTATTCCTGGGCGCGCTCGAACTGGCCAATGGCTATGTCGAACTGACGGACGCGGGTGAACAATCCAATCGCATGCAGATCGATCAGCAGGATCGGCATCGTCGCGGTCGCTGTGTGCGCCCGCACGACGAGGCCTTGCTTGCGGCGCTCGAATTCGGCTTGCCTCTATGTGCAGGTGTTGCAATGGGCTTTGAACGCCTGCAGATGATCGATGACTCTGCCGACGACATTCGCGACGTGATTTGCTTTTCATTCGAGACGGACCGATGACAGACCCGGATTACAGATTGCTGGACTCGCAGCTGCGCGCTTTGCTGGTGGACGAACACGACGCGCTGGCGGCGGCGAGCAATTTCGTCGCGCTCCTTTACAATGCGGTCGACGACATCAACTGGCTGGGCATCTACGTGCTGCGCGGCCAGGAACTGGTGCTTGGGCCGTTCCAGGGAAAGCCGGCCTGTGTGCGCATTCCATTGAGCGACGGCGTTTGCGGCGCGGCCGCGAGCAGCCGGCAGTCACAACGCGTCGACGACGTACACACATTCACGGGGCATATCGCCTGCGATCCTGAGTCGCGCTCTGAACTCGTGGTACCGCTGCTGGCCAATGGTGAGTTGATCGGCGTGCTCGATATCGACAGCCCGTCGGCGGGCCGCTTCGCCGAGTCGGATCAATCCGGTGTCGAATTGCTCTGTCAAACGTTTTGCGCGTTGCAGGAAAAGCGCGACGCTTTCATTTGACGCGGGAAACGTACTCGCGAGAACGGGTATCGACCTTGATAGTCTCGCCCTGGTCTACGAACAGCGGCACTCGTACCACGGCACCGGTGGTCAGGGTAGCGGGCTTGACACCGCCGCTCGCTGTGTCGCCTTTGACGCCCGGATCGGTTTCGATAATTTCGAGTTCGACAAAGTTCGGTGCATTGACGATGAGCGGTGTGTTGTTCCACAGCGTAATACCGCAGATATCGCCATCACTTATCCAGTCCTTCGCGTCTCCCACGGCTTTCGCATCGGCGGCATATTGCTCGAACGTGTCGGCGACCATGAAGTGCCAGAATTCGCCGTCCGAGTAGAGATACTGCATTTCCGTGTCGACGACGTCGGCTGCTTCCACTGACTCGCCGGATTTGAAGGTCTTGTCGACCGTCTTGCCCGTCTTGAGATTGCGGATGCGAACGCGATTGAACGCTTGCCCTTTGCCGGGCTTCACGAATTCGTTCTCCACGATGATGCAGGGATCGCCATCGATGATGATGCGCAGCCCGGATCTGAATTCATTGGTGCTGTAATTTCCCATGCGTATCGCCCTGTATACCGCTCGCCTGTTGCCGGCGAGGCGCCATCATACCGGAGTCTCCGTCCGGCGCCAGTCACTTTTACGGCCCCGATTTCGCCGAAAATGCCCCGAAACCAGACATAAGTCACGGTTTTGATATCCCGTGCGGGAAAACGGCGGCCGTTGTGACTAAACTGACCTCACCGAACACGGACGTTAGCAGACAACCCGAGGTTGCCAGGGAATTGGATTTGAGCGGGCGCCAGAGCATCTCAATAGCCGTCCTGACCCAGAATCAGGACGATGTTCAGTTGATAAACAGCGCGCTGCGCGATGCAGGCCATGCCGCGCATTGTCACTGGATTTCCAGCCCGAACCAGCTGGAGGAAACGCTGTCGGGCGAAAGCGTCGAACTCCTGATCCTGAACTGCGACCGGTACCCGGACTCGATTCGCCAGGTCGTCAAGCAAAAGGACCGTTACAACCCCGAAGTGCCCGTCATCGCCATGCAGGCCCAAGCCGCGGAACCGGACATCGAAAGCGCGATGCAATCCGGCGCCTGCGACCTGGTTTCCATGGGGCTCAAGACCAGGCTGCAATCTGTCGCGTCGCGCGAACTGCGTGCGTTGCGCGTCGAGCGCGCACTGAATTCCACGCTGCAGTCCGCCACCGAATACAAGCGGCAACTCAAGGACCACATGCAGGCGTCCAGCAGTTCGATTGCGTTCGTGCAGGACGGCATCATCACCGACGTGAATGACGCCTGGTTGGGGCAATTCAAGGTCAAGGAACGGGGCGAGTTGGTGGGCATGCCCATCATGGATTATTTCGAGTCCGAGAGTCAGGCCGCGCTCAAAGGCGCCCTGATCGCGACGATTGCCGGCAAGTGGCAGCCCGGCGAAAAACTTATTGTCAAGGCGCACATCGACTCCGGCGAAGCCGAAGAGCTGCACCTCGAGTTCCGGAAGGTGGATCTGGACGACGGACCCAGTGTGCAAATCCGAATATCCGCGCTATTGAAAGTAGCCGAGGAACCGACGAAGCTCGTTCACGACGCACTGAAACGCGATCCGACCATGCTGTTCTTCCACCGCGCCCAGTTCCTTGAACGAATCACCAAGCGTTTGCACAGAAAACCGGCGTCGGGAACCCATTGCCTTGTCTACATAAAGCCCGACAATTTCGGCGAAATGGCCGAAAAGACGGGCATCCTGAACTCCGAGGAAATCCTCGCCCAATTCGCCGAGGAAGTGCGCAAACGCATGCACCCGCGCGACGTTGCCGGCCGCTTCGAAGGAACGGCAATCATGGCGTTACTGGAGCGTGGCAGCGCTCGTGACGCCCAGGTCTGGGGCAAGCAACTCGTCGATCACATCGGCAAGACGACGTTCGAGATCGGGGACAAGTCCACGCACCTGACCTGCACCGTCGGCGCCTGCGGTATCAGCGAGGTGTTCAGCAGTCTCGAGGAATTCGTTGCCGCGACTGTCGTCGCGTACAAGCAGGGCAAGAGTGCGGGCGGCAATACCTCATTCCTGAGCGAGACGGTAGACGAAGATACAAAGCAACGCGAATTCGACGCCATCTGGGTGAAACACCTGAAATCGGCGCTGATGGAAGATCGTTTCCGCCTGGCACAGCTCCCGATTGCGGGGCTGCGCAGCGACTCGGTCGAGATGTTCGATCTCCTGGTTCGCATGATCGACGAGCAGGGTAACTCCGTGCTGCCGTCGGAGTTCCTGCCTGCCGCGGAACGCAACAACATGATGAAGAACATCGATCGATGGATTCTGCAGGCGGCGACACAATTCTGCAGCGAGAACGACGCCGACCGCGTGTTCGTGCGGTTGTCGCAGCAATCGATCACCGATCCGTCCACGGCAACCTGGATAGAGCAGAAACTCGACGAAGGCAGTTTCGATTGTTCGCGCCTCGTACTTCAGGTACCGGAACGCGACGCGGCCAAGCACATCAAGCAGACACGCGAACTCGTCAAGCACGTACGCAAACTCGGTATCGGTTTCGCCATCGAGCATTACGGTATCGACCAGGAGCGCTTCCAGATACTCGACCTGTTGAAACCCGATTACATCAAAGTCGACGGCGAGCTCATGCACACACTAATGATCGACAACAAAATGCAGGATGCGGTGAGCAAGATCGTCAAAGCTGCGCAGGACCGCAACATCAAGACCGTTGCAGAGCGCGTGGAGAACGCCAACGCGATGGCGATACTGTTTCAACTCGGCCTGGACTACATGCAGGGACATTATGTTCAGGAGCCCGAGGTGGTGTTGCAGGACACAGATACCGGCAAATCCAACACACTCGAATCGCTCGCTACGGCCAGCGCCAGCTAGGGCGCCGCAGCCGCGGAGTTCGCACTGAAAGTGTGACGCAGTTCACACTCTGCTTGCGGAACCAGGCACTCACGAAGACAAGCGCGCAAAACATAGAATAGCGTCATATCAACCGAATCGACCTGGCTATAAGCTGATTGTTGCTGCGCCTGTGGGGTACCTGACTGTGAAAAAGACGAAAGCCGAGCGCATGAACATCATTGCGACCACGAGGTCGCGCAGGCACAAAACCCTGTTGCCACTGGTCGCGATTGGCGGCAGCCTGACAGCCGTTCCGGCCGGCGCCCTGGAACTGGGGGAACTCACCGTCGAATCGCGGCTCGGACAGCCGCTGCGAGCCAGCATTGCCTACGCCCTGGCACCCAATGAACAAATCGCCGACTCTTGCGTGTCACTGCGCAGGGGACCGTCGGCAAGTGGCTTGCCCGGCGTCGGCCAGGCATCGTTGCGCATCGGCGAGGGCTCGATTGTTCTGACGGGGCAAACGCCCATCCGCGAGCCCATGGTCGCCGCACAGCTTGTCGTGGATTGTCCGTACACGGCCAACTTCAGCCGTGAGTACATGATGTTCATCGATCCACCGGCACCGGTTTCCGCGCAACAGCCTGTCGCGCAGCAGCCAGTCGTACAGGCGGCCCCGGCCGTCGTTCCGGCTGCAGCCGCACCCCGGGCGCCGGCGCGTGTACCCGCCGTGTCGCGACGCACCAACGCAGCGGTCAGCCGCGAGCCGATACGTCCTTCCGGCGGTTACCGCGTACAACCGGGCGAAACACTGTCCGAGATAGTGCAACGCATCGAGAACCGCCCGATCGGTCTGTGGCCTGCGGTGTTTGCCGTCTTCGAGGCGAATCCAGACGCGTTCATGGACAATGACCCGAACAAGTTGAAGGCCGGCAGCTTGCTGTCGATCCCGAGTTTCGACGGCAGTGAAGCGGTCGTTACGGCAGCGCCCCGGAGTGTTCCGGAAACTGCCACCCCAGCGGTCTCGGATGTCGTGGAAGCCGCTCCGGTTACGATCGTGCCCGTGGACATCATGACACCGGCGGCCGCCGACCCGGCTGCAGCCGCGGTTGCGAAAACCCCCGCAGTAGAACCCGCTGCCGCAGAGGCCGTCGATACGGTCACGGACTCGACCGCGGACCTGCGGCCGGGTGACATTATTCTTGACGGCGATGCGGCGTTCGTCGAGAGCAGCGGCGTCGCACAAGAGACCATCGTCATTCCCGACACGGAACTTGCAGGGCCCGTCACTGACGCGTCGTCACCGAATGTACCAACTGCCACGATCGACACGGGCAGCGCTCCGGAAACGTCCAGTTCGTGGTTGTTCTGGCTTGCGGGCAGTGGCCTCGCCATCCTCATCGCCCTGCTGTTGTTCGGCCGCCGCATTCGCAACCTGTTCGGCGCGGCCGACGCTCAACCGATGCGTCGTGCCACGGACGGCGACACGGCAGAGTTGCAGGCCGCCCTGCCGATCGAAGAAGAATTGTCGGATGATTCTCCGACTGAAGAAAACCTCGCGCTCGACGCCGACCTGATCGTCGGCACCGGCCTGGAAGAGGGAACGGATATGGAAGTCGCTCAGGACTTCGGCTTCGCCTCGCCCACCGAGGTCGACATCGAGCTGCCGTTCGAGCCCCAGCCGACCGAGGAAACGCAGCAGACCGACATTATCGCCCCGGTCCGCGCGGATGAGCATTCGATACTCGACAGCGAAGTGCTTCCGGACGACGACGACTACGATATGTCAGTCATCGTCGACGCAACGAAAATGCCGCACCCCGAAGACGTTACCGAACGTGACCTCAAGGCTGTCGAAGTCAGCGCCGACGAGGACGACACGGCAACGACCGACAGCTACACGATCAACGAGGAAGCCAGTTTCAATGTTCTCGAACAGGACTACGAGGACCAGTTGACCGCAACACAGGCACTGAAGCTGGAAATCGCGCGCGTCGCAGCCGAACTCTCCAATCAGATGGATGAGGATACCGTCGAGACCGGTTTGCTCGACGAGCCGACAGCCGAAATGCCGCTCGCCACGGTGACAGAGCTCGACGTTACCGCACAGCTCCCGACCCGTGAAACCGAACTCAGCGACCTCGACGACACGGGTGTCAATGAAGCCATCACCGTGAACATAACAAGAGACGAGAACACGGTCGAAATCCAGACGGCCGATAACGACGACGATACGACGGAAATGGAAATCGAGGGCGGCAAAGTCGATACGAAAGCACTGTAGCTCCCCCTCTCCCCCCACCTATCAGCGGCGAAATGGCGCCGATCACGGGGATATTTCGCTCGCTCCGCGCTGGCGCGAAGTCGCTTCGCAAGACATCCCCGCACTCGACGCCACCATCCGAGTAGGTGGCTGCAGGCGAGTGGACGACATGTTTATCGGCGAGACATAAGGCGAGCGCCAGCGAGACAGTCCGTCGATAAACATGTCGGCCGCTCGCCTTTCCCTGATGATAGGTGGGGGGAGGGGGGCGTTATTCGACCCCGACGAGTCGTTCGACCTTGCGCCAGCCTTTCGGCAGTAGGCTGCCCCGTAACGCCCGATCCCCGTAGTAATCGTCGAGATCATCCCATTTGATTGTCATCATCCGCGTACCCGTATAGACCTGCAGGCTGCCGTCTTCCGGTACCACGGCCGCGGCAACCATGGTTTCCTCGCCGCCCTGGTATTTCTTCCCCGGTATGTTGATCAGCTTGTTGCCCTTGCCCTTTGCGAGTTCCGGCAGTTCCTCAAGTTCGAACAACAACAGACGGCCGATCGAACTGACGGCAGCGATCAGGCACTCGGTCTCCGGCGGTACCGCGGCCGGGACCACGGCCTTGCCTCCGGGCGGCACACGCAGTATCGCCTTGCCTGCCTTGTTGCGAGACACGAGGTCACTGAGCGTCGCAATAAAACCGTAGCCGGCGTCGCTCGCAAGCAGGTACTTCTGTTCGGCGGCACCGATCATGGTGCCGCAAAATGCTGCGCCATCGGGTGGCTTGAAACGACTGGACAATGGTTCGCCCTGCCCGCGTGCCGACGGTAGAGTACCGGCGATAACGCTGTACACGCGGCCCGTGCTATCGATGAACATCGCAAGCTGGTTGCTGCGCCCCTGCGCCGCAGCGAGGAAACTGTCGCCGGACCTGTAGCTCAGCGTGGTCGGGTCGATTTCGTGCCCCTTGGCAGCACGCGCGTAACCGGCCTGCGACAGCACGACCGTTACGGGCTCACTCGCGACCAGTTGTGTTTCGTCGAGCGCTTGCGCGGCATCGCGCTCGACAATCCGCGTGCGGCGTTCGTCGCCGTAGGCTTCGGCGTCTTCCAGTATTTCCTTCTTGATCAGCGTCTTGAGGCGCGCAGCGCTATTGAGCGTCTTTTGCAGGATGTCGCGTTCTGCGCTGAGTTCGTCCTGCTCGCCACGGATCTTCATTTCCTCGAGCTTGGCGAGATTTCTCAGGCGCAGGTTCAGTATCGCTTCGGCCTGCGGATCGCTGAGCTTGAATCGCTTCATCAGCACGGGCTTGGGCTCGTCCTCTTCCCGGATGATCGCAATTACCTCGTCAATATTCAGGTACGCAACCAGCAGGCCGTCGAGAATGTGCAGCCGATCGTCGACGATCTGAAGACGATGGCTCAGGCGTTTCTTTACCGTGTTCTTTCGAAACGTCAGCCACTCTTTCAATATGTCCAGCAGGCTGAACGAGCGCGGCCTGCCGTTCAGGCCGATGATATTCATATTGACGCGTGCCGTGCGTTCGAGCGACGTCGTCGAAAAAAGGTGCGACATCAGCTGATCGACATCGACGCCGCGTTTTTTGCTGATGACGAGGCGCGTCGGATCTTCGTGGTCCGACTCATCACGCAGATCGTCGACCTGCGGCAGTTTCTTGTTACGCATTTGCGCTGCAATCTGCTCGAGTATCTTGCTGCCGGATATCTGGTGCGGCAACGAAGTGACGATTATGTCGCCGTTCTCGATCTTGTACGAGGCACGCAACCGCAGCGTGCCGCTGCCGGTCGAGTACATTTCCCGAATCTCGCTGGCGGGCGACACGAGTTCCCCGCCGGTCGGGTAATCCGGCCCCTTGATGTGCTTCATGAGCTGCGCAACCGTCGCTTTCGGGTTATCGAGCAAATGCACGAGCGCACTCGCCACTTCTCTCAGGTTGTGCGGCGGCACATCGGTGGACATGCCGACGGCGATGCCCGTGGTACCGTTGAGCAACAGGTTCGGCAGCCGGGCCGGAAGAACAACGGGTTCGGTCATCGTGCCGTCGAAATTCGGTACCCAGTCGACCGTGCCCTGGCCGAGTTCCTGCAACAGGCTTTTGGCGTATGGCGTCAGCCGCGACTCCGTGTAACGCATCGCCGCGAACGACTTGGGATCGTCGGTCGAGCCCCAGTTGCCCTGGCCATCGACTACGGTGTAACGGTAGGAGAAGTTCTGCGCCATGAGTACCATGGCTTCGTAGCAGGCAGAGTCGCCGTGCGGATGGAATTTACCGATGACGTCGCCGACGGTTCGCGCCGATTTTTTCGGCTTCGAACTGGCCGACAGGCCCAGCTCACTCATCGAGTAGATGATGCGGCGTTGAACCGGCTTCAGGCCGTCACCGATTTGTGGCAATGCCCGGTCGAGAATTACGTACATCGAATAATCGAGATACGCCTTCTCGGTGTATTCCTTAAGCGCCTGTTGTTCGACGCCCTCGAGGTTCAGACTGTTTTGCATGTCAGGTCCTGGTATCGATTGCCGGCCCTATACTTCCGCCAGATCGCCCTTGGTCTCCAGCCATTTGCGACGGTCTTTCGAGCGTTTTTTCGCAAGCAGCATATCCATGAGTTGATCGGCATTGTCACGCGCGCTGACCGTCAGCTGCACGAGCCGCCGCGTGTCCCGGTTCATCGTCGTTTCGCGAAGCTGCGCCGGGTTCATTTCGCCCAGGCCCTTGAATCGCGTTACCGACACTTTGCCGCGTTTCTTCTCGGCCGCTATCTGGTCGAGAATACCCTTGCGTTCTCCCTCGTCGAGCGCGTAGAAGACTTCCTTGCCGACGTCGATGCGATACAAGGGTGGCATCGCGACGTAGACATGGCCGGCCAGCACGAGCTCGCGGAAATGCCTCAGGAACAAGGCGCACAACAGCGTCGCGATATGCAGGCCGTCGGAATCCGCATCTGCAAGAATGCAGACCTTGTGGTAACGGAGGCCGTCGAGTTTGTCGTCACCCGGGTCGACACCCAGCGCAACAGTGATGTCGTGCACTTCCTGCGAAGCCAGGATCTCGGCCGAGTCGACTTCCCAGGTGTTGAGGATCTTGCCGCGCAGCGGCATTATCGCCTGCGTGTTGCGGTCGCGGGCCTGCTTCGCCGAACCGCCGGCGGAGTCGCCCTCGACGAGAAATATCTCGCAGAGTTCGGGCTCCTGTGACGTGCAATCAGCCAGCTTGCCCGGGAGCGCCGGTCCCGAGACGATCTTCTTGCGTACGACTTTCTTCGCGGACTTGAGACGCTTTTGCGCCTTGCTGATCGCAAGCTGCGCGATCTGGTCGCCCGTTTCGGGATGCTGGTTGAGCCACAGGGAAAACTTGTCCTTGATGACGCCGGCCACGAACGCCGCGGATTCGCGCGACGACAGGCGCTCCTTTGTTTGCCCGGAGAACTGCGGCTCTTCGAGCTTCGTACTGAGGACGAAGCTCAGTCCGTCCCAGACGTCCTCCGGCGCTACGCTTACGCCGCGTGGCAACAGGTTCCTGAAGTCGCAAAATTCGCGCAAGGCGTTGGTCAGCCCGGTTCGCAGCCCGTTGACATGGGTACCGCCCTGCGGCGTCGGAATCAGGTTGACATAGCTCTCGGTAACGCTGGGCCCGCCATCCACCGTCCAGACGAGCGCCCAGTCCACCGCTTCGTTGTTGCCGCTCAGACTTCCTGCGAACGGCTCGGCGGGAAGCGTCTCTCCGCCGCCGAGTTCTTCGAGCAGATACTCTTCGAGACCGCCCGAATAACACCACTCGATTCGTTCTTTCGGTTTCTCGACTTTCAGTCGAACGGTGATGCCAGGGCACAACACGGCTTTGGCCCGTAAGACATGCTTGAGCTTGCTGATCGAGAATTTGGCTGAATCGAAATATTGCGGATCGGGCCAGAAGCGAATCGTCGTGCCTGTATTCGCCTTGCCGACTTTGCCAACCACCTCGAGCTTGCCGCGCTTCTTGCCGCCGGCAAAGCTCATGTTGTACTCCTGGCCGCCACGCCGTATCCAGACTTCGAGGTTTTTCGACAGGGCATTGACGACCGACACACCGACACCGTGCAGGCCGCCCGAATACTGATAATTCTTGTTGGAAAACTTGCCGCCCGCGTGCAGGCGCGTGAGGATCAGCTCGACGCCCGGGATTTTCTCTTTCGGGTGCTTGTCGACGGGCATGCCGCGACCGTCGTCCGTTACCTCGAGCGAACCGTCCTTGTAGATCGTGACTTCGAGCTTCTTGCAATGGCCGGACAGGGCCTCGTCGATACTGTTGTCCACGACCTCGTGAGCCAGGTGGTTCGGCCTCGAGGTGTCCGTATACATGCCCGGCCGACGCCGCACAGGTTCGAGTCCGCTAAGGACCTCAATGTCCGCAGCGTCGTATCTATTACTCATCAATCAGATAGCCAGTTATCAGATTGCCAGAAGAATGCCCGGCGGAATTCTAGCCTGAATCAAGGGGACAGTGCACTCAAACGGTGCTATCTAGCTCAAATCGCCCAACAATGATGCGCGGATATTGTCCGCAATGGGGCTGACCGAGACGCGGTAATTCTCGTGATCGATGCCCGCAGCAAGTGACGCGCCGGATTTCAGCGCGGCAACCTGCTCGGCGGGCAACTCAAATCGCAGGAAATGCACCGCTGAGGTCTTTTCGTCATCGGCCCTGTCGAGATCTTCGTCGGCGATCGCGAATACGCGATCGAAATCGGCAACGTGCACGAAAACGCGATCCTCTATGCCGAGCAGTTGCGACAGCATTGCGCGTCGTTCCTTGGCATCCGGAAATTCGACCATGAATGTCGCTTTCCAGTTGGAACCATCGGGAATCAACGGGTTATACGCCTCCAGCTCCTCGTTGATGCCGTCGGCCTCGAATATGCGTTCGATGCGCAACATCTCCTGAATTTGGTACTGCATGGTCAGGCGGTCTTCGAAATACAATGCCGCGTTCGTCCCCAGGTCGAGGCGCCGATTGCGCTTGTGCGCGAGTACTTTTTCCCGGAATGCTGGGCGTGCCTCGGCGTATTTCTCGAGGCTGAAAAGATCGTCACGGGTGAGTTTTTGCATGCTGTTCATATTCCGTAGGCAGTTCGCAACAGGCTCATCGGGTTGTTTGCCTCGTAATCGTCGAGGTCCTGGACGATTTGCTCCGCGGCCATCGGACAATCGCTGACGAAATGATCGGCGTCGGAGCGTTGCACCTTGTTGACCACGGGTCGCGCAATCTTCCTGGACGCATCATGGAATTCTTTTTTAACGGCGTAGGTGCCATCGTGGCCCGAGCAACGCTCAATGGCTTCGACCGTCGTGTCCGGCACCAATTGCAGCAGGTCGCGCGTCTTGAGGCCTATGTTCTGTACCCGGAGGTGACAGGGCACCTGGTAGGAGACTTTGCCGAGAGGCTTCTTGAAGTCGGTCTTCAGCTTGCCTTCCTTGTGACGCAGCATCAGGTATTCGAAGGGGTCGAACATCGCATCACGGACTTTTGCGACGTGCGGGTCGTCCGGGAACATCAGCGGCAGTTCCTGCTTGAACATCAACGTGCATGAAGGAATGGGCGTGACGATGTCCCAACCGTCGTCGACCATGGCCGCGAGCATGGGAACGTTGATGTCCTTTGCCCGGGCTACCGCCTCCAGATCGCCGAGCTCCAGCTTCGGCATGCCGCAGCAAGCTTCCTTTTCCGCGAGTGCCATCGGGATACCGTTGTGTTCGAACACGGCGACGAGATCTTCATCGATCGCAGGGTGATTTCGGTTTCCGTAACAGGTGGTAAAAAGCACGACTTTGCCGCTCGTACTCTCCGTTGCCTCGGCCGTTACCTCGCCGGCGTTACGGAGACGCTTCAGCCGTTTCCTGGCAGTGTTCGAGTGGTAATCGGGCACCGGCGCGTCGCGGTGCACGCCGAGCGCGCCCTCGAGCAATTTGCGGCCGCCCTTGCTGCGATTGACTGCGTTGACCGCGTTTACGATGACCGGAATGCCTGCAAGCTTTCCGACCCGGTCTGTTGCACTGAGAATCTTGTCGCGGCCGGACGCACCCTGCTTCCTGAAACGAGCGGCCTTGGCGCGAAGCATCAGGTGGGGGAAGTCGATGTTCCACTCGTGCGGCGGCACGTAAGGGCACTTCGACATGTAGCACATATCGCACAGATAGCAGTGATCGACGACGTCCCAGAAGACCGGCTTCGGGACGCCATCGACTTCCATGGTGTCCGACTCGTCGACGGCATCGAACAAGGTCGGAAAGGAATTGCACAGGTTGAAACAGCGGCGACAGCCGTGGCAAATGTCGAATACCCGTTCGAGTTCCGCGAACAGGGGCTCTTCGTCGTAAAACTCGTCGCTGCGCCAGTCGAGCGGGTGCCGCGTCGGCGCCTCGAGGCTGCCCTCGCGCCTGCCTTCGGAGTTACTCATCGGAATACCGTGTTAGCTGGAACACCGGGCCACAAGGCCCGGCGTTCCTAATGGCATCTAATCGTCGAGTGTGTCGAGCGCTTTCTGGAATCGGTTTGCGTGGGAACGCTCGGCTTTGGCCAGCGTCTCGAACCAGTCCGCGATTTCGTCGAAGTTCTCTTCGCGCGCTGTCTTTGCCATGCCCGGGTACATGTCGGTGTACTCGTGGGTCTCGCCCGCGATTGCAGCCGCCAGGTTGGCGGACGTCGAGCCGATCGGCAGCCCCGTCGCCGGGTCGCCTACCTCTTCGAGGTACTCGAGGTGGCCGTGTGCATGGCCTGTTTCGCCTTCGGCCGTGGAACGAAATACAGCGGCGACATCGTTGTAGCCTTCAACGTCCGCTTTCGCCGCAAAATACAGATACCGACGATTCGCCTGAGATTCTCCGGCGAATGCGTCTTTGAGGTTACCTTCAGTCTTGCTGCCTTTTAATGACACTTTGTTTGCCCTCTCGCTTTGAGTATTTCAGTTTTTAGAACGAGTCTAAGGAGGCGTAACTCTATGCCTCGGGCCTGACGCTGTCAATCGTGGACAATAACGCTGCGTTAATAATCCAGCTGCGCGAACATTGACCATACTGCGGTCTGCCTGTAGCTTAGCGGCGCACTCGACGATGGATGTGAAGCATGAGCCCAGCCAAGAAATTCGACCTGGAAAAATCACTGGCCGACCTCGAAGAACTGGTCGAGGAACTCGAATCGGGCGATCTACCGCTCGAAAAAGCAATGCAGAAGTTCGAAGAAGGAATCAAGCTCACGCGCGGTTGCCAGACCGCGTTGAAGGAAGCGGAGCAAAAAGTCGAAATTCTGCTGAAAAGCGCGGGCGGCGAAGAAGCCCTGGAAGACTTCGAGCCCGAGGACGACCAGGATCAATAAGTTTCGGCTGCGGTTGACCCGTCGCGGGCCTGTACAGTCAATTCACTTCCCGTTCCACTCGTCCAACAGACTGTTGACGTGTCCTGACGCGCAGCTCCTCACAGACCAGGGCATCAGTCATTCCGGATTCCGCTGATCTTCTTAACGCCTGTCGTTTAAACTCGGCACTAAATCTTTTGCGTCTCGCCATTGTCCACCTGCCAAACGCATTATCGCGCTTAACTTAGGTGGTCCGATATATTGGGGCCAAACCAGCTGCTTGTGGCCGGAACCAGCCGGTCACATGGTTTGAGCTACAATGACGGCTACTGATCCATTGCAGCCGTTGACCCGATGGAATAATCGACCGAAGTATTAGCTATGCGATCCGAAGACGAGATGGTCGCGTATGCGCTCGAGGCGCCTACTGCGCTACTACGCTATTTGCCGGAGTTGCTCGCGGACCTGGAGGAATTGGGTAGCGATGCAGCGGCAATTGCCGGTGTTCTCGATGATCTCAATCCAACAATATCGACAACCGTGGTGGATCTCGGGTGTGGCAAAGGTGCTGTCGCCGTTGAGGTTGCCGAAAATCTAAACCTCAACGTATGTGGGATCGATCTGTTTGAACCCTTCATGGAAAGTTGCAAGGAGCTGGCTGAGTCCCGGGGCGTGTCTGAGCTGTGCCACTTCATCCACGGCGATATCTTGAATCTAGCGGGAAAGCTCAAACCCTTCGACATAGCGATTTATGCTGCGCTTGGAGACGTCTTGGGTGCACTGGATCAGACGGTCTCCGTTATCCGGCAGTACGTCAAAACGGGTGGATACATAGTGATCAGCGACGGTTTTATCAAAGAC
>CALZMQ010000026.1 GCA_945788625.1 uncultured Woeseiaceae bacterium
GGGCTGCTGGTTGTCGCGCCCACATTCATTACGTTTGTATACGGAGCACGATGGGAGCCGACAGTCCTGCCTTTGCAGATACTGTGCGTGGCAGGAATACTGTATTCAGTGGAGCCAGTTGCTGTGTCGCTTATCAATGCGAAAGGCTTCCTGGTAGAGGACATCAAGAGGCAATCCTTGCACCTGATTCTGCTGACTGTCGCAATACTGGTTCTCAGCAGGTGGGGCGTCGTTGGAATCGCGGCTGCAGTGACGTTTGCAGCATTCGCAAACTGGATGCTTTTGATCTATCTTTTATCGCGCCGTATCGGGTTTGCAGCAATGCAATATGTCGAAAGCGTGCTGCCTGCCGTTCTTGCCTGTCTGGTCATGACCGCAACTGTTGCCATAGTTCAAAACCTGGTGCGGGAACAATACGGGCTCGAAGGCGGGACGTTGTTACTCATCGCTGTCGTATCGGGCGCTATTATCTATTATGCAACGTTGCTGGTGCTGGATCGGTACGTCAGGTGGAGGTTGCTCAATGAATCATTCGCTGAAATACAAAGTGTGATCAGGAGCGCGAGTCGACACTTGATGAAGAAGATGGGAATCGACAGCTCGCGCAAGAGCCGGAAGGACCGGTGACATTCGAACGCGCGAGGGCTGCAGGGCCCAAGGCGGCAAACAGCCCCGGTAGTAATTGCTTGCCTGGATACAAAATACAGAGCCACTCGCGTCGCTGAATCGTGATAATTGGCCATGGGAGAACAGTGCTGGATAACATTTCTCAGAAGAATGAGCTGCTCGATGCATGCAGTTGGCGTCTTCTGCTACCCGATCTCGATAGTCCCCGCGTGCTCTCGATCATGCCACCGGACGCGTTGCACCTGGACGCGCTGGCTACCGTGTTCGGAAATGTGACGTCTCTCGAGTCACGCGATTCTCCGATAACTTGTGAGAATGCTTCCGAGACCGAGGGTCGCGAAGGAATCCGCCAGGTCAGAGGGAGTGTACTGTCCCTGCCGTTCAGCGACGAAAGCTTTGATCTGGTGGTCGTGAACGCATTTGACATTAGCCACGACGGTCAGACCGAACCAGCCAACTGGCCGACGCGCCACAAAGCAATTCTCGGGAGCCTGCGCCGGGTCCTGGCGACAGACGGTTGCGCGTGCCTGTGTGCCCCCAACCGATGGGACTACCGTCAGCTGCTGGAAGGGAATGACCAGGATCCTCGTGGTCCATCAGGCAAGCTTCGTAGTCTGGTGCGAACCTACCGTCGATTGTCGAGTCAATTCTTGTCGCCAAAAAGGTACCTGACCGTTCTGCATGAAGCGGGGTTTTCAGAGTTACAGGCATACATTGCTTTCCCGGATTGCAGGATGCCGCGGTTCGTCGTCCCGTTTGATACCGGCGTCTATCGCTATTACAGACGCCACTTCACGTATCCACAGGGTACGGGTCTGCGCAAAATGCTGGCAAAGCTGATTGCAAGTTCAGGCCAGGACAGATTCGTGGAAAGCCACTTGATGATAACAGGAGTGAAAAGCTGATCCCTTTTCGGCGCCAGCGAGGTTCACGTTTACCGCGACGCCGCTTGATGATGTCGGCGAGACGTGGGGGATCGCAATGCAATCCGTGACGACCGTTATCAACAAGTTGATCCACGACAGATTGGCGATGACTGCAGACCATGTGTTTCTCTATAACAACTATGACCTCACAGAAGGTAGCATCCTGCTGTTCCTGTTCAAGCGTGCCACCACAGCGCCATTCGCGGTTCTGAAACTTAGCCGAAACCGATCGATACTTCTTCGAGAGTATGAGAACCTCAAGCATATTCGCGAGATCTACCCGGGAATTGCGGCTGTGCCGCTGTTCTTCGATGAAATCGATGACTATCATGTGCTTTGTACCGAGCCGCTGAACGCGAACCGACTGACAGGCACTCGTGCGAAATCCAAAAAGCTGGGGCTTGTGACCGCACGACTGTCGAAGCTCCACTTGCTGCTGCAGTCGCAATCTGCGACGACAACGTTCAGCAAGGAGGACTACCTGCAGCCGTTTACAGGGTTGTACGAGACAGAGTTACCCGTCACCATCGCAGATTACTACAATGACCTCGCTGCAGAATTCGCGCACAAGATTGAATACTCGTCAGTTCGGAAGATTCCTCAGCATGGCGATCTCTATTTCGACAATGTTCTGACAAAAGGTCGGCAGGTCTATTTTCTGGATTGGGAGGATTTTGGAGCGATCAATTTGCCTGGTTACGATCTTTTTAGTCTCGTATTTGACGTTTGTAACCTGCAAGATGAGAAGGTCGACCTCGTGGAGAAATCACTCGATTCTGTCGCTCGTTGCACCGAGGATTACTTTCGGAGCCTGGAAATTCCGGCTGGGATTGTCGGCGCCCTTATGGCATATACGCTCGTACAACAGTATTGCAGAAGCTGGACGCAAGGTCGTACATCAAAGGAAGCGTTCAGGCGCAGACTGGTTTTTTTGGCAGATAACAAGAGCCTGCTTATGCATATGACAGACGCATATAGCTTGCGGTGGTGAAGAAGGCCGATGCGGGACCTGGTAATAACGCTTATCGTATTTGGCAGCATTCCATTCATATTGATGCGCCCAAGTATCGGCGTATTGGTCTGGTCCTGGCTTGGATACATGAACCCGCACCGCCTTACCTGGGGTTTTGCCTATAACTTTCCGTTTTCCCAGATCGTCGCTATTAGCCTGATTCTGGGTCTGCTCTTCTCAAAAGAGCCAAAGAAAATTCCCCTCAACGCGCTGACGGTACTGTGGCTCGTGTGGGTCCTGTGGATGAGCATTACGACTTTCATGGCCATAGACAGCTCGCACAGTATGTGGGAATGGGAACGAACAATAAAAATCCAGCTAATGGTTCTCGCAACGATCATGGTGATGAAGACGCACACCCGAATTACCGCGTTAGTCTGGGTGATTGTAATTTCCATAGGATTCTATGGCGTCAAGGGAGGAATCTTTACGATCTTAACAGGGGGGAACTTTATCGTCTGGGGACCACCCATGACGCACATCACAGGCAACAATGAAATCGCCTTCGCGCTTGTGATGACGTTGCCGCTAATGCGATACCTGCAACTGGAAAGCAAAAACCGATTCGTGAGAATCGGCCTGATCGTCTCAATGTTCCTGGTGGCCGTATCTATTATCGGATCGTATTCGCGTGGTGCATTTCTTGCCGGAAGCACCATGGCACTGTCTTTAATCTTGAAGAGCAAGAATAAATTCCGGATCGGCGTGGTGCTCGTGATTCTGGCAGTGATTGCAGTCACATTCATTCCTCAAAAGTGGGAAGAGAGAATGGCGACGATTCAAACCTACGAAATGGATGCGTCGGCAATGGGGCGCATTAATGCCTGGCGGTTTGCGATCAACCTGGCACAGGACCATCCTGTTTTTGGCGGGGGATTCGACACATTCCTGCCGGAGCTTTTTCGCATTTACGCGCCAGTGCCGGATGACTTTCACGACGCCCACAGCATCTACTTTGAAGTACTCGCAGAGCATGGATTTGTGGGGCTGGCGATCTTTCTGTTGCTCGGTGTAGCTGCACTAAGGAATGGAAGCCGAATCACCAAACTGTCCAAAGACAGGGAATCCTTGTTATGGGTGCATAATCTGGCGTCAATGGTGCAAGTGAGCATCATTGGATATGCGGTAGGTGGCGCCTTCCTCGGCTTGGCCTATTTCGATCTTTACTATCACCTGATCGCAATAGTCATATTGATGCGCCTGGCTGCGGAACAGCAAATCGCCAGCGATTCAGCACCGGATTTGACCGCAATTGAACAGATCAAGAATGTCACGGACGAACCCGGGCTTCGGAGCACGAACGGGCAACCCGCAGAATGAGGGCCCGCAATACTCCAGCGCAGCGACCCCGACAGGTCGCTGCGCTACGCATGGGGGACTGCTGTTGTCGTCAACGAGCAGTCGCTGATCGCCGATACGCGCCTATGGTCAGCAGGAATAGCAGGAAGGGGAAGCCAAGGGCGCCCGCGCCCGATTCATCATTTGCGCTGGTGGTCGGGCCATCATCAGGTGGTGGCGGTGGCGCGGGAGCATTTACTGTGACACTCACAGAGTCCGTTGCCTCGCCGCCAGGCCCCGTACAACGAATCGTGAATTGCACATCCTGAGAAATCGGTCCGACCGATTCACTGCCCTGCAGCGATTTCGCTCCGGACCAGTCACCCAGCGCAGAACAGGTATCGGCATTTGACGAATTCCAGTCGACAACCGAATACCCGCCGTCATCGACGGATCTCGGGTTGGCCGACACACTGACTGTTGGCGCAGGCTGTGCGCCCTGGATAGTAACGTTCGCAACGTCAGCCGACGTTCCACCATTCCCGCTGCACGTGAGGGAATACGTGCGATCGGAGCTCAAGGGACCAACGGATTCGCTGCCCGACACCGGCTTGGCACCGGTCCAGTCACCGGATGCGGTACAACTGTCGGCGTTCGCGCTGCTCCAGGTCAGAGTTGTCATGCCCTGTGCCGCCACAGAGGCCGGGTCCGCGGAAAGCGACACCGTCGGTGCCGGCTCTGCGCTGCCATTGAAAGGATACGGACGAACAACGCGAGTTTGCCATGCATTGTTGCCGCTGTACGGATTATGAATCCAGTAAAATACCTGGTGAACCGGCTCGAATCCGGCGCGACCGTAGACATGTCCATTGCCGCTCGGCCCACCGGTCGCAATGGTGTCCCAACCGGATCCACTCCAGCGTCTCAACGTGCCATTTTGAGGCACAATCGCAAAGTACGTGCCGTAATTGGGCCCAAACGAAGCATCTACGTAAACAATATACGTACTTTCGGCATTCCCAGGTACCGCGCCCATGTTGCGCTGCTGTCCCGTCGCGATATCGTACTCGTGCCAGCTGCTACCTGCGAACCGACCGGAACCGAATAATGTACCTTGACTTCCTTTGTCCGGGTTGAAGTTCAGCGACGACTCCTCGGCCTGTGAACTCAATGAGTCTCCCGCACCGCTGACCGTCTCTGTCGTCGTATTGAACAGGCGCAGTCCGGCTCCATCATGTACCCAGATATTGCCTGTCAGCGTATCTTCGGCCGCCGCCGCGTGCCCGCCATACTGGCTCGCCAGGGGCGCACCGACGAAGCTCCAGCCAACGCCGAAGTCGTAACGCCAGATATCGCCCTCCACGTGGTCCCATGATTCGCCCGGTTGCCCCGGATTGTCGTACGGCAGGATGCCCGAGAAGATGTAAAAGTGATCGGACCGTACGACTATCTGATCGTAGCTGTGGCGTGACAGCGCAACCAAACCGCGACCATCGAGGATTCCGCCTGGGGTCGAGCCGTCGTAGTTCGCGTTGAGGTACTGACCGATCTGTCCCCAATCATTGTCGGCAACACCGATATGATCGGCCGTGGAGACCAACTCTTCAGTCCAGCCGACAGTTTCAAAATTTCGCCAATCCAGAAACGCCACAGCATCACTAAATCCATTGTTGTGCCCGCCGCCGAAGACGACCGTCCGACCGTTCTTGGTGCCGCCCCCCGAATACGCGACCGTCTGGTAGTCAACCCTGAGGTTGTTGCCCTCATTCGCTGTTACGTCTTGCCACGCGGATCCGACGGAAATGCTGTCAATGAACGGACTTGTTTCGTTTGACTGTGCGTTTGCTACGGTCGCGGAAAAACTGCCGGCTAGCAGGAGACTCGCCATCAGAGCCAGTCCGGGACTTTGTGACTTCTCTGTCATCATGTCCGTATGACGTTCAAAGATACGTATGTTCATTCGGTCAACCTCTTGGTCCTGTTGTTCCTTGTGGCTCCGCCTCAAGGAGTGAATTCGTATGCGCCGACATCGATCGAGCCATCTGCAGGGCGCAATTCCCTGTTGTTCCGGTGCAAGTATTGAAACCGGGGGTAAAGATCAAAGCCGTTCCCCATACCGGGCACGCTTCCGGCTTCACGGGCAGGCGAGTTGCCGGTGAGGCGGTAATTGAAAGAATCGATTGCGACAAGCCCCGGTGCAGTCGTCTGCAGGTTTGTCGTCATGGTTCCCTGTGCACCGCTGAGAATATTTCCGCCACCAACAAGCAGGTTGTTGATCAGTTCCACCACGGATGTACCGCCTGCCACTTGCACGAACGTTCCGCCGTAGTCATCGACCAACGTATTGTTCACGAGATACAGGTTATGCGTGCGCCCTCCGGACAAACCTTCTGTGCCGTAGTTCACGATGACCGAGTTGTCAGTGTTCGGGCCTTGCTGCATCAGGTTGCCGATTACATAGCTCAGGCCGCCATTCGGAATATCCACCGCGTAGCTGGACGTGCCGGTCGATTCATCCATGATTCGGTTATAAAGAATGAAATTTTCCCGGGCCCGGCTCTTGACGTTATGGCCGATGCGAGCGTGGTGCATGTAGCTGTGCCGCAATGTAAATCGCTCGGCATCGAGTATGTACATGTTGTGGCTAAAGCCGTCGCCATAACCGTTGTTGTCGAATTCGGAATACTCCACCAACACATCGCCCGCACCACCGAGGATGCCCTCTTCACTGTCGTGGAAGTAGCCATTGCAGACCACAAGATTCCAGCCATCGTGACGTATGCCGGCTCCGTTTTGATCCGGTACGGAAATTTGTGAGAACTCGATATTTTCGACGACCGTATCGTTGCCGGCGATCACCCAGATAGCCTTGCCCTGAGCGTCGGCGCCGTCTGCGCGCAGGTGCGCGTATCCACCCACGCCTCTGAGTGTCAGATTGTCCTGGTACCAACTCGCGACATCGGCGGGATATACACCGGCATCTATTTCGACAACGTCGCCATCCTGCGCGGCACTGGCTGCAGCCGCTACCGTTTGATAGGTCCGACCCGGACCGACACGAATGACATTCGCTGGGTCGAAGTCGGCGACGACAGGGCTGGCGCTGACCGTCACGGTCTGCGTTCCGACAAAGTCGATGACATCGTCGGACTGCGGGTTGTCGCTGGCACTATCGGCGACGAAAGCGAGCGTGTACTCACCTGCAGCAAGCGACCCCGTTTCATAGCTGAATGTACAAGCACCGGAATCCTGCTCAACCACGGCACTCATCATGGGATCGCCGCCATCCCCATCAATGTCATCTGGCGTAACCGTGCCCGCGAACAGGTAGACGCTGCCAGACGCGGCCCGGTTGACCAGGCTGCTGTCAACACTGCCCAGAATTGCGGCAGCACCGCTCGCGCTGACCGTCACTGTCAGCGTGTCACTTACATTGCCGCCTGGGCCGCTGCAGTCCAGCGCGTAAGTCGCATTGCTGTTCAGGTTTCCGGTCGACACTGATCCTGATGTTTCCCTGGGTCCCGACCAGTCACCCGATGCCGTGCAGCTGTCGACATCTGTCGTCGACCATTCCAGCGTCGCTGCCGATCCTTGTGCTACGACCTGGGGCGAAGCGGAAAACGCCAGAGTCGGCATTGCAGCGCCGCCGCTGACAGTTACTGCCGCAGTCCGGCTGGCGCTGCCGCCGGGCCCCGCACATGTCAGCGTAAACTGGCTGTCTGCGGCCAGTGGACCGACAGTCTCCGTGCCATTTGTCGGACGGTCTCCGCTCCATGCACCCGATGCGGTACAGCTATCTGCATTTGTTGCGTCCCAGGTCACCGCCGACATGTCACCCGAATTGACGGTCGCCGGGTCCGCACTGATCGAAACAACAGGTGCAGGCTGACTAACATCGCCGTCACCGTCCGTCACGCCGTCGCTGCTTTTGCAACCAACCATCATTACCGGCAGCAATATCAGCGCCGACAACCACTTTTGTCTTGTCGGGCAACCGTTCATCGCACCGCCCTTCCGGCGCGACTGTACGGCAGTGCGCGGCTCCAGATGATCAGCAGGTAAAGCAGGAGACTCCAGTACCCCGTCGCTCCGCCACCCTGTTCAGGGGCCTCCTGATCCGGTGGCGGCGGGACGGTGACGGCGACATTTACGGTTTCGCTGACGCTGTTACCCGAACCCGTGCACGTAATTGTGAAACTGCTGGACTGGCTCAGCGGTCCCACTGGCTCACTTCCGGATGTACTCTTATTGCCCGACCAGTCGCCCGATGCCGAGCAGGAATCCGTGTTCTGGGATGACCAGCTGAGCATCACACTGGAATCCCGGGGTACCGAGTTGGAATCGGCCGACAACGACACCGTCGGTGCCCCTGGCGCCGCGACACTGACTGTGACGCTGGTGCTGGTACTGCCCTGCGCGTTGCTGCACTCGAGCGTAAACGTGCTGTCACTCGTCAGCGGACCCACGGACTCGGAGCCGGCAACCGCCCTGCTGCCACTCCATGCATTTGACGCCTGGCAGGAATCGGCATCGGCAGTTGACCAACTCAGTGTCGCCGACCCACCTGACGAAATCGATGTGGGATTTGCCGAGAGCGATACAGTTGGTGGCTGATTGCCCGGACCGGGATCGCCGATAGCGATATTGCCGGGCACGATTGCCCACTGGGGTGAAACGTTGTAGTCGTAGTTGCCAGAATCCGGCACGACCGCACGACTGTCAAACTGACTCCACGCAAGCTCACCATTCGCAACGCGTCTTTCAGCGGCGATTGCCACGGCAGGCTGGAGATTCGACGTGTATCCTTCATGGCTCCAGGATCCACCAATCATGTCACCTCGCTGCATACCGAGAATATTCGCCATCTCGTTGCTGTTGCAGGCGGCGTTGATGAGTGGGTCCTCCTGGCTGCCGGACATGTTCGGGGGGATCGTCCATGAGGAAAAGCTCGGGCCCACCGAACTGCTGTCCCAGGACCGGACGACGGCTGCCTTGTAGTCCGCCCAGTCCGTAAATGGCTGACCGGTCTGAGCGTCGCGCGCCCGAGTCCAGTAAGTCCCCGCGAGAATCCAGCAATACCCGGGATCGGTCATCCTGCCTACCGGAAAGCGCGCCTTGTAATCGAAAATACCCTGGGCGTCTGTAAATCCGAGGTTGGCCAGGTGGCCAACGGTCCAGGTGAAAAAGTCGTCCATCCACGTTGCGAACGTGAAGTCCAGATCGATATCTGGCGTATTCAAAAGGTAACCAAGTGGCGTGGGCGGATTGCTAACGATGTTGCGGTCGTACCAATCGAGATTGTTGGCCAGCTTGGCGAGGAAATAAGCCTTCATTGGATGGTTATCAGGCGTTATGAATGCCGCATGACCAACCGTCCTCAACCCCCAGGCCTGGGCACGAATCTGGTCGTTGACCAACAAGCCCTGGCTGCCGCCGTGATTTCCCCAGTAGAACAAATTCCAGTTTGCCCAGAACTGCAACTCCTCGAGATGAAAGTAATCTCCGGTTACCAGGTAAGGTACGAAAGACATTGACGGCTGATGTGCAACGTCTGGCGTGTAGGGCGTGTTGCAGTTGCCACCGCATGACGGGAAAACCCCGCCTTCACCCATGATCGTCATACTCGGGTACGTGTCCAGGGAGATCGGCAGGTCCGTATCCCGGTCACGATAGTGAATTCCAAAGCTGCCAGCCTGTTCACCGGTACCAAGCACCGCGGTCTTGGCCCGTGCATCCTGTGACATCAGGTACCGGGCCGTCCATCGTGGCAATGGCGCTATGTCCGGCCGACCTCCGCCGTCGGGCATGTATTCGTAGATAAGCCCCGATGCCATCAATTCTGTCTTGCTGCCACTCCAATCCGACGCCATGCCAGCCAGGACACTGTTAGGAATGCTCAGCCTCGGATCATAGGTCGGGACGACACCCGTTCGTTCCATGTAGGCACTGTCGTGCGCAATATTGACCTGCGGTTCGTTGCCCCACCAAAATGCGCGGCGCCACCTCGCCTGCCTATAGTGGGTGACATTGTTCTGTGAGAGTACGGTGCCACGTCCCTGCACCGTTACCGTTGCGTCATAGTTGAAATTTCGCGGACTGCCGACCCGGGACCAGTTGTTCTCCAGCGTTACCGACACGCGCACGGATTCGAGTCCAGCATAGGCACGCACATGAAATCGTGCTGTCAGATGGGCGTGCGGTGATCCTGCTCCCGTCTCCACGGGCCCGGCGACGAGCCACTCCGAGACCAGCGGCCCGGACAACCAGCTATCTGGCGAGCCACTTTGCAACAAATCCCGCGCCGACGCCGAATAGACCGTGCCACCAATGTTTACGGAGACAACCGAGTCGAAACTCGTAGCGAGCAAGTTTGCCAGCGTGACCGATGCGCCGGATGCATTCGAGCCCGGCGCATGCAGAGTGACATTGTTTTGTGAGTTGGCAGAGACTCCGGGCAATACCGTTGTCAGCACAGCGTGGCGTAACGAACCGTCAGCGTGAGTGGCCTTAATGTCAACTTGCAGTGGCAACTGCGCCCCGTCGTCCAATCGTGCACCGAGTACAGACGAATCGACAACCTCTCCCTGAGCGAATACGTGTCCGAACGTGACAGGCACGTCACTTTGAGCGCTGCCCGTTGCGCTGTCGACAGAGATCGAAGCGATGTCCACGGCGCACGCCGATTCACCAACTACGAAAAGCCAGACGACGACACTCAATGACATCATTAGTTGCCTGAGATTCACCAATTTCATTTTTTCCGTCCGTAGACCAGAGCACCACAAGCACTAACTTGGGTCCTGTAAATAAACAGTCCAAATGGGAGGAATAAACATTGCGGTTCCAGGATGACATCGCTCTCTGCGAGAGCTCGGGATCATCCTGATAGACCTTACGAAGAAATGCCCAACCAACTAACCTGAATCGCCCGGATTGCGTCAGCTGTCACTGGCAACTCCGCTGTCATAGGTTCACTCCCTTAGACCGGTAGCTTTGCGTCCCCACCTTTCAGTGGGTTTGCCTTTAAACAGTCCTGTTCACTCGTCGAAGCGCTCTCTCAGACATCCCTTGTCTGGCGACGATTATGTAAGCAGTGGGTGGACTATATCCAAATGAAAACGCCCTGCAAACTGTCTCCAAAAACAGACAGCCAAATCGCCTGAATCCCTCGCCTGGCAAGGGTTCCCGTAATTTCGACCAGTTCACACTTTTGCAGATTCCAGTCCCTCACAGACATTCTGGAAAATGCGTTGAAGCTATTGATTTTTTTATAACCTTGACGTATCCGGAGCGAATATTTTTGTAGCCATGCCTTGCCGGAATCGATTATTGTAGCCAAGGCTGCATTAACCGCTCCGCATCTTGTTATTGTCAAAACGGCGCCTTATTGGTTGCGGAACTGCGCATCAAACGTGAGCATCCGATTGCTCAAACCAGGGCTCGATCACATGAAAAACTCGTTTTACGGCCTCGCGGCGGCCAGTGAACAATCAGGTGGCCTCAGCAGTGTTCTCGAACGGATGGCAAATCGCCCTGGTATGGAGGAAATGTCGCGACCGGTGATCCAAATATCGGGGTCATCCGGGATCGCTATCTCCGGGCGGGAAGCGACGCAATGCCTGGTAGCCAGCGATGGTCTTGTTGGGGCCGTCTCCGGTGCGCCCTATTGGTCAAGCGATCAACTCGAAAACTCGCGCAGGGAATCGGGATTCGCCAACTCTGTTGCAATAGCTTATCGCCAGCATGGTGCAGACCTGCTTCGATTTCTGCGTGGTACTTTTTCTCTTGCGCTTATCGACGCCAGGGAAAAGCAGACAATCCTGGCCATCGATCGCATGGGCATATCGCAGCTGTATTACTCGCAGCACCCGAAGTCAGGCCTGGTATTTGGAAGCAGCGCGATCCAGTTGCAACACCATGACCAACTCCTGGCACAGATAAACGACCAGGCAATCTTCAAGTACCTTTATTTTCACATGGTGCCCAGCCCCTGTTCAGTATTCGAGAATCAACACAAGTTGCGGCCGGGCGAATGCCTCATTTACGCGAATGGCAAATTGACAACTCGTCCATACTGGACTGCGGAATTCAATGAAACGCGTCGACCTAACCGCCGCCTCCTCGAGGAGGAATTGCACGAACTCCTGCGTCAATCACTTCGACGATTATCTCCTGATGAGGACAGTGGTTGTTTCTTGAGTGGCGGCATCGATAGCTCGACCATTGCAGGCATGATGTCGGAGATTCAGTCTCCCACGAAGACCTTCACGATCGGTTTCCAGGAGCAGGGCTACGATGAAACGAGTTTCGCGCGAATAACGTCGAATCACTTCAAAACGCAGCACGCGGAGTACATTGTTACGCCATCGGACGTTGTCGATATACTGCCTGATATCGCCCGCGCATACGATGAGCCGTTTGGCAATTCGTCCGTGGTTCCAACCTACTTTTGTGCGCGGTTGGCGCGTGACAACGGGATTGGAACATTGTTCGGCGGTGATGGCGGAGACGAGATCTTTGCAGGCAATGTACGATACGTCACTCAACAGGTCTTTTCGATCTACGACCGGATACCGGGGCTGTTCAAGAAGGGGTTCATCGAACCGTTGGCATTTGGTTGGGCAGGCGCCGACCGGTTCTTTCCTACCCGGAAGCTGCAGAGTTACGTGAGGCAGGCCAGGGTGCCAATGCCTGACCGGCTTGAAACCTACAACTACTTCAATCGAACTCCCATACAGGACATACTGCATCCGGCATTCCTTGATTCGATTCGTCCGCAGTCACCGGTTGAGGCATTGCGTGAAACCTATACGGCATCGAGTGCATCTACGATGCTGAACAGGATCCTGCAGCTTGACTGGAAGTTCACCCTTGCAGACAACGACCTGAGAAAGGTTGTCTCGATGTGCGATCTGGCGGGCGTCGACGTTGAATTTCCATTCCTGGATGATGACGTCGTGGAGTTTTCGGCCCGGGTTCCTGCCGGTATGAAAATCAACAACTTTCGTTTGCGACACTTTTTCAAGCGCGCCATGCGTTCCTATTTGCCACGTGAAGTGCTCACGAAATCCAAGCACGGTTTCGGACTGCCGTTCGGAATCTGGATGAAGTCGTATAAACCATTGCAGGAACTCGCTTATGACTGCCTGTCCGACATAGGCAAGCGTAATATAGTCCGGCCCGCTTACCTCAACGAGTTGATTGACGCCCATCACTCGGCGCATGCTCATTACTACGGTGAGTTCATCTGGGTGCTAATGATGCTGGAACTGTGGTTCAAGACGCACGATATCCGTTATGAAGCCGGCGAGGACAGGTAGCACGGTGAACACGAAGATGCCGCACATAGCGTCGATATCCCTGCTGCTGATGGCCTGCGTTGGGACATCTGCCGCCGAACATCAGCCGACGGACCGTCTTCGAGATCTGCCCGACAATCACTGGTTGCTGGTGGACCTCGGTGGCGTGACTTCGCCCCTGGAGATCATGGCTTACTCCGGCGGCTGGTACGACACAGACTCACATCAGTTCTGTATATTCGGGGGCGGCCACTACAATTATTCCGGCAATGAGGTCTGGTGCCTGGATATCGGGTCATTGCAGTGGCGCGAAATGTATCCTGCCGATGTGGTGACGGATCCGCCTTATGACGGCGCCGACCAAGGTGCCTACAACAACTACGACAACGACAAATACCCTGGCGCGCTATTCAATCCCGCCGGTGAACCGATCACGGACGCGCGCCCGATGTCCCGCCACACCTACGATCAGCTGGAATATATTGCAGGTTACGGTGCACTCGCCTGGGGCGGCTACGCGTGGGGCGATTCTCAGACACCCTGGTGCAATCGTTGCAAGGATACCTGGGTTTTCGATTTCGACGGCACTACGTGGAAGTTTCTTTTCGACGGCAAAAACCCTTCGCCGAACGAAGCGGCAGGTTCGGGTGCGTCGGCGTACGCAAGTCACAATGGCCTGCTATATGCGAAAGTCCTGCAAGACACCTGGACATACAATCCGAAAGAAAACGCCTGGAGGAAAATTTCGACGCGAGGCGCGCCACCCTGGAGCATCGAGGGAACGCTCGAATACGATCCGGTTCACGAGAAGCTGTATTATTTTGGCGGCAATTACGAGGTCAACCATACACTCTGGGAGTTCGATATCAGCCGTCGCCACTGGAAGCCGTTGAAACCGGAGGGAAACGGTCCGGATGGAGCATCGAATAACGGACCGGGGCTGGCCTACGATACGAAGAATGATGTCCTTGCAGTCTATTTCGGCGGTACGATCTGGATATACGACGCATCCGTTAACCGCTGGGAGACACTTCGTCCGGAAGTCCGTCCTTCCGACAACAGTTACGTCTTCGGTCGCTTCAGATACGACCCGGTCAACAACGGTTTCTGGCTCCAGGCGTCGGAGGATGGGAAACACGTATCCTGGTTCTATCGTTACAAGAACTGATCACCGCCCGGGCTGCGGTTACAGGTACATTTTTAGCAGACGCAGACCAAACCGCAGGGGTGATTCGGCCCAGGGCCCGAACCGGGGAAGCTGCAGAATATCGCTGGCGGCAGATGCAGCGCCATGACTCGTGGAGACGGCACAATCGAAGCCCGCCTCCCTGACAAGGCCAACATGCACGGGATCGTAGTCGATTCCAGGTTTGCCGTTCGGGTAGGCGAACGAACGAATCTTGCTCCCGACAATTTCTTCCAGGCGGTCCTTTCCGCCATTGATTTCGCGGCTGGCAGAGGCAGTGTCCGTCGATTTCAGGATCGGATGAGTGATCGTGTGCGCGCCAACCTCTATTCCGGACTCACTCAGTTCCTTCACCTGGCTCGACTCGAGCATGAGGTCGTCCGGAATGGGTCCGTCGGCTTTTTCTGCGAGTGCCGCTGCCCGCATATCCCGTTCACGTGGTTCGAGGTACTTCAGTTGTTGCAACACGTTGTCGATAGCGGCCACTCGCTGAGCATCGTTCTCAGCTGCATGGCGACCCAATTCCAGGTCCCGCAGGTCGATTTCACTGCCACGAATTCTGCGAATGGACTCGATAACCGTGTCGTTCCACATCCGTCCTCCGTCCAGGAAGGCAGTAGCAACGAATACAGTCGCCGGCAATCCAAACCGTTGCAGTACAGGCCAGGCGACGCGGTGATTGTCCGCATAACCATCATCAAACGTGATACTCACGGCCCTCGAGGGAAGAGACCCTTCCAGCAACTGCCGGGACGCATCGTGCAATGCCAGGACGTTGAAATACCGGGATAAAACCCGCATATGACCTTCGAAATAGCCTGCAGAAATCTCCCCGGGCCGCAACGGGTCCGGCGAATCCAACACGCGATGATACGCCAGGATTACCAACCTTTTCGCCACCTTATCTCCCTACACTTCGGATCTGGTCCGCAACAATCCAGCGGCTCTCTCATTCCGACCTGCCGCTCGTGCGAGCCACATCGCCGTCAGCAACTCCAAGGTCTCGGAAGAGTCCGCAAACCCTTTTCGCATTTCGTCCCCAGGTCAGTCCCTGTTTCTGAATCGTCAATTTGGCATTCGCGCCGAGCTTCTCGCCGAGCTTACGATCATCGTGAAGACGTTTGATGCAATCGCAAAACGCACCATCCGATCCCGGATCGAACAACAGGGCATTCTGGCCGTCGCGCAGGATTTCCATGATGTTGGGAGTCGCAGGAGCGACAATTGCGTGACTCAGCACCAGGTACTCGAACAGTTTCAAAGGCGAGGCGTAGGCGACGACCCTGGGCTGAAGTGCAATGTCGAATGCCGCCAGGTATGCGGCAACGTTCTCCCTGTCGACGATACCGGTAATCGTGAACTGATTCGCGACGCCGAGTTCACTCGCCTTGCGCAGAAGGAAATCCCTGGCGGGCCCATCCCCGACCAGCAACAGATGTGACTCCCGGATCCCGGCGGAGGCAAGATACTCCAGCACGCGCTCGAGCCCGTGCCATTCCCGCACGAATCCCGCGAAACCGAGAACGAATTTGCCGTCCAGACCCAGCTTCGATTTCGCCACTTCCCGTGTCGGCACGTCGCTGAATCTTTCTGTGTTGATACCGTTCGGAATCACACGAATTCTGTCTGCCGGAACACCTGCCTCGCGAAGCGTTCCGGCAAGCACCTCGGTAACGGGGAGTACGAAGTCGGCTCCTCGCCACGTATAGCGCTCCACTGACCTGGCCAGCTTGTTCAGCGATATACCGTTGTATTTCCGCCTCTCCTCGTACAAGGGAGCATTGACTTCGAGAAGTAAAGGCAACCTGAATACCTTTCTTGCCCAAATGCCCGACGGAAGAAATAGATTGTATCGTTCATAAATACAGTCCGGGCGATGCGTGCGTATGGCATTTGCCAGCCGAAAGAAATCGAGAATCGAGTAGCCCAACTCCAGAAGTTCGTAGACAAAACCCGGCAGGTGGCTCTTCATCCAGGCAACCATCCCTGCGTCGGCGCCAAATTCTTCGCTATCGATTGACGTGGGTCCGACGAACACCAGTTCATGCCCGTCATTCTTCAATGCGTTTGTCAGTTCCTCGACGTGGACGTACTGGCCATCTTTTGAGCGAATACGATGATGATAAAGAATCTTCATGTTCGCTCATCGTATTGCCGGATGACGCGACGCATGAGGTCCAGTTGACCATTCGTCGTATCGTCCCAACTGAACTGCTCAGCATACTGGCGTGTGGCCGAACGATCGGGATACTGAGACATGAGTTTCCGAAATGCGCTGGCGAATGACTCGGGTGTTCTACGCTCCATGAGCACGCCGGCGGCCGAACAGGTGACTACCTCCGGGGTGCCCCAGACATTGCTGGCGATAACCGGGGTTCCACAAGCCATTGATTCCAAAAGAACATTTGCCCAGCCCTCTCGACTTGACGCCAGCACGAGTGCGTCCGCAGCGCTGAAGTAGAATTTTAGCGTTTCGTGCGAAACGCTGCCGAGAAACGTCACACGATCTGCGACTCCGGCACTCACTGCCAGCTCCTCGAGGTATCCTCTCTTCTCCCCGTCGCCCGCTATCAGCAGCTGCACATGCGGCAGCTCGGCCAACGCCCGAATGGGAATGTCATGTCCCTTGCGATCAATGAGGAGGCCGACGGACAGCAGTATCCTGGATTCTCTGTCAATGCCAAGCTTGTCTCTCGCTTCCAGGCGGTCAATTGGGCGAAACAGGTCGAGGTCAACGCCATTTCGAAGTACTGTGACGCGCTCCGCGGGTACATCGAGATCGTTCAGCGTGTCCTTGAGCGCCCTGCAAACGGTAATCATTCCGTCTGCTTTCGACGCCGCCCACTGAATCATCCTGCGCGGTAAGCGATATCGTGGTATCAGATTCAGGTCGGTGCCCCGCGCGGTAATGATGACAGGCTTGCCGAGGCGTCTTGCGAGTATAGCCGCGGCAACACCGTCGGGGTAGAAATAGTGTGCATCGATCAGGTCGAAATCATAGCCACTGGCCAGGCGTCTTTTCATCGCCCCGAATGCGGCCGCTGCCATCAGCGCGGGTGCGGCAGACATTCCTATTTTCGGTATTTGCAGATAGCGCGGGTGCTCCACGGAGATGCCGTGGCGCTCCTCTGCACCTGGTACACGTGCCATGTCCGCATAGGACCCGAAACGGCGATCGGTAAACGGAAACCATGGGACCGGCGCGACGACTCTCGACTCGGCTTCTCCGCTGGCGACGAGCTTACGCAATCGTTGTTCGACGAAAACGCCATGACGCGGCATGCTCTCGTTCGGATAGAGCGTGGTAAAAGTGAGCAATCTGATCGGCGCCATGGCAATCAATGATCGGTTCAGGAGCCCGCCGACAGGCCCAGCTTGCGCATCGAGGCCTCGAACATTACGAGCGACCATATTATGGCGCTGTGATCGCGCAGCCCTGCCTGGTGATGTTGCACCATCGTGTTGATAACGTTCCTGTCGAAATAACCGAGCTGCCTGAGGCCCGGCGTATCGGCAAGTGCGCTGATGCGCTCCTTCAGAGGCCCCCGGAACCAGCTCGCCAGCGGTACGGCAAATCCCATTTTCTCCCTGAACAGAACGTCGTGTGGGAGGTGCTCCGTCATAGCTTGCTTGAGAATGTGCTTACCCTCACGCCCTTTCAGTTTCCATTCAGGATTCAGACTCGACGCCCACTCCACGAAGGTATGGTCCAGGATAGGTACACGAACTTCCAGGGAGTGCGCCATGCTTGCACGATCCACTTTTGTCAGGATGTCCCCGGGGAGGTAGGTCTTGAGATCGAGGTACTGCACCAGCGACAGCGGATCATCGGTCGGAGTCTTGTTTGCGTAGTGTCTGAATACCTCTACCGCGTTGTACCCTTGCAGCGATTCCTTGAATGGCTGACTGAACAGCAGTCGGCGATTATGGTCCGATACGACCGAGACACTGTCCAGGAATCCCGCAAGGCTGTCCCTCGCCAGTGCCTGAAAAGTCGTCTTCGCCCGAAGGAACTTCGGCGCCCAGTCCAGTTTCGGGTAGACCGTCCCCAGGAATCCGAACAGTGGCCCGCGAATGCCCTGCGGCAACAGCGACCTTACCTTTTCTTCGTATGCATGCCAGCGATACCGCCTGTACCCGGCGAAATTCTCATCGCCACCATCACCGGACAACGCCACCGTTACGTGCTTGCGAGCCAATTCGCAGACCCGGTAAGTCGGCATCGCCGAACTGTCCGCAAACGGCTCGTCATAATACGACGCGAGCGTATCAATCAGGTCGAAATCATCGGACTGTACGCTCTCTACATTGTGGTTTGTCGCGTACTTTGTAGCGACCATCTCCGCGAACTGCGACTCGTTGTAGCGAGGGTCACCGAACGAGATTGAGCAGGTATTGACCTTTGAATCGGAAAGACCCGACATCATCGCCACGACGGCGCTGGAATCGACACCACCCGAGAGGAACGCCCCCAGCGGGACCTCGGACATAAGGCGCCTTTCCACCGACGCGCGTAGCCGCTCGGCCAGTTCCTGGCGCGCCTCGTCGAAAGACACCGCCGGCCCGATTTCGAACGGCACATCCCAGTACTCCCTCGGCTCCGGCGTTTTTTCGCCCCGCCGGAACTTGAGCGTATGCGCCGGGCGCAGTTTGGACACATCTTTGAGTATCGTCTTCGGGTCCGGGACGTAGCCGAACGCGAAATACTCCTCAATTGCGAGATCGTCGAGGTTGCGCGGTAACTCAGGATGCAGCAATAGTGCTTTCAACTCCGTACCAAAGACAACCTGGCCAGTCGGCAGGACAGCGTAGTACAGCGGTTTGATTCCCAGCCTGTCTCGCGCCAGAAATAACTCGGACTTGTTGGCATCCCACAATGCGAATGAGAACATTCCATTGAACCGGGTTACGCAGCTCTCACCCCACTGCTCCCACGCATGCACGATGACCTCCGTGTCACAGTGCGTCCGGAAAACATGGCCAAAGCCCTGCAACTCCGCTCTCAGACTGGCATGGTTGTAAATCTCGCCGTTATAGACAACAACAACCGACTGATCCTCGTTGTAGAGCGGCTGCTGGCCGGACGAAAGGTCGATTATCGACAACCTCCTGTGGCCAAGCCCAACTCCGGGCGACAGGTGCACGCCACCCTCGTCAGGGCCTCGATGTGTCTGCGAGTCGTTCATGCGCCCCAGCAGTTCGGGATCAATCTCCCGGCGTCCCCGAATATCGACAATTCCAACGAATCCACACATAAACTTTTATCCTGTTGTCCCGCTCAGCGATCTGTTTTTGTCACGGCCCTGGTCATAGACGCGGAGATAGCTCTCGACCATTGCATCCATACCAAAGTCCTCAATCGCTCGAACCCGGCCCGCCGATCCCTGCTCGCGGCGCAAATCGAGACTTTCACCATAAGTGCTCAACAGGTCGGCAAGTTCCTCGGCATCTCCTGGTGCAAATAGAGATCCGGTGACGCCTTCCCTGACAAGTTCCGGGTTGCCGCCGGCGGTTGATGCGAGCACCGGTAACCCTGTCGCCATTGCTTCGAGAATCGTGTTGGAGATACCTTCATTCAATGACGGCAATACAAAAATGTCGAACGTCCTCAGGAACCCGGCGACGTCGTCCGATGCGCCGGCAAAAGTCACATGCGTATCCAGCTTTCTCTCCCTGACGAATTGCACCAATTCCTGCCGCATTTGGCCAGCCCCTACGATCACAAGCTGCATCTCGCGGTCGCCGGGGCTTGCACGCCGAACCACGAAATCGAAAGCGCGCAACAAAGTCAAATGATCTTTGATCGGGTCCAGGCGCCCTACTGTTCCGATGACCAGACTGCCGGATTGCTCTGCTCCATTCGATGCGACGGCGGTCGCGCTGTCGCGTTTGGGAGTAAATCTGTCAGCGTCGATGCCATTGTAGATCTGTTCCACCCTGGTTGCCGGTATCCCGATCACGTGTTTCAGCCAATCCGCCATGTGTTTCGACACCGTAGTGTACTGGTGGATCACAGCTCGAGAAATTCGACGCAGCAGCACAGTCTTCGCAAGCGTGCCGTGCAGATCGCCGACATCCCATCCATGTTCACCATGAATCCGATACTCGACACCAGCCATTGCCGCAATGTACTGGCAGTCCAACGTTCCAAAGTTCCGGGTATGCACAATTGTTGGCCGCAGCTCACGAATCAATCGGTATAGCCTGAAATAGCAGGCGAAGTCCTTGCCAGGCCGCTTCTCGAGGTCGAACAGGCGGACATCTTCACAAGTTATTCTGTCAGCAAAATCAGAATGTCCGGCCAGACAAATGACAGCATGACGGTATCGGCTGCCTGGAATCGAATTGATCAGATTGACCAGACCGTTTTCGAGCCCTCCAATACCCAGGTGGTAGATGATGTGTGCTATCAGAGGCGGTTGATCATTCACAGCCGCCACCAACGCTATCAGTTGTCGCGTCCAGACAATATCTGAGTTGCTGCAAATGCTCGCCCAGAAAGCCCTCCAGTGAACGCCTGGCTGCCCCGATATCGTGATCATAATCGACGGCCAGCGCCATCAAATAGGCGCCGCTCCCATCGCCCGCGAGCAGCGCCCTGAAAGTAGCAAGTTTGGCCCGGTAGTCGTTCACGAATTCGGAACCCGAAATTGAATACCAACTCCAGATCAGCCGATTCCGTGCACCATCGCTCACACTGACTTCCCTGACACGCAGGCTGATCTTGCGATCTTCAGCGTAAAACTCGGTTTTATTGTCAAACCGGCTCCACCAGGCGACAGGGTCATACAGGCTGTTTTGGGCACCAATCAGCTCCGCACCCTCCGTCTGAACATCGTAAAAGACGGCGATGACTGAAACACGGCTATCACCGCTGCGATATTCAGCCGATCGAAGCGAGCGAGCGCCGACGAAGACAGGATTCCAATTTGCTGTCAGTGCCTCCTGCCTGGTCCACCCTGCAATCGCTGACGGAAGCATAGTTTGCTGGCGGTCAACAGTATTCCCCAATGCACGATCAGACACTACTTTCGAAAGGACGATGCCGGCCGGCGCGGCCAGGACGACCCCGAAAAACACCGCAATAAACGGAAAAAACCCGGTAGAGCGATCATTGTCCATGCGGCCTGCTTCTACCGACACATCGGGCACCGTCTGCTTACCTTCGCTAAACCTGCTGCCAATCAGAAATATGATCAACATCACAAGTCCGAAAAACACCCACCCGTAGATGAAATGATCGATGCCTCCGGCGAGTTTCATGTCACTCAAATGGCCGATCAGAATAATGCCGATTGCACGCAGCCAATTGGCCACGATAGGCACTATCAGACAAATGACGAGAAATACAGCTCGCCGCCGCCAGGACCTGAAACTGAGGTACGCAAATAATGTGCCCAGGACCAACGATGTCAGCAAATACCGAATTCCGCTGCATGCCTTGATAACGTGAAAATCACCAGCCGGAATTCGTATAAAAGGTCCGTCGCGATATACCGGAATACCGAGAAACTCCAGGGCCACTACTGCGAAGTCCGCAGTCCAGGTGATCAACTGGGGAATGAAGAACTCACCAACAGGCAGGGCAAGCAGCAGAAAAAAGAACGGGAAGGCCGCGACTCGTAAGACTCTTGTCCCGAAAACAGCGAGTCCCACCGCAGGAATCAGGGCAAGCACGGAAAATTGCTGAATCGCCAATACGCCTGCCAGGTGTCCGATTGCCCAAATAAGCGATAAGAGTGCGGTCGCAGCGATGCCCCAGAGCGATGGAGTCGGTGTCAACCGCATCAGTTGTGACCGCATTCTCAAAACCAGGTAGAGGCTCAGAAAAGGCACGATCGCACCGTAGTTGTATGTGCCAATGCCGGTCCACGTGAGTAACAGTATTCGCCACGTGTCGAGAAACAGAACGCCGACGGCGACTATTGCAGCGACGAAAAAGCACGTCGCAAGTAACCAGGAAGATCGCCCCACATCGCGACAGCGTGATACTCGGCCGCGACTCGTCGTGACCGTGGTCCTTCCGCTTGTCATCAGATGCCCGTTACCACTTTCGCAAGCGACCGGGCACTAGCCTCCCAGCTGAAATTATCGGTCACGTGGCGCCTTGCGCCGGGTTCGCTACGGTCCGCTTCGTCATCGCGAAGTACCGCTTGCAGCTCATTTATCCAGCTCTGATCCGTGTCGCACACACGGATTCCGGAGTCCGTGTCAAACGATATTCCCTCGAGCGCCATGGTCGTTGCGACCACAGGCCTTGCCATTGCCATTGCTTCCAGGACTTTGTTCTGCACTCCCCTCGCCACCCTGAGCGGGGCGACGACGCACCGTGCAAATCGCAGATACGGGCGCACGTCTTCGACCGTACCGGTAACCGTAACGCCTTGATTATTATGTAGATTTTGAATCTCGCGGCCAGGGTTCGATCCAACGATGTAGAACACGATGTCGGGATTCTTTGCCCGGACGGAAGGAAAAATCTCCTTCACGATCCAACTGACCGCATCGACATTCGGCCAATAATCCATTGCGCCGACAAACACGATTGCCTTGCAGTTGCTCGCATACGGATTGATGTACGTCAGCTCCGGATCGAAGTACCCGGTATCCACGCCATTGCGAACAGTATGTATTTTTGACGACGGTATGTCAGTCTGCTCATGGAAGATCGATGCCTCGTCATCGGATATGAGAACCGAGGCATCGAACTGGCTGGCGATGGCGGTCTCTTCACGACACAATTTGCGTGCCTCTCGCCCATAAATCCATCGCTTGACGCCAGCGGACCTCTCACTGTATTGGCGCCACTTATCTGAATCCATATCGCAAAAGTCGACGACCGTCCGGGCGCCCGTGGCAGTCAATGGGGCCACGTACTGAGCCATCGATGACGAGTATGCGACGACAGATTGAATGTCGTTCTTTTCGGCAGTTTCGCGCACCCACTGCTTCATGACGTTGCTCGCGTAATACGGCATCGTCAACGATGTGTTATTCAGCAGTCCCGTCAATGCCCTCAACTTCGCCATCGACGGGTTCAGGCCGATGAATTTCGTTTCGCCACAAAACTCTTCAAGTACTGAGACGTACTGCCAGTCGCCAGGTTCATCGATGAATGTACCAAGGTGAACGTTCCAGCGTTCCGCCATTCCGCGAAGGAAATGATACGAGCGAATCTTGTCACCCTTGTTTGGCGGATAAGGAATACGGTGAGTCAGATACAGTAGGTCCTTCACGAGAGTCGCCTTGCTTCGACCGCAATCAATTACCAAGAAATACGTTGTCCAGCCGATCCCACTGGAAGTCCGCTAACAACCTCTGAAGTCGACCTTCAGTCCTGTGGAGATTGACGTAATGGCGAATCCTCGACTTCAGCGGTATGTTCCTCATCCGCGGTTGATCCGGATCCAGTTCCCACGGGTGGAAGTAAAAAACAGACGACTGCCTTTCTACTTCGTTCAGGCGGCGAATACTCCAGCGGAAATAACGATAGGGAACCAGCCGAAAATACCCGCCGCCTCCGCACGGAAGATTCCGGCCGAAGACACAGGCCGTCGACATCGGAACTTCGAGAATCCCCCCTGGCGTCGCTCGAAACGGGAAACGGGATGCCTCCGGCATTCCATAATGATCATGAACGACCGGGTATATGCTGGAGCTGTACAGATGCCCGGTCTCATGCAGCACGTCGAGTGCCCAGAGATTCCCGGATCCAATTGAGAAACTCGGCGCCCGATAACCGACTACGCGTTGCCCCGAGACATCTTCAAGGGTCTGCTTGGCACGTATGACGTCATCCCGAAACTCCTGCCGATTCTGGTCGGTAATCTTCACGTGAGCGTATCCGTGACTGGCAATCTCGTGCCCGGCATCCGCAATTGCACGAATCAATTTTGGATGACGGTCGGCGACCCAGCCAAGTGTGAAAAAGGTCGCTTTGACATCGGCTGCCTCAAAGAGCCGAAGCGCAATCTCCAGCGAATCATTAACACGACTTGGAAATGTATCCCAGTCGTCCCGACTGGTCGCCCGAGCGAGCGCCCAAACCTGAAAGTACTCCTCGACATCAACCGACATGCCGTTTCGGCGCTGCACGACAGGCACATCATGTACGTCGTCAGAGGCAGTCCTCGGGTGTTCCCGTCTCGTTTGATCGCGAGAAAACATGTCGGAGAAATTACGATCATCCATGGTCGGAGGCTCTGTCAAAACCGCTTCACCAATCCGACCTCAATTGCATTCTCGACATAATTGCCAGTTCCGGAAACGTTGTCTATTTCCTGCTCCGCGTGGCGAACAAAAACCCGCAAATCAGTCTCGCTGCCCAATCGTCGTGAAATACCTGCACCGATCTGAGTAACGTCACTTTTTACATCCGTTTCCGGATAGTCATAGCGGCCCAAGGCTGCATTGAGATCGAGCACTGTCCGGGAACCGAGTTCGTATTGGAATCCGAATGTGAATGAACTCCGTCCGTCTTGCTGCCCGCTAAGGCCCTCTACTACATCGACAAACTCACGCTCTTCGTCATCATAGGCAAAATAAAGCAAACTGCGCGCGCCGCTGAATTCCAGGCGGGCCGTCAGCATCTTGGAGATGTATGCCTCTGCGCGTATCGGCACAATGACAATATCATCAGCAGCGAGCGCATCATCGAAGATCGGGTCGAGATCGCTGACGGAAAAGTCCGCTTCGAACGATCCGGGACCGCTTAGTGCTGAGGTTGTCGGGTTTTCCGTGTAAGTGACAGACGCGCTGAAGGCGCGACCTTCGTACTCAAAATTCCCAAAGAGGGAATCACCGAAAAAGCGCTCCCCAACTCGCACTTCAAAAGTATTTCTGTCGCCGGAATCGACGCTGAAGCCGACCTCCCAATAGTCGGAATCCAGGCCGCCAAGATCCCTTCCTGCGAATACATCGCTTTCAGCACCGCCGAGTGCTATCAAGCGGAGGTTTCGCGCAACCGGAATCGCAACCATGACCCCTGCACGTTCGAACTTGTAGTCCGTGATCGTCTCGTAGTCGACGAATTGGTGATCGTAGGTGAATCCCCAGTCGAATCCCGAGTCCTGTTGGGCCGTTCCGAGGTAGCCACTCCACGAATTCTGGTCAAAATCGTCGACGCGACTGAACGTCTGCAGCCCGAAGTCGTCGTAGCGCCCCATTCCCCACGTGTAATCAACACGCACGTACGCACTCGAACTACCGAGGCGCTGAGTCAGGTAAGGGTTAACGTCAAAGTAAGTGACGTCTCCATAATTCGATGTTGTGATGACGTTGCTGGTCGAAATCGGTCGCGTCGGATCCAGAACGGATTGTTCAATGGACGCATCCATGTCGATGAAAAACGTATCTGCGGCAACCTCGAGCGTCGCAGCCGCGTTCAGTTGATGGAAGATTGTATTCAGGTCACTGTCGTCTGCGAAAAACAGGTTTTGCATACGATAAGACGTGTCTGTCGTAAAGCGCCCCTCGTTCCTGACGATGTTGATGCCGGGATTGACCTGCCCCACATAGTCCGCAATTTCAAATCCTTCCTGCAGCAGGTACAGATTGTCGGTATAGGTCGCAATCAGCTCGACGTAAGGCTCGATTTCCCAATCCTGTGCGACCGCGGAGTGACTGGACAACACCGTGAATGCAAGCAAGAGACAGGGGCCAAGAGACCCGGCAGTTCTCCTGCCTGGATTCTCGACCAGAGTGCCTCTAATGCTGGTAATGGTAGCCATAGTAGCCTCCAAGGCGGTACTTCTTTCCGAATGAACTCTTCATGCCGTTGAATATGGCGTTGACGATCACGTCCGGTCCCAGCAATGAAACAGCTTCTTTGACAGCGGGTTGCGGTGTCTTGCTTGCAGCTACGACGAGCAGCACCTGGCCGACGTTGCGTGACAGAACCTGCGACTCGTTTGTCTGCAATATCGGTGACGAATCAAAAAGAACCACGGTATTCGGGACCAACTCGCTGAGGTCGGTGACGAGGCCAGACATCCTGTTACTCGCGATCAGTTCCGATGCATGCTCGTCAGCCCTGCCAGCCGGCAGCAGACTCAGGCCCGGCACGTCCGTACCGACAATGACGTCCATGATATGAGGAACCTCTCCCGACAGGTAATCAGTGACACCTGCATATTCGGTCAATCCGAACAGCTCGCTCGCGTGTGATTTTGCAATGTCGCCGTCAACGAGCAACACATCAAAGTCTTTCTCCGCTGCGATACTCATCGCGAGGTTGACGGCGGTAAATGTTTTCCCCTCTCCGGAAGTCGCACTGGCCACCATCACGACATTGCTACGCTCGATTTCCTTGCTCTGGTCGCCGAAAGCATTGGCAAGTACGGGCCATTTTATCCGCCGCATCTCGTCACGAAGTTCCCTTGCATGATCGCCCGAGACTGTAATGCCATTTTCAGCCAACAGTGCGACATTGACTTCGATCTGTTGCTTGTATTGGAGCGGAGTGCTTTGCCTGTGTTCTTTTTCTGACCGAATAGCGGATTTGACCGATGCTGCGGTACGGGAGTCCGCTGCTTTCTTTTCTCCGGCAGCCGTAATTTTCTGAAGCGCTGTGTGGATTTTGCTCAAACCATAACTCCTGCACTTGCGAGTGCTTCCTTTATCATGTCCGCTGCCGGCCACAAAGCCATGGTTGCCGTGTACATCGCCAGTAGTGCGATAGTTGCGTAAGCAAACCTCCTGGCGCTTCTGCGCGACGTCTTCATCGCGGTTTCGGAAAGATGCAGTGAGACGGCCCCGAGTATTGGGATTTGCAGCGTCTCGCGAAGGTCACTAATGGAATTGAAAACCGGGTCGACTCGATTGAGGAAAATCGCCAACGCTCCGCCAATACCGAATCCGGCGAACAGAACAACCGTTACAAAAAGGTATCTATTGGGGCCAATGGGTTTCAGTGGCACGACAGGTGGCTCGATGATCCTGAACTTGATCTCTTCATTGCGAAACTCTGCTTCCTCGGACAAACGCGCGGATTCGAGCCGCCTCATCAACGCCGTATGCTGTGTCTTGTTAACCTCATAATCACGGTTCAGGCGCGCTAGCTGAGCCTCGACCTCGGGCATTGTGTCCACCATCTCACGGAGGTATGTAACCCTCGACTGTGCGGACGCAATTTTTTCGCTCAGTTCCGATAATTCGGCGTTCGCCTCACCAATCGAAATCTTGAGGCTTTGGTAAACAGGGTTCAGATCAAGCGAGTTCATATTCACGAGATCCGTATCAAGGCTGTATGTCGGCTGATCCCCTGACTGCATCGTGGATTGTTCCTGCTGGCGCCTCATCTGATCGATCCTGTTGTTAAGATCGACGACTCTCGGGTGCTTTTCCGTGTACTTGAGCAGCAGCGTCGCCAGCTCTTCCTCGAGCAGGTCAAGCTGCTCGTTACCGGCTTGTGCTTCACCCGTTTCCGTGTCAGGCGACGCCAGCAATCCGAAAGTGGGTTCCTCGCCGTCTATCTGCTTTTGCAGCGAATTGCGCCGACTGGCAACTCTGTTGTACTCCGACCGTGCGCTTTCGAGTTCATCAAGTGCGATTTGCAGCCTTTCGTAGTAATCCCGCCCTTCACTGGGCATCAATCCCACATTCGCCTTCTTGAATTCCGCCAGACTTTGCTCCGCTTCGGCCAACCGCTTCTCGTATTGTGCAATCTGTTCTTCAATGAAATCCTGCGCCCCGACAGAGTCGGCTTTGTTCTGACCCAATGATTGATCGACGAACGAATCCAGAAGTGATTGCACCACGCTGTAAACTGTCTGCGGATCCTTGTCTTCGAATTTGATCGTATATAGATTCTGTTCATTGTATGCGTTTCGTGCAGCGCTACCGGCCACACGTATACGCTGCCTGACACTCGTCAACAGCTCTTCAAAATCCTCCTCGGTTTCGGCCCGGAGATCGAGGTCGGTCTCTCGCACGACACGTTGCAATTGCGGGCGGCTCAGCAGAACCTCCGTCATCATCCGAACTTCGGACATCACGTCCGTATTGACGGCCAGATCCTGGAGCAATGGACGAAGCACGGTCGCCGTGTCAATGTACAGAACGGCCTTGGACTCGTAATTGTTCGGAATCAGGGTGACGCCGATCCAGCCAAGCACGCACACCACCCAAGCAAGCGCCATACCGCGCCACTTGAAACGCATGGCGCCGGCTATCTCGGCCATTAACCTCTCGACGATTTCATGCATTATTGTCTGTTCCGCCAGCCAAAACAGGCTTTAATCACACACTTTATCCTTATTATCATATAGATACACTTTCTATTTAACAGAATTTCTATTCAAGAGGTCGATTAGAAAATCGACTCCGGAATGATCAATACGTCTCCCGGTTTCATGTCGATATTTTCGCTGATATCTCCGTCACTGATCAGGTCTTTCAAGCGAACCCTGATCTCCGATTGCACGTTATTTTCCCATCGAATGACCTTCGCGCGATTACCCGCGGCAAACTCGGTCAGGCCGCCCACCTCGATCATCACATCCAGTAATGTCATGCCACTCTGAAACGAGAGAGATTGCGGACTCACAGCCTGGCCCACCACACGAATTTGTTTGCGGTACGTGCCACGAAAGTTCGTTACGATGATGTTGACTTGCGGTGTCCGGACATACTCTGACAGCTTCACCTCGACGTCACGAGCCAGTTGTGTTGGTGTCTTGCTCACTGCCCTCATGTCCTCAACGAGCGGTATTGTGATCATGCCGTCCGGCCGCACCGGGATCGTTACTGTCAGCTCGGGGTTATCCCAGACATAAACCTGTAATACATCGCCAGGGCCGATGATGTACTCCGGCGAAATATCCTCTTGTCCGCCTGCACCGGGTGGAATCGCGGGCCCGCTCGAACCGGCACAGCCCTGAACCCCGGCCAGAAGAACCGCGACTCCAAGCAATGGCAATATCCTTGTCATGACGCTTTTCCTGTTTTCCCTTCGTATCCTGGAGACCCATCTCGCCTGCTGGAACCCGACTACTCGTCTCGCTGAATTGTCCTGATCAACTTTTCAGCCTCGCTCCGGCTGACAAATGACTGCTCCGATGCCACGATCCGCTCGAGAACTGCGTACGCTTCATCCTCGTTGCCGATCTCCAGCAATGCTACCGCGAAATGATAGTGAATCTCCGCATTCGCGGGCATCTCCTCGGCGGCCTTTCGCAAAATCCTGCTCGCCGTTTCGCTTTCGCTTTGTTTGAGCAGTATCCAACCATATGTATCCGCTATCGAAGCGTTGTCGGGCAGGATCCGGTACGCAGCCTCCGCAAGCTCAAGAGCCCTTGGGCTACCCCTGTCCAGGAGAATCCAGGCAAGATTATTCAACGCCACCACATTATCCGGATTCGCATGCAGCAAACGCTCGTATTCGGCCGCGGCGTTGTCAAACTCGCCGTTTGAGTGGTAAGTCTCGGCCAGGAACATCCGTGCTGCTGAATCTGTCGAATTGGACTCAAGATACTTCAAGATCGGTCCATACGGGTCAGGATGCTCAGCCTTCACCCGCAGGCTGTATCCACGAACAGCCAGGTCGCGACTTTGCTCGACGGCGAACGCCCGGTCATAAATACCGACGGCATCTCTGAATCGCTCTTGCGCCGCCAGGATATCGCCCTGCAACGCCAGACTCGCTGCTTTTTGAGGGAGGGCCGTCTGCAACCCTTGGGCAACCGCGGTCGCCGCGGGGAAATCGCCATTTTGCAGGTGGTACTCGGCCAACAGCCTGGCCGAGGGGACGTGATCGGGGTGCGCGTCGCAGTTCTCCTCGATCATCCGCAGCGCCATTCGCTCGTTCCCCCGCTTGAATTCTGCTCGCGCAGCGTTGTAGCGGTACGCTGCGATGTCAGGCCCAAGCCTGAGAGCCTCCGCGAAGTTTTCCGCCGCCGAATCAAAATCACTTGCCGCCATCTGCGTAACGCCGAGGAGATTACGTGCCCGGGCGTCTCGTCCGTCAATCAGCACTGCCTCTTTGGCAACCAACATCGCTTCGTCGTGTCTTTGCTGTGAGAGATAAAGTGTCGTCAGATGTATCCTGGGTAGAAGTGCATCCTCATTACTGTCTCGGGCTTTTTCCAGCCAGCTCGTAGAGGTCGCTACGTCGCCCTCCAGCGTGGCAAGGCGCGCCATCTCGATGATCACCGGCACGTTCTCGGGCGCGATCTGAAGCGCTCGCCGGTAACGCAACCTTGCGTCCTCGTACCGGTTCTCGGCGACGTCGATACGGCCCAGCTGCAACAGCGCGGCTACATTTGCAGTATCCAGCCGGAGCACGTGCGCCAGACTCCTGCGCGCTGCCGCCAAATCCCCTGATTCCTCGTGCAAGCCGCCCAGGACCGTGTAAAGCTGAACATTGTCAGGTGACAATTCGAGCAATTCCCCGGCCATATGGATCGCATTATTCAGGTCACCGCGGCGATGAAGACTGACGACGTTCAGCACGTCCAGTCGATGCTTGTCGATATCCGTTCCTGCCAGGGATTCGAGAATTTCAACCGCCTCATCCACCTGGCCGATAGCCAGGTGGATCGTGGCCAGATCCATCTTGCGTTCGAGATTCGAGGGATCCGCATCGACGCTGCGCCGGAAGAGTTCGAGACCCTCCGAATACTCGCCAGACTGCAACTTGATGACGCCTGCGGCAGCCAGCAGGTAATCGTCCACTTGCTCGTCGTTATTCAACATGGGCTCGATGGCCTCAGTTGCATCGCGGAACTTGTGCTGGCGCAAACGAACGTCGGCGAGCAGCTTGCGCGCCTGAACGTTGTCAGGCCACGCGCGGACAGCGCTGGCAAGGTACATTTCGGCTTGCGCGAGGTTGCCCTTGGCCCGACTGACGGCCCCGAACAGAAGATGAGCCTGGCGAAAATCGGGAGAATCCTTCAGAACGCCCTGCAACAGCGTGACAGCCGTATCGAGATCCTCTTTTGCGACTGCGACGCGCGCCGTCGTATATCGCGCAGTCACGTCATGCTCAGCGATGGAATTCAATCTCCTGGCGCTGCGCTCGGCGGATTGCACATCTCCCTGGAGCAAGTGGGCATCCGTCAGGCCCGCAAGCGCCGCTTGCAGTAGACTCACGTCATTGCGTTCAGTCGCCAGGTCGAGCGCCTTTTCAAGATCGTTTTCCGCTACATCCGGCAGCCTCTGATTCAGCCTGAACGCTGCCCTCGCCATCCAGGCCGGGGCAAAATCGGGTGCTACTTCAATCGCCCTGTCAATTGACACAGCGGCCTGTTCCGGCTGCCCTTCCGCAACAAAGACGGACGCCATACCGAGGTATGCAGCCGGGTTTTCCTGGTCCGTTTCCAGCACTTCGACATAGAGCTGTCGCGCCTGGTCCAGGCGGCCGAGAGCCAGTTGGGCATCGCCGCGGATCAGCTTTAGCGCAATACGATCCGCATCGTTTGCGGCATCACCCTCGTCAATCTCGACCAGCACCAGGTCGAAGACTTTCTGCGCCAGCAGCGCCTGCCCAAGAAAAACCACAACGTCACTTTTCGGCGATCCGAACTCGACTGCTTTTCTGAGCTCTTTCTCGGCCGCGTAAGGTTCGGCGACTTGAATATAAACTCGTCCCAGGGCCAGCCGCGCATCCGCGTTTCGAGAATCGCGCTGCAAGACAGTCTTAAGATCGATAATCGCCGTACGATACTCGTGTTGTTCAGCGGCCAAACGAGCTCTTGCGATCAGCGCGTCGTTGTCGAGCCTGAAATCACAGGCCGTCAGGGCCAGTATCGAAACGACCAGAATCAGGACGGCGAACGATCGGTGCACGTCCAGCGACGGCCCGGATTGCAACGATTTGACCTTGTTGTCTGGAATCCAGCTCATCTACGCCAACTCTCGGTACGGGGCTATAATATACCTACATTAAATGACCAAAACACGGCGCCAGGCCACAGCAGGCAACGTGATCTGTGCACGGAATTCGGGGCCTCCGGGGTACCGTTTCCGGGTCAGGCATGAAAAGGCCGGAGGCGATCGGCGATCGCACTCCGGCCTCTTTATGTCTACGCGTGCGTACTTATTTCGAGCGGGAGTTTCTCCTGATCGCGAATGCCAGTCCCAGAAGACCTATGCCGAGCAATGCGAGGCTCGCGGGCTCGGGAATCGCCACGCCGTGGTTGAAGCCCGAGACGGAGCGTCCGGTGTCGTGGATGATCGTCGCAACAGTCGTGATCGAATACGGCCCGGCAACTGTAATGCCACCGAATCCTGTCGAACTGAACCCTCCCCCTGTCAGAATACCGGTGTCATACAAGAGCGTCCCTGTGCCGAAAGGCGAGTTCGTGTTATCGATGTATGACCGGAAGCCAATCGATCCGTCCGTCGTGCCGCCGAGGTCGACCGTAAAACTGGTGTCACCGTACGGTACGTTCAAGTCTGTGCTGGTGAGGCTGATGGTCAATGTACCGCCGCTATCGCTCTGGCCCGTAACATTCAGGGAACTCAGGTCGAGACGCGATGTGTTGGTATCACCGATGAGAGGATCGGTGACGCCGAGGGTAATATTGAGTATCCAGTCACCAATCTGGCCAATGAAGAGTACAGCTCCGTTACCGTCGAGATCGGTCATGGTCACCGTATCCGTGCCATCGCTGATGCTGAGAATCAGAGTTGCCTGAGCCGGCGAAGCAAGCAGCAAAGTTGCGGCAATGGTCGTACTGATCGCCCTGAAGATATTTTTGAGTTTCATCTTTAATCCCGTTTGAACCGCCAACCGGCCCCACTGCTTCTATAAAAGCAACTTCCGTACCAAGTCATACTTTTGCCTTGCAAATCCGACAGTTACGTGCTGGCGTCAGCAATGCGCACCCGACTACTGCGATTTTACTTCGAGCTGTGTAAAACTCGTCGACACCCGGTTTTACAGGCCGAATCCGAGGAATCTAGGGCAATTGGTACAACCTGGTAAAATTATCGAACACATAGCTACTTTCGACGTAACCACCAAACCCGACCGACCCTGCCGTGTCAATGCGATCGACCGAGCCGTCGCTGGCGCTTGCCTGGCCGATGATTTCCCAGCCTGACGGACCCAGTCGCTCGACGTACGCGTCAAGCGTGACCGAATTTGTGCCGACCGCTCGCAGGCGCAGGCGGAACTGATCAGACGTATTGAGAGGCGTTGAAAAATCAAGCGTCGCGAGAGACTGCACGAAAGCACTACCGGTTTGACGACCGAGAATTGCCCGCGTTGTGCTATTGCTCACATAGAGAATGTAGCCATCGACGGTGTTGTCGTCTGCCACGGTATCCGACTGGACGCGGGCCCACAGTTGCGGATAGCCAACATTGGCATCCACCAGGCTGAACTCGACTGATGCCTCCACATCGAGCACATCTTCCTCCGAGGGGCGGTACACAATATTGTCGCGGTAGCCAGTTGATACCGTGTTCTTGACTGCGCCTTGTCCCGCCAGCGAGAACGCACCGGGCTGTTTCTCAATCCAACCGATGCCCAGCGCTTCGGCGTCCGGCCTGGCGAAGTCATCAAAGAAGTCAGTGCTGGGATCGAGAATCGTGACCGTCATGTCGTTGGATTCACCCCCTCCCGGTCCGGGATTGAATACGGTGACGGACGCCGATCCCGCCGTATCGATGTCCGAGGCATCGATCGCAGCCTGCAGGAGTGTCGGCGACTGGTAAGTAGTCGCCCTGTCTGCACCATTCCACCTCACGACTGCTCCCGGCACGAAGTTCGCCCCCTGCACCGTCAACGTGAAGCCGGCGCTGTCGACCACGACCACATCCGGTGTCAAGGACGTAAGACCGGGGACCGGATTCCCGGCCGGTGCCACAATATCGAAGGTCTGAGAATTGGATAACCCGCCGCCTGGTGCCGGATTGAAAACGGTCACCGCAACCGTGGCCTGAGACGCCAGGTCCGCAGTGCTGATTGCGGCTTCGAGCTCAGTCGACGAAATGAACGTTGTCGGGCGATCTGAGCCATCCCAGCGGACGACTGCTCCCGGCGCGAAGTTGCTTCCCTGAACAGAAAGAGTAAATGCCGGGCCGCCCACCTGGGCGGAATTTGGCGCCAATCCTGACGTAAGTGGCGTGGGGTTACCGCTTTCAGCGAGCCTGATCGAATAAAAATTATCGTATCGATCAGACGGGTCGCGCCATTTTGCGAATCCGTTGGCACCTGTTTCAGTTATCGGCGCTATCATGCCGCCGCTGTTGCAGAAGCCACCCGGGACGGGCTGCGAATTCTGGTCGTGCAACACGGTACCCGCGCCGACCACCTCCCAGTAGTCGACATTCAGATGTTCCATGTAGCCGACAAGCTGGACCGGGTTCGTTCCGATCACCCTGAGCCGTAATCGATAACGGTCGCCTTCCACAAACGGCTGCGTCACGTCCCAGGTTGCGATGTAGCACTCGAAATAATCATCAATTGGCGTGATGTGAATCTGTCCCGGATTGTTAAAGGAGTCGTAAAACAGGGTGTAACTGCTTAACGACGAGGTAAACTGGACGGTACTTCTTTGCACGCGGGCGTGAACCTGCGGATACCAGGTATCGGCGCCCGGTTCCCGCGAGAATTCCATACCGACTTCCACGTTCTGCGCGTCTTCTGCGGGCGGCCGATAGGTAATCAGATGATTGAAGCCCTGTGATGGGGTTTCTGGCGCGGTTATCCCGCCGTCAATCAACGAGAAGACACTGGGCACTTTCTCGGTCCAGCCATTCCCGATATCGCCGTTGTCCGGCCGATTGAAATTGTCGAAGTAGACAACTTCTTCTGCGTCGAGGATGAACAGCGTCTGCGGATCTGAAACGATGTTGTCGGCCTCCGGTGTGCGTACTGTCACCGCACTTCTCAGATCCACGGAAAGAAGCCCGGAATCGACATCGGCCAGCAGTTGCTGGTCGGAAACGAAGACCGTGGCAACCGCGATGCCACCGATCTGCGCAATCGAGTTTTGAGTGAATCCGGAACCATTGAGTGTCAATTGCACACCATTGGATCCCGCGAGAACCGAAATCGGGCTGATATCGGTCAAGGCTTGTGAATTTCCACCCCCCTGTCCGCCGCCAGGCAGAATCTCAAACTGGAGAGAGTTCGACGTGCCGCCTCCCGGCGATGGCGAAACCACCGTCACATCGGCAAATCCCGCCGCTGCAATGTCCGCCGCATCGATTGTCGCATCCAGGCGATTGCCGGAAACGAAAGTCGTCGGGCGCACGGTGCCGTTCCAGAACACCAGGGAACCGGTTATGAAATCCTGTCCCTGGACAACCAGCGTAAATCCGCCACTGCCTTCTGTCGCCGAGTCCGGAGTAAGCACCGTCAGCACGGGCAGCGGGTTAACGACCGGATCGGTAACGGTGAAGGTCTGGGCATTGGACAAACCTCCGCCCGGACCCGGGCTGAATACAGTCACCGCCGTTGTTCCCGCCGTCGCGATATCTGCGGCATTGATCACCGCCTGCAGTTGTGTTGCGGAGACATACGCGGTCTGACGATCCGCGCCTCCCCAGCGCACCGTTGACCCCGGCACGAAGCCGGAGCCGTCGACTGTCAGTGAGAATCCTGAACCGCCGGCATCTGCGGTGCCCGGGGTCAGTCCCGACGTCGCCGGAACCGGATTACCGGGCAGCGCCGTGATGGTGAATGCCTGAGCATTTGATTCACCGCCTCCGGGCGCCGGGTTGAAGACCGTTATCGTGGCTGTGCCGGCGACCGCGACGTCCGTGGCGTCGATTGCGGCCTGCAATTCAGTTGCTGACACGAACGTCGTAGCCCTGTCCGCGCCGTTCCATCGAACGATGGCCCCCGGCACGAAGTCCGTTCCCTGGACGGTCAGCGAGAATCCGGCACTGCCCTCGTCGATGGAACTCGGTAACAGGCCGGTCGTACCCGGCAAGGGATTGTCCTGGCCGCCACCCTGAAGGTCGAGTCGGTTGAAATTATCGTAGGCGTAACTCGACTCAACGTAGCCGCCGAAACCGACCGCCCCCGGCGTGGCAATGCGGTTGGCCGCACTGTCAAGGACGCTCGCCTGGCCGATGATTTCCCATGTGCCACCGTTGTCACGCTCGATCCAGGCGTCGAGATTGACCGGGTCGGCGCCTGCGGCGCGTAATCGCATCCTGAATCGGTCAGTCGTGTTCAACGGGGTTGACAGGAAGATAGTGGACAATGTGTTGACAAAAGCACTACCGCGCTGCCGCCCGAGCACCGCGTTCGACGTGCTGTTGTTGATATAGAGGATGTAGGCATCCAGCGAATTATTTGTCGCAGCGGTGTTGCTCTGCACGCGAACGAAAACCTGCGGATAGCCGATAGAGGTATTGAGAACCTGTAATTCGACACTGGCCTCTGCATCGAGAAGATCTTCGGCGGCCGGTCGATATGCAATGTTGTCCCTGTAGCCGGTAGAAACCTGGTTCTTGGCTGCGGACCCGCCCGTCACTGAGAACGCAGCGGGGTTTTTCTCGATCCAGGCGCTCCCGAGGGCTGCACCATCGGGTCTGGCGAAGTCATCGAAGTAATCGACCGCGGTTGCCGGTGCGGAGACGCACAGGAGCACCAGGGCTGCGGCCCAAAAGGACAGCCGCGCGGGAACAGGTCGTTTGGTTTGGCGATGCATAATTTGTGCCACTAAATTGTTCATTCCCTAATAGATGCATTATCTGCGCCGAAATTTTTTATCTTTTAAAAATCAACGTATTAACGTCGAAACTTGTCAAGTTCGGGCACCATCGCTGTAAAGAACGCCGACACACTTCTGCAACCCGTCTCAACTGCGCTGCGAGACCTGCGTTGCGTGTGATGGTCGCTTGCTCCGCTCCGGTTAGCACCGTAGGATTCAGGCGGACTTCGCGCAGGCCGCGCGCAGGGTACCGCGAAGCCAAAATGAGGAATCGACATTGCAGCCAACGAACAATCCAAAGCGCTGGCTCAGCCGGCACAGGCTCAAGATAATTCTGGTGTTCGTTGTCGCGGTATCTTCGTTCGGTACCGGGATCCGGTGGGGATTGCCGGAGGCTGCCAATCCCGAGACTGTGCAGTCCTGGGCACTGGATACGGTAGCCCCGATTGCGCCGTTGAACGAGGCGTACTACGGCTTCACCCGATCGGGCAACGAGTATGTCGTCTATCCGCTCTTCCATTACATCGTGCTGAGCGTTGCCTATGCACCGTATGTCGGCGTGCAGTTCCTCAGCGGCAACATTGCAGAGCCTGGCTCGACGTTTCCGTATGGCCTGCAAGATGTCGCTCAGGCCTGCCAGGACCTGACCCTGATTGCCCGGCTGGTGAGCCTGGCGATGGCGCTCGGCATCGTCGCGCTGATTTACAGGATCACTGAGACGGTAGCAGGAAGAGATGCCGCCGTGTGGGCAGCGCTTGCGGTCAGCCTTATTGCCCCGCTGAGCTACTACGCCAAGACATCGAACCTCGACGTGCCGTACGCGTTCTGGGTTTGTCTTGCGGCCTGGCGGTTCCTGTGCATTCTCGACCAACAAAAGTACAGGGACTATGTTTTATTCGCGGTGTTCTCCGCACTGGCTGTCGCCACCAAGGACCAGGCATACGGATTCTTCGTGCTCATACCTCTTGTGCTCGCCTATGCGCTTGCCAGGTCCCGGCAGCCGGTCGGCCGGGTGACGCTGCGGCAATGGTCTGCGGCCCTGGTGAGCCGTCCGATGCTGCTGGGCGGCGTCGCCGCCCTGGTGAGTTACGCCGCGGCCAACAACATTTTTCTGGGCGGCCTGGACGGACTATTGCGACACCTGTCTTACGGTGGCGATATTTACGACTATCGTCAGAATACCGAGACGGCCTTTTACAGTCTGAGAAGCCAGATCCAGCTACTCGGCCAGTCGGGAGTCATCCTCTTGCAGACGCTGGCCCCGCTGTCGGTGGGCCTGGCCTTGTTCGGAATCGTCTGCGCCGTGCGCGAGCGGATGTGGAACCTCCTGTCGTTGCTCGCTTTCGTAGTGTCCTATTACATATTCGTCATCGCCGTATTCAATATGGTCTTTGCCCGATACTTGCTGGTACCGGCCATTCTGCTGACCCCGTTCATCGGCGTAGGCATCACGCGACTCGCCACCACAAATATGCGCTCGCGTGCAATTTCCACGTCCCTGGTCGCCCTGTCGCTGCTTTCCCAGTCAGCCCTCGTCGTCGACCTCAACCTGACGCTCGTTGCCGACAGCCGGCAGACCATGGGGGACTGGATCCACGCGAATGTCGAACAGGGTGCCGTTATCGAATCCCAGGTACGAGCACGCATGCTTCCTCACATATCTGCCGACTACAAAGTCTCGATCGCGGGCAATTCGGGCGACCCCATTACGATGCTGGTGGTGCCTGAAGACCTGACGCCTGCGGCGCTGACGGCAAGGAATCCCGATTACGTGCTGATTCTCGAAGGCCTGGGCGTTACCGGTGACCCGGAAGGCTGGGATTCCCCGTCTCTCATGGCTTACTACCAGGACCTCATCGATGGCCTGCTCGGCTACGAAAAGATCGCCGAGTTCACAACTCCTCATTTTGTTCCCTTTCGCCAAATACCTGGTACGAGGCCCACGTCGATTCTGCTGGCGCGGTCCGCAACCATCGATGAGTAGCACCTGACTTGAAGCCACAAACGAAAATCAGGGTCGCGTTTGCGATAGGAATAATGGTCGCAGTCGCACTCCTGATGCTGGCGTTGCGTGACGCCGATTTGTCGACAATTGCCACCAGCCTCGCCGAATCAAACCTCTTTTTCGTAATACCCGTCAGCGCCGCGCTGATGCTGCAATTCTGGTTCAAAGCCCTGCGCTGGAAAATTCTGTTGCAACCGTTTACACCCGCAACAACGGCACAGGTATTTCCTGCGACTGTTGTAGGCTACCTGGCCAATCTCGTGTTCCCCGCCTATCTCGGAGAATTCGCTCGCGTATATTTGCTCGGCAGGCAACTGGGACTGCGCTATTCGCCGGTACTGGCCACTGTGGTGCTCGAGCGGTTCTTCGACTTTCTTTCAGTGCTTTTTTTCGTCGGCCTGGTCCTCATAGCCGATCCAAGGGCACCAGCCGAGTTGAACGCGGTGGGCGTAGTCGCGGGCGCGGCGAGCGTCGTGCTTCTACTGATGCTCGCGGCTTTCCTTGTTTGGACAGACACGCTGGCGCAAATCATTTTGAAAGTCACTTATTTCCTGCCGGACACGGTGAGCCACAAGATCGCCGAACAAATTGAACTGGGCGCCGCAGGGCTTCAGAGTGTCCGCAACATTCGGATGATCCCGGCAATCGTGGTCACGTCTTTGCTGCAGTGGGCAGCGATGGGCGTCTGCATCTACCTGGGTATGATGGGGACCGGTCTGGAAGTGCCGCTATCGGCTGGCTTCGTGGTGCTCGCGTTAACGGTAATGGGCGTGACACTTCCCAGCAGCCCGGGATTTTTCGGCACCATCCAATTGTGCTTCACACTCGGGTTGATGCCTTACGGAATCACGGCCAGCGAGGCATTTGCCGCATCCATTTTCTTTCACCTGACAATATACGTCGCCGGCTGGATGGCCGGCCTGTATTTCCTTCGCCAGTCGGGGCTCACGCTGGGTCGCCTGCGCAAAGCGTCCATCGAACAACAGAGCGCACCATCGCAGAAGTAGCGTTATCCCAGGTATTTTGAAATCAGCGGGCCGAGTAGCTGACTGATTTTCAACGGCAATTTCTGCCACAGAGCGATCAACATCCTGTACCGGGGATTGTTCGTGTTGAGTTCCGGCAGTTCATCGGATTTAACCAGGTAGTACTGATAATGAAGCGGTTGTGGCGTAAACCCCCAGTGGCGCTTGTAGTTGTACGGGCCGGTGTCGATCTTGCTGCGACCAAAATCGAAGGTTTTGTATCCCTCGCTGCCGGCACGGCACATCAGATCGAAATACATGAAGTCCATTGCTTTGGATGCTCTGCTCTGCGGTAGTCCGCCCCCGTAGTAGGGAAGCACCTGGTCCTTGAAATAGAAACTGATTAATGAGCAATGCAGGCCGTCCTCGCCCTTGATGGATACGATTTCGCAGTCGCGACCAAACTCTTTTCTCAGATTTTCAAAATAGCGCTTGCTGAAAACGGGCGTGCCCAGATTGCGGACACTCATGGAGTAAGCGTGAAAAAACTCGGCTATATCATCCTGCAGTTCACGGCTCAAATTGTTTTTGAGCGACTTGCGAATTACGTACCGCTGCTTGTTCTTGATACTCAGAAGAATGGCTTCATCACCCTCTTCGATATCGCGCAGAAATGTCGCATGCATTGATTTCGTTGGCCAGTCATCCCGGGTCTTCACCCTGTTTCGAAGCTCGAGGTAATCGACATTCAACTCAACCGCCAGACTTGCGGCTTTGTCTTCCAGCAATCTCCGGATCTCATCGGAGTCAGCGACCGCGCCACCGTATACGGCGAATGGCAGTGACACCAGGTAGTGGCCGAACAGTGCGCTCTTCACCTCGAACATGGGCAGGATGCCCCTGATCCCGCCCTCAGAGTCGATTGCCTGCAGATAGTGGGGGGTGTGGTTGAAGGAGTCTTTGATTACGCGGTACCAGCCGGCGCGATGAAAAAAAGTCGCATCGTCGTTTCTGTCGACGTACCGGTCCCACTCCCCTAGCTGATCAATCGTCGCTTCGCACGCAACGATCTCATCGGCACCTTCAAGTTTGGCGGACGTGAACTCCATCAACAACTTCCCCTGCGAAAAATATTTCCCGACTTGCTACAAAGAGTATCGCCGCCGGCCTCCCAGTCAATCGGATCATTCACAATTGAAGACCGGCGATCAGTCTTCCGCACCATAATCCTGCCGGAGCAGCATAGCCACAACGTCGATGACGTCCTCGTCACTTGGCAAGTCATCGTGGATCGCACGTGTCAGCAACAACAGGTTTCCCGGGCTCGTCTCTCTGAAATTCCGTTTCCCCGGCACGCTCAGACCTGTGCCGGCGCCATCCAAAATTGCGCTTTCCGCGGGTTCGATCCACAAGTCCGGATCGATACGAATCGTGAACCAGGCGATATGTCGTGCTTCGTCGGGGACAACACGGGGCCGACCTTCAGAATCCCGGCCCAGGCCCCATGGCGTCTCATCGACCGGATTGTCGCGTGATCCATTCAATGACACCTGCAACGGGTTTTGACCCTGATCACGCGCAAACGCGGGACACATGTCGGCTGCACCATCATCGTCGTAACGACAAAGAACGTTTGTTCCATGGTTGGCACCGCCCACCGATATCCAGACCCGCACACGCTCGGGGCTGACTCTTACCGCATACCAGCGCGAACTCATGGCTCCCATACTGTGCGACACGATGTCGACGCGCTGCGGCAAGGAACCAGAGTAACCGGCATCACGGGCCAGTTGCCCGGCACTTTCGAGCAGCGTCTCGACTGCAGGCGCAATGACTGATTCTGCTGCTTCGACATTTGCCATTACGTTCGGCTGAATGTCTACGGCATGTAAATATCCCTGTGGGTAGCCTGCCCTCGATAGTTGTTCGATCATGCCGTCCCAGTCGTTCGGGCTCATGCCGTGGCCGTGCACGAAGATCACCGGTGTGCGTGAGAAGTCCGGAGCGGAATTAACGCTACACCCGACGCCGACTGACAGGAGCAACGACAGACAGGCCAGTCTGAGTGACGGTGTGATGAATCGCATTTTCACCGCCAGCTCAGTCGCTCGAATCGACGCTTTCTTCGCGCCTGTTGCGTACCACGCGGGCCGGGCTGCCAACGGCGATCGAATAGTCAGGTACAGCTCTGGCAACGACAGAACCGGCGCCTACTATGCAGCCAGTGCCCAGGTCCTCCATGACGACGCAGTGAGAGCCAATCCAGCAATCATCGCTGATGGCTATGCGTTTCTTGGCGCCGCCCTGCGCATTCATCGGGATATCGATACGGTCGAAATTGTGCTGTTTCGTGCCGCTCAGAAATGTGCAGCGCTCGCCAATGAGAACGTCATTACCGATATCGCAATGATGAATGATGTTGTAGCGTCCGATCAGCACATTGTCACCAATCGCAACATCGGAATAGATGAAAATTGCACCATACTCTATGAGAACGTTTTTGCCGCACTTGCGAAGCGCAAAACGATAAAATTCGTACCGCAGGATAACGCCGGGAAAATACGGCATCACGCTCAGGAATTCCGACATAGATCGAAACACGATATCGGACAGTCGCGACAGCATCGCCAGCGGCCAGATCAACGGCCAGGAGAGCACGCCCAGAAGAGCCTGCAGCATGCTCATTGCCCTGCCCTTCTGAAACTGCAGGTAATCCACGGCAGTGTACTCGCCGTGCTTGATCTCTTCGTTACTCATGATCTCATCGTCTGTGCAGCTATGGTGCCGGAATCCTGATTGTCATTATCGTGCCCCTCGACACTTCGCTGGACACCTTGAGGTCACCGCCCATCTTGCGCGCGAATTCCCTCGCCTGGTAAGCGCCGATACCCATGCCCTGACTGCCCTTGGTCGAATCGAACGGACGAAACAGGTGGTCGCGAACGAACTCCGGCGTCATGCCGCATCCGTCATCGGCCACTACGACGCTAAGCTGCCCATCCGAATGTTCGGTGCTTACGACGACTTTCCCTTGCGACGATGTGGCGTCCTGCGCATTTCGAATGAGATTTGTCAGTATCATCGTGAACTGATCGACGTCGGCTTCGATGCTCGCATCATTGTCGTTGAATTCCAGTTTCGGCACTGGCAGCCTGCCCTCACAGCGGTCTGCGGCCGAAGACACCACGAACTTGAGTTCGATCCGTCTGCTGCCCCGCTGAGCCTCGCCTCGTCTGAGCTGGCCCATAACGCGCTTCATCTTGTCGACCGAGTTTGCGATAGTGACCATCGCGTCATCGACGAAATCCGGATTGCGCTTGTGCTTGCTGGCGTTGGTAACAATCAGTGACTGCTGTGCAATCAGGTTATTCAGGTCATGCATCAGGAACGCCGTAAGGCGGTTGTAAGCCTCGAATTGCCGGGCCTCAGACAACAGCACGTCGGTTCGCTCCTGAGCCAGATGCACCGCAACGTGATTACCTACTGTTTTCAGCAGGTCACGATCCTCATAGTTCAGCTTGGGTGGTCTCGGTACCCTGGTCATCAAGACCAGGCCCAGCAATTCATTCCGGGTTATCAGTGGAGCGATAAGCCAGGCATCGTCGATTTCGAGAAGCCAGTCTGGAAGCTGCAATCCTCCGTATATCCCGGGCTTGCGCTTAAACTCCTCCAGGTCGACAAGCCAGCCATCCTGCCGAATGAATTCAACAAGCGGGTCGCTCGTGGAAATATCGGGAGCCTTGTCCGTAGTTCTGTAAGACGAAACGTACTGAAAACTGGCCTTGTCCTCATCGAGTAGCCAGAGCATCCCGGCCGGGCTGTCGACGATCTGCGCCAGAGCCTTGACTGCGATCTGCCGCGCCGAGCTGTCTTCGATTTTGGCCAGTGTCGAGATCAGCCGCAACCACTCCTGCCTGTAATCGTATTTGTTGCGAAAAAAGTGTTTACTCAAAAACACTCGCAAACGCGCGCGCAGATTCGCCGAGAACAACAGGATGACGAGCATCACAACCGCACCGACGAAGAAGATAATAATGGGTAAACCCGTCCAGGTGCCGCCCTTCCTTACGATCCAGTAGCCGACGGCACTCATCAGCAGCAGATAGACACCGACAGCGGCGAGCGTCGTCGTATAAAACACGACCTGTCGTGAAACGAAAATATCGAGTTTCCAGTCCTTGTTGGTTCGTACCGCAAACGCGATCACAGGCACAAGCGCCGCATTTACGAGTCCGCGCGCCATCCACGTCAAAGGCTCGACCGCGCTCAACATAAGGTTTTGGGAGTACAGAAACAGGTCGTAAACGAAGATCCCGCCTATCCCCAGCATGAGCGACTTGATACCCAGTCGGGAATCGTCGGGAGTATTTCGGTGTAATTGCTCAACCAGCAACAGTCCGGCCAATGCCATCAAGAGTCCGCCGGCATTCAGGATTGAGGTGAGAGAGGTACCTGTTGGAAGCACCCCCACGTCGAGCTGCACTGATGTTCCGGCGGCAAGGACGGCGACCCATGTTGCAGGACCGGCGAGAGACACAAGGCGTTTGGCACCGATTTTCGCAAACAGTACCGCCAGGAATGTCAGCCACGCACCGGTTCGCAGCACTTCGATCACGAATACAGTGAATGTCGACACCGAACGGCCGTAGAGCCCGGCGGCCAGAATGATCGCCCACGCAACATTCACCACGCAAGCAGCTATCAACAGGCCACCGAGGACCTGCCCGCGCCAGTTGACCAGCAAGAGAATGGTCAGGAACGTAAAGAGAACTGCGACCGCCGCGTAGCCGATGATGCCGAGTTCGTTCATATACCCAATTTACTAACGATCAAGGCGGAGAAGAATGACAGCATAGTTGATCGGAATCTATCTACCAACTCACATCAGCGCGCATGGCCAAGTGCAGTGACCGTGACCGTACCCCTGAATTAGAGCATGGGTTGATGTGGGAAATTAAGCATATCAGACTGCTTACTTTGCGAACACAGCAGGCGGTTTCTTGCCCAGTGAACGGTGCGGTCTGACGTGGTTGTAGTGACGCTGCCAATCATCGATTGTTGATCTCGCATCGGCGATGCTGGCGAACCAATGCAGGTCGAGACAGTATGCGCGCATCTTGCCGTTGAAGCTCGCGACGAACGCGTTCTGCGTCGGCTTGCATGGCTGGATGAAGTGCAGCTTCACGCCGGCTTTCTTTGCCCAGAATTACATTGCCTTCGACGTGAACTCTGGTCCATTGTCGCAGACGATCGTCTTCGGCAGCTTCCTTGCGATGCGACCCAGCTCACGAGCGACGCGGTGACCTGAGATCGAGATGATCTTCTCTTCGGAATAGCGCTTGCGCTTCATGTCGGGATCTCCTTTGATTCAAAATACCAGGTCATCCCACATACCGCATGGTCCGAATTTTGGGGGTACGGTCATTGCGAACCAGAGATGGTTCATTACCGCTATTCTTCTGTTCGGCATAAATGGTGCGTTCGACGCTTTATGTTTTTGAACGCTTTGTTAACTTAAATATCATCACGGCACGAATTGCTGCCAATCGGTCAGAAAGATTGGCTGCGCGCTCGTACAAAAGCCCGAACAAATAGGTAGGAGCAGTCAATCTTAAATATTCCGGTCTGCCCTCGATGAATTGTATGCTGTCAATCGAAAAGCCCGTTTCTCGTGCAAACTTCTGCACGGACGCTTTTGTGTTGCAGTTATATAGAGTAGGAAACGTATCGAATTCCTTTCTCCCTCGAAGCGTATTATAGAATCTATGAAAACTTGTCGGCGTCGCTCTCGCGATAAGTGGCATGTAGTGCCATTTATTTGGTGTTTTAGATAGGAATACCCCTCCAGGTCTTAAAACTCGCCAAATCTCGTTGAATGCAGCGCTGGGATTCTGGACGTGCTCCATAACATTATCTGAAAACACGGTATCAAATTTGCTGTCCTCGCAAGGAATAGCGAAATCATCTGAGTTGATGACTCTCGCTTCATCAAGATTGAGATTCTCAAGTACTGCTTCATCTGGATCTACACCCATGATGTACTTTGCAATACCCCGAAAATTCATCTGTTTTACATTACCCCTCCCGGCGCCGTAGTCCAAGCAGACAGTTTCGGAGTTGATGTTTCGTTCAAGTATTTTTCTGAAAATGTCATCATCCCAATTATCGCCGTAATCCGCGTAAAATTTTTTGTCCATCCATTTTGTCAAGTTCGACATAAATTCTCGCTCTATTCGTTACTCCACCATATGAAATACATTGTCAGGGTAGCGGCACGCCAGGCTACTCGCGTTTTCAGATTGATCGTCAATTCAACGACCTTGCTAACAACATATCCGTTTCGGATCATTACCAGCCGTTGAGTGTATCAACAGGCCAGAGGCTGCTTTGGGTTGCGGATTCAATCGGTCGCCATCATAACAAGCAAACGGCTGCCGCTAAGCGCATACCGGATGCTCAGATCAGTATTCACGCACGACGAACCTGCGACATTTACGACCATCAGTGGCCTCTGGATTCGTTCTCCAGAGTTGCCGGAAACGGTGAATAAACTCTTGCATAACTGAAAAAGGGCTTCCAAAGAAACCCTCTTTAATTCAGCTATTTATGCCTTGAAAGTGGCGTCCCCAAGGGGATGGAACGGCAGCTGCGCTGCCTCGCCTTCGGCGTCTGTCGGCCGGCTGCGCCGGCCTCGGATCGAACCCGTGGGTTCGAATCAATCTCCACGAGGACACCGTCCAAAAAGAAAAAGGCCCGCCTGAAGGCGGGCCTTTTTCTTTTTGAATGGCGTCCCCAAGGGGATTCGAACCCCTGTTACCGCCGTGAAAGGGCGGTGTCCTAGGCCTCTAGACGATGGGGACACAGGACTCTGATCCACGAGGAT
>CALZMQ010000027.1 GCA_945788625.1 uncultured Woeseiaceae bacterium
CGCGGCCGCAGTGACCATCTCGGTATACAGCAACGCGGACGGGCTCAGCAGCCGCATGAAATAGCGGCAGTGCCGGTCCGTCCAGTCCATCATCGGTGCGACGGCAATTTGCGAAGTTTTACGCGTTTCAGACACCAGGACTACTCGCCCTGCTCCATCAATTCTTCCCGTGCCACTTCCATCATGATCAATACATTGCACGGTGGAAACTGTTCCAACAATGAAATCGTACGGTAGTTGATCCATTCGGCAACCGGGTCGAATTCGGCACGCTTGACGAAAATCAGTTGCTTGAGCCCAACCAGGCACTCTCCGTGCATCTTTGCTTCCTTGACGCTTTGCGCATCCAGTCGCGTGTCACCGAATCGTTCGGCAATGTCAGCGTACGAGAAGTCGTCGGCTTGCGCGACAGACTCGAAACAGAAACACAAAAAGATCGTCAGGAGCAAGTATCTGAATATCATGACGGCACCTCCACGGCATTGGCGGGCAAACGGAGATGTGCGAGGCATCCCGCGCTGGTATTAAGATGGATACTAGCTGATTGACCGTTGTCGGGTGTATTGGCCCCTGGACGATTCTCATTTTGAGGGTCCGCAGTGTCATCAATACCGTGGGAAATTTTGTCGACATTTCCGCGGACCACGTACCCTTGGGGTAAACATCTTTGAACGACCGGTATACTTTGTACAGCAGCCAGTCATTGCTTTGTAAACATCCGGCTGCAGATGGCCCAAAGGCGACAAAAACGTCAGATTCGCCTGTGTCGCCAATTGCTAAATCGAGTAACCCAATTTAATAGCGTTAGTTCTTATTGAAAAAGGGTGGGGCGTATGAGCCACTGGGATTCTGCAACCAATAAATTCGTGAAGCGCGTCGGATATTCGGTGATGGCAATCTCAGTACCGATTTTCGGATTCGGAATTATCGGATTCGGCTTTTTTTTATTAGCACCATTAATTATGGGGCCGCCGAGTGGTGGTGGCGGCGACAAAGCGTTTATCTTTGGCGTGTTTTTCGGTATTGCAATATTGGGTTTGGCGGCTTTTCTTCTTGGAAGACATTTCGTGAGACTCTCAAGGGATACGGATATTCCTGCACTTGATAAGGAGTTCCTGATTTGCTCCATAGTCAACGGTTTGCTGGGAGTCGGGCTGGCCTATCTGGCTATCGGTTTCATCATCGCCGACGAAGGCGGTACTGAATTTTTCAGCATCGGTTGGTCGCTTTCGGCCCTTTTGCTTCTGACAGCGCTTTTTCTGACTGTGAAAAAAGTCGTATATGCGACCAACTGGTTGATGATAATCGGCGGAATCATTTCTCTTCCGATCGGCATACTACCGCTACTTCTTGGCATTCGGCTTGGAAGAGTGACGAAACGACTACAAACTTCAGCGCCAATGAATGAGTAGGACATTGAATAGGGGGAAGTGGCCGTATTGGTCCTGGACCGGCAGGGCGCAGACAGAATGCGTGATCCATCTCAACTTTTGGAGAAGCTCCTTTCTTGTGGCGTGATCTTGTTGATCGTGAGCGGCAATTATGGCCGTTTCCTGCCCCTGCTCATTGTCGATATCGAGCCGTCTACACGTCCGATGTTGGTGGAAGCGGTCGTTCCGCGTTTACCCCATGGCGTTTGTCAATGCATCGGAGGCGCCTGTCATTACTACGGGACAAGTTCACCTCAATCGATCAAAACCAGGTGATTGGCGAGTTCATTGGCATCGCCGACTGCAGGTGGCAAGTGCGGGGCGAGCAACTCGCCGGTTTTCTTCACGCCTTGGCGGAGTCCATCTGCGGGTCGTCCCTGCTTGAGCCCGTCGACCACCAGCGTGCAGATATCTTCCAGTGCATCGCTCGACAACAGCTCTGTGACACCGTCGTCGCCGATAACCCTGACGACATGTTCGTACAAGGAGACGTATATCAACACTCCGGTGGCGCCAGATGTGCCTCGGACCCGCTGCCGCTGAAATATTTCGAGCGCACGCCGTTCTACCTCCTCGATCATTTCAGCCCGCGGAATAAACGGTAGCCGTAAGATTGGAAAACGGGTGGCGAGTGCTGCACCGATGACAAATCCACCAATGAGAATGCCGGCCGCGGCGGGAAGCCCGAGACCATGGGCCTGCGTTTCGGACCAGGCTGCTTGCGTCGTGTATTGAATCGACAGCCAGGCAACCGATAGTGCGATCAGGGCGAACAACAGCCCGAACAGGTCTTCCGCGCGATCATAGCGGCCCGAGAGGGTGGCCACGACAGGGACAATTTCGCCGGCCGTCATCTTCTCGGCCTCAGCGATCGCCGCTTCTACGGCTTGCTTATCATCGGCGCTAAAAAGCGTGGTCGCGGTTTTCATTATCGTCCTCCTACCACGAGCCGGTCGCGCCGCCGCCGCCGGATGAGCCACCGCCGAAGCCACCGCTCGAACCGCCCGAACCGCCCGATTTTGCGGCGATACGTAGAACAAAGAAGACCACCACGGCGATGGCCGCAATGAGCGCCCACGCCCATCCTGAGCGGCCGGTTTTGAACAGATTGTAGATAACAAATCCCAGGAATAACGCGCCACCGATCTTGGCCGGCAGCAACCACCAGGGCGCCGTCGCCTTCGGGAGTTGTAGCCCGCGCGCCATCGCATCCATGCCGCGCGCGCCGTCGGTAATCCCGGTCGGGAAATCGCCGCGTCGGAAAGCCGGGACGATGAGGGACTGCATAATGTCGTTCGCCTGCCTGTCGTAGTTCCGCGCGAACCCCGCCCCCAATTCGATGCGCGCCTTTCTATCGCCGACAGACACGAGCAGCAACATGCCGTAATTTCGTTCCTGCGAGCCGATTCCCCAATGGTCGAACAACTGAGTCGCGTAGCCCTCGATACCGTGCGCACTGCCATCGTAGGACGCCAGAGACGGTATGGTGACGACAAACAGTGGAATCTGTTCTTGTTGCAGTAACGCGAGAGCAATGTCGTTGATTGCCACTCTTGCATCGTTGTCGAGCAGGCCTGCCTTGTCGACAAAGAAATCTGACTGTGGTGGCTTGTCAGGAAAAGTGATCGCGAAGGCGCTATGCGATGAGACCGAAAACGTGAAACCGATCAATAGCGCGATGAAAAATTTCCGGACATCTTTCATCGGTCGATAGTGACGAGAATGCGCCCACCAGTCAATTCAGCATTGCCCGGTTTTCTGGCGAGTAACATCAGATAACTTGCCAAATGAGTTTGGCGTTCCATAATACCCGTCACCGCCATACGCGAAGGAATCCCGATGCCAGACGCAAAGCGAGCCCGTGTAGTTTTGTTCATCCTGTTGGCGCTCTCGTTTGCCGCCAACGCGGCGGACCCGGACCTGTTCAAGGGTTTGTCCGCGCGCAATATCGGCCCGGCGGCCATGAGCGGCAGGATCGCAGCCATCGACGCCGTGCATGCGAATCCCAACCGCATCGTCATCGGGGCCAGTACCGGCGGCGTCTGGATGTCGGACAACGGCGGCCTCAACTGGGATCCCGTTTTCGACGAACAGCCCGTAGCATCCATCGGCGCCATCGCGATCGACCAGTCCAACCCGGACGTCATCTGGGTCGGCACCGGCGAGAGCAACGTCCGCAATTCCACCTCGGTCGGCGCGGGCGTCTACAAGACGGTCGACGGCGGACGCAACTGGGAGCTCATGGGCCTGGCCGGCAGCGAACGGATCGACCGCATTACCATGCACCCCCGCAATCCGGACATCGTCTACGTGGCGGCGTTGGGAGCTCTGTGGGGGCCGAACGAGGAACGCGGCGTCTACAAGACGAGTGACGGCGGCGAGACATGGGAGCGCATCCTGTACGTCGATGAGGACACGGGCGCCACCGATATCAAGATGGACCCGTCGAACCCGGACAAACTGTACGCCGCCATGTGGCAGTTTCGGCGCTGGCCCTACAACTTCAAGTCCGGAGGCCCGGGATCCGGCCTCTATATTTCCAGCGACGCGGGCAAGACCTGGAAGCAACTCGCCCAGGAAGACGGCCTGCCCGAGGGGGAACTCGGGCGCACCGTGTTCGGATTGTCGCCGGACCAGCCAAAACGGGTCTACGCACTGGTCGAAGCGGAAAAGAGCGCGTTGCTCGTGTCCAATGACGGCGGCATCAGCTGGGAGACCGTCAACGACGAGTACAACGTCGCCGACCGGCCGTTTTACTACACCGAGATCGCCGTCGACCCCAACAACGCGAACCGTATTTACAACATTGCAACCAGGGTTCGCGTTTCGATCGACGGCGGACGCACCTTTGCAGAGAACCCCGTTATTCAGTGCTGCGCAGCCGGCAATACGATACACATCGATAATCACGCGTTCTGGATCAACCCGGGCGACTCGAAGCACATCATCGTCGGCAACGACGGCGGTATCGCCATAACCCGCGACATGGGACAGACCTGGCGCTACGTTCGCAACCTGCCGCTGGCGCAGTTCTATCACATCGCCGTCGACGACGATCACCCGTACAACGTCTATGGCGGATTGCAGGACAACGGCTCGTGGCGGGGGCCCTCCGAGGTCTGGGAAAACGCGGGTATCCGCAACCTGCACTGGCAGGAAGTGGGCTTCGGCGATGGCTTCGATACGCTGCCGGACCCGAATAACTCGCGGCAAGGCTACGCCATGGCGCAGGGCGGCTACCTGTTTCGCTGGAATCTCGACACGGGCGAGCAGCGCCTGATTCGGCCCGACCCTCCCGCTGCGGACGTCGAGCTTCGTTTCAACTGGAACGCAGGCATTGCCATCGATCCTTTCGACAGCGATACCGTCTATTACGGCAGCCAGTTCCTGCACAAATCGACGGATCGTGGCATGACTTGGGTCACGATCAGCGACGACCTGACGACGAACCGCGCCGAGCACCAGCTATACAAGGAAAGCGGCGGGCTCACCTACGACGTTACCGCGGCCGAAAACTACACGACCATTTTCGCCGTGGCACCCAGCCCGCTCGAACAGGGAGTCATCTGGGTGGGCACCGACGACGGCCTCGTGCACGTCACACGCGACGGCGGTGAAAACTGGCAACGGGTAAACAACCGCGTTCGCGGCTTGCCGGAAGGCGCCTGGGTCGCGATGATCGCGCCGTCTCCGCATAGCGCAGGCACGGCTTTCGTGACATTCGACGATCATCGGCGCGGCAACATGAACACCTACGTGTACCGGGTGGACGACTACGGCAGGCGTTGGACCGCACTGCAAAACGACGACGTCGACGGCTACGCCTTGTCGGTTCTGCAGGATCCGGTCGACCCGGACCTGCTGTTCCTCGGTACCGAATTCGGCCTGTACGTGTCACTGAATGCAGGGTCCGACTGGTTCAAGTTCACCCAGGGCGTACCGACGGTCTCCGTGATGGACATGGCGATACAGAGGCGCGAGTCCGACCTGATCCTCGGCACGCACGGCCGGTCCGTCTTTGTCATCGACGACTACAGTGCACTTCGCGACCTCGACGACGACAGTTTCGAGGCCAGGTTCAGACTGCTTGGCGTGTCCGAAGGCCAGCAGTACACGGCCAACCAGACACCGTCGACGCGCTTCACGGGCAGCGGCGAGTTTCGCGCCGATAACGAAGCCTATGGCGTCATGATCACGTTCATGGCAAGCGGCCACGACCTGCAGCATCCGGACGAAGAAAGCGAGCGCGAGCGATCAATTGCGACGCGCCAATCCACGGCCGCCGACGACGCGGATGAAGACGACAAGGAAGAGGTAAAGGTAACAATCGAGATAAAGGACGCCGGCAACAACGTTATTCGCCGCTTCGAACACACGCCCTACCAGGGCATCAACCGTGTCGTGTGGGACATGAGCCGGGACGGCGTGCGGGCAATGCCAGGCGGCGAGGAACCCGAATCCGACGTGCTGCCCGCGGGACCACAAGTGCCACCCGGAGATTACACGGCGACCCTCACCTTGAGCGGCGTCGACGACGACGTGGCACCGATCACCGCGGCAATCAGAGCCGTGGCGGATCCGCGCTCACCGTTTACCCAGGCCGACATCGAGGAAAACTACGCAACCCTCGTTGCACTGCAGGAACTGCGGCGCGGTGCCGTCGAGGCAACGGAGCGCATCGTGCGGGCGCGCGAACAGGTCGGGACGATCAAGTCGATGATGGAGTCACGCAAGCGTGACACCGACAGCGATGCATATGCCGGGCTGGTCGAGCAGGCCGACACCATCAAGTCGGCGCTCGACGACCTGGAAAAACTGGTGCGTACGCCTCCGGAAACCAAGGGCTTCGTTTACGATGACGACAAACTGGTGAACCGAATCGGCCTTGCCCAGTCGTATGTAGCCAGCACGCAGGACGTACCCTCTGCCGGGGCACGCAGTTATATCCGGATGGCAGAGCGCGAATCGGAACGCATACTCGCGAAAATCGACGAGTATTTCAGCACCGATCTCGTCGAATTCCGTGCGGCTGTGACGGCCGCCGGGATCGGGCTATTGTCCGACATCGATTCGGGCGCGGAATAAGCTCAGACGCCGCCTGCGGGCGCTGCGTGGCATTACCTGACCAGGAGGAAAAACATGCGCAAGGCCCTGTTCGCCATCCTGGTGACGATCCCCTGCGCCCACGCGAGTGCAGCATCCGGCGACTCGCTGGTTACCAGTGCACAAATACCCGGTGCAACGCTTCGAATCACGGTCAGGGAACCCATTGATGACGACAAGGCCACGGAAATCGTGGAATGGCTGCGAACGGCATCGAGCGACGTGAGCCTGGCCTACGGTCGTTTTCCGATACCGGCGACCAGTGTCGTCGTAATACCGACCGGTCGCGGCCGATGGGGCGGCGATGCGGCCGTTTCGTTCGGGCGTGTCGTTCGCGTTGGCGGTGAGAAGGTCGAATTCTTCGTCAATGCCGATCGGCCGATCGAGGAATTCTACAAAGACTGGACGGCGACCCACGAGTTCAGCCACCTGATGCTGCCCTACGTTAGCTCACGGCATAAGTGGATATCCGAGGGCTTCGCGAGCTATTACCAGAACATACTGATGGCTCGCGCCGGCCGCTACACCGCGCGCGAAGCCTGGCAGAAGCTTCACGACGGTTTCGAGCGCGGGCGCGATTCCCGCCCGGAACTGTCGCCGAACCAGGCGGCCGCCTCCGGCGTGCGACGCGCACGAATGAAGATTTACTGGAGCGGTGCGGCACTCGCGTTGCTCGCGGACATCGAACTTCGCGAACGCTCCGGCGGCACAGAATCGCTCGATGTCGTGCTCGACCGGCTGCAAGTTTGTTGCCTGCCGTCCCGGCGCACATGGAGCGGACCGCAGTTGTTTTCCAAGCTGGACTCGCTGATCGAGGAACCGGTGTTCATGCCGCTTTATCGGCGCCATGCCGACACCGCCGGGTTTCCCGATGTGCGTCAGGCACTCGCGCGGCTCGGTGTACGAACAATTGGCGGCGACGTTCGCCTTCGCGACAACGCGGAACTGACCGAAATCCGCATCGCGATATCAGGCCGCGACGAACTGGTCAGTGCTGTCGCTGGTCATCCACCGGCAAAGAAAAGAACTGCAGATCGCCCAGCTCGCCGCCCAGCGATGTGAACTCCTTGTCGGGCTCCTGCCTGAGCCGGTCGTAGAATCTCTTCGCCTCCGTCATGTAATGGTCGTAGAGCTGCTTGCGCAACGCAAGCGACAGAATAGCGGGTTCGCCTTCGTCGTTGCTCAATGCCTGGTCCAGTGAAAATACCGGCAGGTCCGGCGACGAATACCTGTGCTTCCAGGTGCCCGTGCCCAGGTCGAATTCATACAGCTTCAGGAAACGATACCCGTTGCGCGCAACGAAGTGCACCGCGTCGATGACGTAGTTCGCTTCGGCATCGTCCATTACCCAATGCAGCCCCACGCGGCACCATCCGGGCTTCAGCCCGCAGTAGCCTTGCTGCACGGCGACTCGATAGCGCTCAGAGGTGTCGTCGTCGATGTCGAGCAGGCGGTGGCCGTAAGGACCCGCGCAGGAACAGCCCGCGCGCGACTGGATCCCGAACAGGTCGTTGAGCAGGGCTGTAACGAACTTGTGGTGCAGGTACTGTTTGCCGGCGGCCCTGATGTTGAACGAGATGATCCCGACGCGGTTGCTCGAATCCGGGTTGCCGAGCAATTCGATGTTCTCGTCAGCCCCCCAGCTCTGCATCGCCCTCTCGGTGAGTTCGTGTTCCCTCGCATTGATCACGTCGACACCAACACTGTCCTTGATCTGAAACACAAGGCCGGCTTTGAGGGTTTGCAACACACCGGGTGTGCCGGCCTTCTCCCGACCTTCGATGCGGCTGATGAAATCCTGGTCCTGCATGCCGACGTAGTCGACCGTTCCGCCAGCACTCATGCTCGGGGGCAGTTCGCGATGGTAGATACGCTCGTTGAATACCAGCACACCGCTCGAGCCGGGTCCGCCCAGAAACTTGTGCGGAGAAATGAAGATTGCGTCTATGCTCGGATCGTCGCCTTCACCCGCCGGCTCCGGGTTCATATCGACCTCCACGTAGGGTGCGCAGGCCGCATAATCGAAACATGCGATAGCGTCATGTTTATGCAGCATGCTGGCGATTTTCCTTACGTCCGAGCGAATTCCCGTCACGTTGGACGCCGCCGAAAATGACCCAATGCGCGTACGATTCCTGTAACGCGGATCTTCGAGCAACTCCTGCAGGTGATCGAGGTCGATGTTGCCGGCCGCGTCAAGCCGGACTTCTACGGTCGTCGCGAGCGACTGCCGCCACGAAATCTCGTTGGAATGATGCTCGTAGGGACCGATGAAGACGACCGGTTGTTTTTCCTCGATATGCTGACAAAAAGAAGCCTTGTCGATCTCGGGATGTATGTCGTCGACCATCTCCTCGAGGTTCTTTCGCGTCGCCGGTGCCAGCGTCACACCAATGATCTGTTGCAGCTTGTCGATCGCACCGGTAGCCCCCGTGCCACAGGCGACGATGCGTCCCTGCAGCCCCGCGTTTACCGACGCCTTGATGGCCTCCTCGGCCTCATGCAGCAGCTGGCTCATGCTGCGACCGGTTATATCGTCCTCGGTATGCGTATTGGCATAGATTCGCTGCAGGCTCTGCAGGTAGGACTCGACGAAACGCAGGCAACGCCCGGACGCGGTGTAGTCGCAATAGACCATCAGTCGTTCGCCGAACGGCGTCTCGAACGTCGAGTCCACGCCCACGATCTGTTGCCGCAGGTAGGCAGGACTGAGTGCTTTCTGACTCATTTTCAGGGCCTTTCGATAACTGGTGTCACAATTGCAGACGAGGATTCGTCTTTGTCTTATTATGCCTTAATTGCAACGACGCACACGGTGTTTCGAATGGCCAAAAAGCTCAAAAACGAGAAGGAACTTCTCGCGGAAGCACTGCGGATCATCATCGACGATGCCGTTAAACGGGGCGTCGTCGAACTCGAACCGACTGACTCGCACAAACTGAAGGTCGAGTACGCCTACCGGCTGTTGGTGCACGACAAGAAAATAAGCCCGCTGCCGCCGGATCAGCTCAGCCTGCCGAAAATCAAGCACCGCCTGGCCATGTGGGTGACCCACGAGTTGCCCGCTGATCACGAATTGCTGCGCTGAGCGCGAACAGCCGCTCTCGAGCGGAACCGCCCGTATCTCGCTATCGAGAGTGGAAAAGCATTCTGATCGTGCCGATCAGGATTGTTGTCACGCCGGCAAGCTCGAATGCCTCTTCGAAAAAAACCTGATAAAGATAATAATTGCGATTTGAAATGTCCCTGAGACCACCGTAACTGACTATTTCCAAAGCGACCGCTCCAAAAATGAAAAGGGCAACTCCAACCAGGAAAACGGTCGTTCCCTCTCGCCGGTCTTGCCATAAAATCAACCAGGATCTGCGAGTCGCAATAACAAATAATCCACCGGCCAACAGATAGATCGGAATCCACACGCCATGATTGCCACTGAATCTCGGCAAGAAATGGACACCTTTGAATATCATCGTCACCTTTTCGTGGATTGATGCAGCTTCATCCGCGGACAGGAAGAAGAACGCTAACGCGCAGGTGGTAAGGAACAGAGAACTCACCGAGCTGTTGCTTCGAGAATAGGCGGCCACGGCGAAAATGGTGCCGGTCCAAAGGAGCTGCGACGCGGAAAACCATGAGCCAAGGGATGCCTCGGCGTCAAGATTGATCAATTTGAAAATATGCGGATTGGGCACGACGAGAAATATGCCGACCAGGTACCCGGCCAGCAGCACCAAATCCACGGCAAACAGAGCGATAGCGAGCCTGATGAGAGCTTGTTTCTGCATTGATTGACTTAACAGAATCCCGGCGACATTTGGGCGACGCCCGTCTTTTTGAACTATACTACTTAGAGTCGCGCAGAATCCAGTAAAAACAATAGGTTAGAAGCCATCGTGACATCCATGAGTAGCGCAAGCGCCAATCCAGCAATCGACCGGGTTCCCTGGCGGCCATCCCTGGTCCCCGGTATCAAGTGCCAGGAAACGGATGACGAGGTCATCTTGCTGGATAAGGAGAATCAGCGTGTACATCAGCTGAATCGGGTCGGAGCCACTATACTTCGGTATTGCGATGGGACTCACGGCGTCGCAGACATTGTGAAACATCTGTTACAGGAATTTGAAGTCGGCCCGAAGAGATTGTCCGCTGACGTCGTGGACTTACTTCAGAAGTTGAAGACGCTCGGAGTATTGAAATAGTGCGGTCTTGCGCCTGCGGGACCTGGAATTCAGGAGAGAAGCTGTGAAGAAAGAAAGTCCTGAGAATAATCTGCCCTTCCACAAACAACAGTCGCGTCGCGAATTCATCCGCAAAGCGGCCTATACCGCTCCGGCGTTACTGACGCTGCCGGCTGTGCCGAGTTTTGCGCAGCAGGGATCAGGGGGCGGTGCTGGCGCTGACCACCCTGGCACTGGCCACCCTGGCACAGGCGATCCTGGCACCGGCCCGAGACCTGTTAGTGAGCTCAATTGTGACCAACCATTGCAGCCAATCGACAGCGACATCGCGACGAATATGTGTGACCTTTCGTTTGACGCTGATTCCGGAGAATTTTTTTTCCAGGACATCATCGTCGACCAGGACTCCGTTCCCGGCCGCCTTGCTGAAGGAGACTTACTCGGCACTTGCGACTCGTTTTTCTGCAACGCTAGCTAGCCTCTCAGCCTGCTATCGATCGGGCAAGGACGTCTGCGCCGTTTGCTCCCATCGCGTAGTTACCGTCGCTTTTGATACGGCCCAACGGGTCATCTATCTTGCGGCCAATGACCCGTAACCGGGTCTTATGCGCATAGTTCATCCAGCGCGACTCCCAGTAACTGTTGTACCCTGCTACGCAATGAACTCGGTCAACAGCGGGTAACCAGACGGCTAGCGGAAATACTGCGTTCTCATCGTGAAGGTCTGATTCGATGATGAATACGTCGCCATCCTCAGCCAAAGCATTGGACTCGTAGTCATCGCTTAACGTATCGATTTCACCCCGCAATCCCGCATGTGTGATTGCGACTATCTGCTTGCTTTCGTCTATACCCCAGCGGGCGCAGACCTCGATTCTGGTCTTGGCTTCATCCGGATTGCAAATGACTATCGGCTCTATGCACTCACGAATCTCATCATGCTGGATGGGCTCGATTCCAATAATTCGCGAGTATTGGGATGGATCAAACCGCGTCGTCTCTGTGCCACGTAACCAATCGTGTGGGCAGCTGCGAACGAGCAGCCACGCCTTGCAGTCCAGTTGCGGAAGAATATGCAGCAGCGGCGCCCAGAATAGATCGACAATCAGCAGGTCGGGCGAATAGTCTGCCAATGACATTGCCAATGCGCTCTCGGGGCCACGAACCGGGTCGAGCACCTCTTTGTGATCAACAGTGCATATTGTGGGCGAATACGGTGCAAGGGCGGTTCGTATCCCGGCCATCGGTTCGGCGCCGATAAACATGCGCATATCGCCACGGTAACCCACGCGTTCCAGGCCGCGCCCGATTGCGAGCCCCCGAACCAGGTGACCCGCGCCTGCAGTACCGCCCGTAAAGTAAGCAAGTCTCACTGTCTGCGACCCAACACTCTCTGTAGTCGGCCGATCTGGTAGTTCCGGTCAAATCTTTGAGGCTCACGACGTGGAAACAGTATGTTTCCGGGAACGGCCGCGAGATTTCTCCATGCCGCGTGTTTCCTGATCAAGACATCGAACATGTTCGAGGTCGTGGATGGTGAGGTCAGTCGACCATAACCGCCAAAGTGAACGAGGTGTTTCTCGATGCGACCGTGCATCAAACGAAGCGACAACGCATTAACATAGTCTTGTTGTTTGCCGAGAATTTCGCACCGGTTTTCCGAATCGGCAAATACGCCAATTCGTTTCAGAAACGATAACAGAACGTACAGGCTCGCTCCCAGCAGTGTTTTATTCGACCACTTGATGATGTCGTCCCAATTCAATTCGTCCCCGCCTGTTTTCAGTGCCAGCGCACAGTCGAACAAACTTCGTTGAAGACCAGGATTGCCAAAACCGTTCTTAAGATCGAAGCACCAGCCGGCAGCTAGATACACAAGTTCGAACTCTGTCCGAAAACACCTGACGTCCAGTTCGCCCAGGCTAGTCGCAATGACTTCGTCGTCAACTGAAGTCAGATTGAGTGGTGACTCCTGGCTAGGGGGAAAAGAGTCAGGAATGAGGCGTCGGTGTAATTCTACCCATACATTCCGATCCGGGTGGAACAATGGTGCACTGTGGATATGTGCTTCATAGTCCATACCCAGGGCGGGCTTTGACTTCTTAAAGCCATCGCGCACAAGAACATCTTGCGCTTCGTCGATTCTATGAGCTGGAAGCAGCAGGTCGACATCGCCCATGATGCGCAGATGAGGTTCAGGATAGTAGCGGGCCGCAAACGATGTGCCTTTGAGCAGGATTGGCTCCACATCAATAGACTGAAGCAGCCCCATGACGGCCTCAATGTTCCTGAATTGCTCTGCTGACAATACCCTCGATGTAATGTCAGATGCCTTGAGCCTCATCTCATTGTCGATATCAGCCAGCCGCTCGCCGCCGTTTAGCACATGATAAAAGACTGGACCGAGACCGGATCGAATGAGATCGTCAATATCTTGCGCGGTCACGGAAATATCGGCGCTGAACTGAGAGCCGGTGGTCAATGACTTCAAGGCCTCAGAAATATGGCTGTTAGACTGCATTTATGTTGCTCTCAGCGCCGCAAACTGCATCATACTCGAATCTTTACTGACTCAAAGACACCAGGAGTGTCCAGGTAAATGCCATGAGCATTTATTCTCATACCTTTGCCATAGTCGGAATCAACGTCCGCATCGACTGCGACAGCTTGAGTTTGTACGACACATTAGTGAAGAATTTTGCGTGCCGGGCAACAGTCAGCAAATCATTCGCACTTCAATATTATGCCAAGTCGCTTGATACTGTAGTTGGATTCGCACTGTCTAGACGGGATAGTGATTTCCACTCAACAGCCAGAGACGTCGGGCACTTGATATATCTTCTGGAGAGCGACCTGGTTGTACAGTTACAGCTATTGCGTGCTGACCTGCTTTTCCTGCACTCAGCCGTTATTAGCGATGGCAGACTGGCCTATCTTCTAACTGGCCCTTCCGGAGCCGGAAAGTCGACAATATGCTGGGGGCTCCTGCATCACGACTTTCATTACCTAAGTGATGAACTGGCGCCCATTTCCCTGGAGCAGCCGAGTGTTTCGCCATATTCACATGCACTCTGTTTGAAGTCATCGCCGCCTGCCGCATATCCGGCACCGGATCAAGCAATCGTGACGCGCCGTGGAATTCACATTCCATTGCCGGCGATGCCAACACCGCCATCAGGAAGCGACCTGCCGATTGGATCGATTTTTTTCGTGGAACACCAGGAACGGAACAAGAGAGCGTCTGCTGAACAAGTCGGGCATGCAGAAGCAGCAACACGCCTGTACCCAAATATTCTCAACGCTCTTGCGCACAACAATGACGGTCTGGACGCGGCGTTACAGCTCACTCGCGATGTGGAGTGCTATCGCCTCGATACGGCAGATCTGGCTGACACCTGCGAGCTGGTCGTGAGTATCGTTGCGAACCATTCCTCTACCCTTCGTCGGTGACTCGACGCACCGTCAGACTGTGGAATCGCAAGAATCCACAGGCACTACGAGTGCAGTTCAATTGTAGGGCATCGGCTTTCCAAGTTAATGGCGCACATTCGCATCGGAATGCGGACGTGCAAGGCTTGCGTGACTGTTCGAGTGCGAGCTAGCATCTCGAGCATCAGAGGCCAAACTGGTTTTGGAGAACACGATGAGAAATTCGCTCATTGCGCTCGCGTTGCTCGCCTGTGGCAGCGTGCTGGCCATTCCGGTTGCCGCCGACAGCCTTGCAGTCGTATACGGTCACGGCGACTCAACGCGCGAGACGGACGACGGCCAACCTTGTCATCACAACTACTGGTCGTCGAATACTTTCATCAAGCAGGACGGCGCCTGGAAGCCGGTCTTTTCTCACGTTTCCGGGGTAACGTGCACGAAAATCGACTGATCGCTCTTAACGCTAGCTCGCAATATCATCGCGGCTAGAAGCCGCTCCCACGAACAAATCGCGGCTGGAATACCGCGAGGGCACGTAGGCCACTCCCACGTATCGCGGCTGGGTCGCTCCTACGAGTAGCGGCGCTGAAATCAGCGCCGCAATCGTCACTGAGGCCATCTAAAAACGATAGGCCACTTCAAATTCGAGCTGGTCCATCTTCAAATCGATCGTTTGCGGCGGTGTCGTCGGGGCGAACGGATTGAAATCAAAGACGTTGGGGCCCGAGACTTTCACTTCCGGCGCATACATGAACGACAGGCTGAGTTGGCTGCCACTCGCGAGATCGCGCGTCCAACCGAGCGTGAAGTGCTCTTCCATGACGCCCGGCGCCAGGATATTGAATACGACATCGGCACTCTGGATCGGCTGTTCGCCCGTGCTGAATCCGAAACGCCAGACATTATTCTCGTCCGTCTGCCACTCGAAGCCGAGTTTGTAAGCCGTCATGTCCTCCCAGCCGAAACCGGCGCCCGCCGGTCCGCCCAGGCACCCGTCTGCAGCCGGAGCCACTTGCGGGTTGGCTGTGAAGCAGCCCGTGAACAGGTTATTCAGCGGATTGCCGACAGAGTCGATATCGCTGTAGGCGACCTGCTCGACATCGAAATTGATGCGCAGCGCATCCGTCGCCATTACCGAGATTCCGGCCTTGATGCTGGACGGAATATCGAAGCCGCCGTCTTCGGCGAAAAGATCCGCGTAGTCATCGAACTCGCCCATCAAGATCTTCGACTGGTAGGCGAAACCAACGCTGACCGTGTCGGTCAATCCGGCCCACAAGCCGCCAGAAATACCCCAGCCCACCGACAGATCATGGTCGTTGTTGCTCAGGGCAGTGACGGTTGTCGGATCGAAGGTATCGGAAAAGGTGTGCGTAAACGGCGTGAACGACGCAACGCCATTGGCCTGAAACGACTGGATCGCGATAACGGGTCCGATTCCCCACGCAAATTTGTCCGATGTCTTGCCCGCGTAATTGACGGTCAGGAAAGCCTGCGACAGATCCACACCGGCTTTGCCGGCACAGAACGGACCCGGGCCGGTAACCACGCCCTGGCCTGTCGGATCGCATATTCCCGAGGTAGCGGAAATGCTGGAATTATCCCAGTCAGTATTCATGCCGCCACGGCCGTAAAACAAGAATGAAATCTTGTTTTCATTCGCGAGCGTCCAGCTCTTGGCGACAAATGGAATCGGGAACCACTCGCTGCTGCTGTCAAAGCTACCGGCACCAATCGAGAAGGTCGGCGGTGCGCCATTATTGCCACTGGCTGTCGCTGTGAAGCTGCGACGCGGACTGAATATGGAAATACCGGCTTCCCAATCGTCGCTGGCAAAAACCGTAAGCGCCGGGTTCGAGGCACCCATAATCGTGCCCATATCGGCATTGGAACCAACGCCCGTGCCGGCCATACCCTTCGACTTCGTACCGACACCGTGTGTGAAATAACCGTTTGTCGCCAGGGCCGCGCCGCTGAACGCAAACATACCAAGAGCCAGCAGCCACGCTGCGGCCTTACTGCCTTGCAACTTCATCTCGATTCTCCCTGCGATTCGCAGAATACTTCATGTAGTGTTCGCATGACCTTGGTCGCGTCATCGCCGTGCAGCGAGTAGCTGACCGATTGCGCGTGTTTGCGCGTGCGGACAATCTTTTCGCGGCGCAGAACGGCGAGGTGCTGCGATAACGCGGATTGGCTCAGGCCGAGGATTTCCTGCAACTCACTGACCGTCTTCTCGCCCTCGGACAACTGGCACAGGATCATGAGGCGCCACTCATTGGCCATTGCCTTCAGGAGTTCGACCGCATGCGCGGCCATATCGTGCAATTCGGCCAGCTCCTTCGTATCTTCGGCTGTTGCCGAATGCGCGTCCATGTTCATCAATTGCAGCCGCCGAAGCCCTCGGCGTCCATTTTGGCCTCGTAGGCTGAGGCAACTTCGCTGCCGATGACCAGCGAACCCTTGACGGAGTCCCAGTCGTCCGGCTTCAACACCACCAGCCAACCTGCTTCGTACGGATCGTCGTTGGCGAGACCGGGATCATTCGCAAGGTCGTCATTGACGGCGACAACTTCGCCACCGGCCAGCGACTTCGCGGGCCCTACCCACTTTCCGGACTCCAGCGTTGCGCACGATTTGCCGGCGCGTACGGAACGGCCAACGCGTTTTGGCGTAAAGGCGACGAGTTTGCCGGCCATTGCGGTCGCTACGGCCGTCATGCCGATCTTGACCGTGCCGTCGTCCATCTCGGTGAACCAGATGTGATTGTCGACGTCGTAGAGGAGTCCGTCGGGCAGATTGCATCCGCGTACAGAGGGCATAGTCCTGCATCCTTTTTGATTTACGTTGCGGTCTCAGCGGACCGAATCGGTTTCGACGAACAACAGAATTCGCCGAGTTCGGCCACCTGCATCTTCCCGCTGATAAACAAAAACAGATGTCTAGATATCATTCCGAGCATATATAAGCGATCCGTAATATCCGAATGTACGGGATCCATGCAGATGAGGTTGTAGTGATAAATGAGCTCACGACAGGTTTCGCGGCAGGCATTGAAACTGGGGTCGCCCTTCGCGCCCTGCCGGTGCAGGGCGAGCAGGCGAAAACCCTCTCTCTTATCGCTGGTCGGCACTTCGCCGCGAGCCGTAATCCAGTGTTCGAGAACCTCCTCGCTCGCCTTCAGCAACATCGTCGCCGACGCCTCGATGTCGCTCGTCGCGGGTGGCGGCTCGAACACCGCCTCCAGTTCGGCGAGCGACCTCATCCCAGGCCTTTTTCCTTCAGGAACCTGATCGAGTCCGAAATGTTCTCGTGTACGCCGACCTTCCTCGCTTTGAGCCCCAACGCCATGCCGAGCAGCTGTGTGAAATACAGGATTTTGATGTCGACTTTCTCGCCGAGCGTTTTCTCCGCCCGAATCTGGTGCATCTCGAGACCCGAATGGCAGGTCGGGCATTCCGTGGCAATGACGTCTGCGCCCGCCAGTTTGGCCGTTTTGAGGATATTCAGGACGAGTTTCGTCGAGATGTCGCTGTCCGACAGTGTGTGCGCCCCGCCGCAGCACGCAGTCTTCAGCGGAAAGTCGACATTCTCGGCGCCGGCTGCGGCCAGCAGGTCATCCATGAAATGGGGTTTGGAGGTCGACTCACTGCCGGGTCCGGCATCTTTTTCGGGGAAAATGTGCCGCGGACGCGTGTACATGCAGCCATAGTAGTTGGCGATCTTGAGGCCGCTCAACGAGTTCTTCACCCGCGCGGCCAAACCCTCCTCGCCTATGGTGTCCTTGATCCAGTCGAGTGCATGGATGGTCTCGACCTGGCCGGACTCATAGGTCTTGTGGCCCGCTTTCTGCGACAGACGATCCACGACCTCAGCGGACTCCTTGTCGTTCTTGAGGTCGTACTCCGCTTTCTTGAGGTTATGGTAGCAGCCGTTGCAGGGCGCCATGACCACGTCCATGTCCATTTCGTTGGCCGCAACGGACATAACTCTCGACGACAGGTAGGTCTGGATCTTCGGATCGATATTCTTGACTTCCATCGCCCCGCAGCAGTTCCAGTTCTTGACCTCGACCAGATCGAGGCCGAGTGCCTTGCCAACGGCCTTGGTCGAACGGTTGTAAGAGTGTCCGCTGCCCTCGAGTGCACAACCCGGGTAGTAGGCAACCTTTTTGTATTTGTCTTTCGTCGTCATCAGTCAGGAATCCTCGTCAGGCGGCGACATCATTTTTCGCGGTTTCAACCAACTCGGCGAGGCTCAACGCCTGCGTTTGTTTCTCGTGCTCTTCATCAATATATTCCTGGATAGCCGCTGACGCAGCGGACCAGTTACTCGTGCGCGGCGCGACGAAGGTTGCCAGGCCCATACGTGTCAGCATGCCGATCGGCAGACCGCTCAACATCCGCCTGACCATCTCGATCATCCAGTCCTGCAACAATTTTTGTTTGGTACGAGCGAAGAACCGTCGGATCGTGCGGCTTTCTTCAATCTTGCCGGTCGCGACGACTTGTTCTGTGAATACTTCGTCGAAGATCGTCGACGGCGATTTCGGCGTGTGGCCTTTTCGCTCCAGCCAGTGCGCCGTGGCTTTCATGACGCCTTCGGGGAATACGTCCCTCGGGCACGCGTAGGTACACTTGTTACATGACACGCACTGCCAGACGATGTCCTTGTCGCGCAATAACTCCGACTCCATGCCCATACGAATCAGGTAGATCCAGTAGCGCGGGTTGAAATCCGGATTAACCTCGTTAACCGTGCAGGCGTTGGTGCACGAACCGCATTGCCAGCAGCGGTGAATGTACTCTCCTCCAGGAAGCGCAGCGATCTCATCCTGCAGCGTTTCGTTGTAATCGCTGACAACACGCGTCTTGATAAACGTGCTCCAATGACCTGAAACGTCAACTCCGTCGATGACCAAAGCGTCGTGGGTCTCAAGGTTCTCAGGGCGGATCAGCGATTTTTCATGAATGGGCATTGAATATTCCGTTTAGTTCAGCGTCTCACTGTCATCAAGAACGAACGCCACGCCGTCAATGGACTTCAGGCGCGTCCTCCCATTGCCCGGCTGAACGCCATCGAGACCAAGCAGGCGACGCGTGTGTTGCATGGGGTCCTCCGGTGCCGAAAAGTCGACTCGCAGATAGCTGCCACCCTGCTCGCAAATGTACTGAGCGTAGATCTGCGCGCAGAGCACATCGACATAAAACAGCACATCGCGGAAAAAACCGTTGTCGCTGAGGAATTGGCTCAATTCCTCACGCAGCATCAGGTAAGTGGCGTAATTGTCGGCAACTCTCAGCGTCATGTGGTCCACGTCGTCACCGTGCCAGACCTCCCGAATTACACCGGTGTTAGCTTTGACGTCCCAAATCCACCGATTCATCATCGGCACTCGTTCCGGATCGGCGTTATGCAGTAACTCAACGGCCAGGTCCCTGACCCAACGGTGCTTCTTGTCATTCGGGAAGCGGTCGCAAAACCGGGCTATGCGATCGTCGATGTGTTGGTCATCGGCAAACAACTCGACAATTCCCGCGCGCATTTCAGCGAACGACTCTTCATTGAGCCACTCACTGATGCGGCGACGAACCGTTGCCATGAATGTGCAAAGGCCTTTAAACGTCTCCAAATCGAGTTCCGCGACATCGTTCTCAACGAGTGCCTGCCTGAACATCGTGCTCTTGAGTTTCACGGCATCGATATAACGTTCGATTCCGCCATGATCTTCACTGCCTTTGATCATGATGTTCAGCGCGGCGCGCAACATGTCCGCCGACAAGTCGAGCACGGGGCGCTCTGATTCATGCGGCAGAAGTGCTGACGTCGATGCCATCTTTAGTCGACTTAGGCGGACTTTCTGAATGCTTCGAGACTGGAGAGAACCGCCATCGCGGTTCCATGGCCCTGCGCGATCGAATCATCAATCGTCTCGGGCCCCGTCGCAGCCCCGGCCACAAATACTCCGGGACGTGAGGTTGCCCCCATCTCGCCGTATCGATTGGCAACATCGATGAAACCATTCGGCTCAAGCTCGATGCCGAACGTCTCCGAGATTGCCGGGTTATCAACATTCGGGTCCATGCCAATGGCGTGCACGACCATGTCAAAGGGAATTGTAATTGGCCGCTTGACCAGTGTGTCTTCGCCTTTGACGATCAGCTTGTCGCCGTCCGAGGTAACCTCGGCAATGCGCGCCTTGATGTACTTGACCTTGAACTCCTCCTGGCTGCGCCAGTAGTACTTCGTCTCGTAAAGGCCGAACGTGCGAATATCCATGTAGTAGATATAGACATGGCAGTCCGGCAGTTCCTCGCGTATTTCCATCGCGATGTTCGACGAGACCGTGCAACAGATTTTGGAGCACCATTCGCGGCCGATCTGGCGATCGCGCGAACCGACACAAAGCAGAATCGCGACACGTTTCGGCTGGCGTCCGTCTGACGGGCAGCGTACGCCGTTGCCGGATGAAATCATCTGTTCGACCTGGGTCGTCGTTACCACGTCCGGGAAGGTGCCGAATCCCCACTCGGGCTTGTTGACCGAATCGAAATGCGTGAAGCCACTACAGAGTACCGCTGCGTCTACTTGCAGGGTCTCTCCATTGGAAAGCTGTGCAGAGAAGTTACCGGGCGTACCATCGAACTGCGTTACGTTAGTGCCGGTTATTACTTTCACACTCGAATTATTTTCGACCCTCTGCACCATGCCGCCGATCGCATCCTTCGCCCATTCATCGGAAGGCACGAGCTTCGCGTAGCCCGACAGTATCGGTGCACCGCCGAGGCGATCCTCTTTCTCCACGATGACGCATTTCTTGCCCACCGTCGCAAGGCTGTGTGCCGCGGCCAGGCCCGCAGGCCCGCCACCAATGATCAATACGGGATTACTCATTTTTGTCGCTCTATGTTCTTTCTTTCGATTGGCTTGAAACCGGGGCCGGACGTAATCATGAGACGCGGGTCGTAGAGCGTTTCACCCTTGCCCGCCTCCACGTCCTTCAGGTAGGACTCGAACTCTGCTTTCTTCATTTCCCAGTCGATGCCGAGCTTCTCCATCAAAGTCTCGGTTGACGATGCGTGCCAGTGCGACTGCACGATCTTGTACGGGTGCGCGCCACAGACCAGTGCCGCAAACTGGCAGTCCGCCAGTATCGGCAGGTCGACCGGTTTGCCGGCGGCCGCACCGATCCACTGGTTCTTGTCCAGCGTCGTGATGCAGCCCGTGTCGTGACCGATCATCATGTCCGCCTGCGCTTCTTCTATGGCAACGCGGATCTTCCTGTCGATGGCGAAAGAACGCGTGAATTCGCGTTCGGAGATGATATGGCGGAAGCCGAAACCGCAGCAGTCGTACCAGGTCGAATAATCGATGACCTGGGTACCGAGCGTTTCGAGGATTCCGGTCGTCACGGCGACGCGATTGCCGTCGAGAATGTCGTCGTCATAAATCGCGTCTTCCGGCACCATCTTGTAAACATGGCAGGCAGGATGCACGGTCGCGCGAATGTTGCTGCAGTCGATGACCTGGTGGTTCTTGATCTCATTACGCATCACGTGCACCCATTCCGAGTAATGCACGATTTCTTCCGGGATCAGCAGCTTGCCGTCGACCAGCCGGCCGAGCTTGCCGAGTATCTTCTTGACGCGTTCACGCAGCTTGGCGGACTGCATCAGGTAACCGCGGACTTCCTTGTAATTGCCGAAAGACGTGCCGCAGTGCACCAGCGGGTAGAAATAGCCCTCAGGGAGACCCTGCGCTTTCGCCGCCACATAGGCCTGGTGGAAGTTGCGCAGGAAAACGGCCGCCAGGCTCTCGAGATTACCGATGCCCGAACCATGGTAGTTCCAGGCCGTGCACGAAGTCTGATCGGTTTCATCGAGGTATTCGATGTCCATCTCGTTCATCAGCCACAGCAGCGACGCCGGGTATCCCGGGATGTTGCCGCACTGCCCGCAGGACTTGTGGTGCCAGAGCTGCGTGCTGGGTATTTTCTTGTCCCAGCCGTATAAGGTCTTAACCATGACCGGTTTGTGTTCGTCGGTGACGCGATGTACGACTATCTCGCCTTCTTTCTCGAGCTGCCACATGACGTCGCGGACGTCCTCGACGCGATCCTTGTTCGTCAGCATCGAGCGCTTGTTGACAATCTGGTCGACCCACACGGTTGCAACGTGCGCGTCTTCCTTGCTGAGGTTCGCGTCGGTCCATTCGGCACCGTGGCCAGTGAAACGCTCTTTTCCGTTACCGTTACCGTTTCCGTTGCCTGCATTCATATTCGTCTCCAGAACCTGTTCGTTAGTCGTCATCCTGATCGTCGAGCCAATCCTCATAGTCATCACGTTTTTCATCCATGATGTCGAGGATTACATCGAACAGGTTTTCATCAATGGTCTCAAGGCTGTCGAGCACACCGGTTTCTTCCCAGATCGTGTACAACTCGACGGATGTCTTGAGATTGACTTCCCACGCAGTTTTCGTTGTATGCAGCGTGGGCATGGGGATCGCCATGCGAAGTATCTCCAGGGGAGCATCGACCTTGGCAACATTGGGGCCCCAGTCGGCGAAGCCGTCCGCGGTAATCATGTCGGGGGAAAGCTGGTTGCCCGTTGAAATGAGTTTTAGCATCACTCGGCTAAACGGACGAAGCACATTTTTCGCAGATTCCATGCCGTGCTTGATGGCCGTCTCGCGCATAAGCATGATGAGACCGCCCGGCGAGTTACTGAAGGGGCAACGTGCCGCACACGTATAACATTGCGCGCAAGACCAGATTTTCTCCTGCATGGCATCGTAGATGCCTTCGAGGTTTTCGGTCCACAGCAACTGGACGATCTCGCGGGGACTGAAGTCGTAGTAATGTGCGGCGGGGCAGGTCGCTGTGCAAATGCCACAGTTCAGGCAACCATTCAGCTCATGGTCATAGCGCATGTCGGCCTGAATATCCTGAAAAATCTCCTCCAGCTGTTCTCGTGCGACCGGAGGTGATTCCGATACGGGATCGCCAATGTGTTCCTGCATTCGAGACGTCGCTGAATGGGACATATTACCTAGCCTTATATCGCCTAGTAAGTCATTACCTTGCAGTCGCCTTCCATGACCTCTTCGATCAGGTGAGCGCCACCAACAATTCCCTCGCATTCGGGAATGAGGTCTTCCTTGGTCATGTCGAAAAGGTCGAGATTGGGAGAACAGCAAAAGAACTTCGCACCTGCTTCGTGGGCATCCTGGATGAAGCTGTAAACCGATTTCGGCGAGCCCTCCTTGACGAACAACTGATCGGCCACGCCTTTCTTCATCAGCTTCCCCGAGGTCGCCGTGCAGATCACGTCCACGTCGTAGTCCATCGCCGCCGCCACCGTCGCCTGGAAGATTGGCGCGCCAAGCTCCTCGCCGTTACGAGGATCCGTATTAGCCATAACAATGATGAGTTTCTCAGCCATTTTCGCCATTCTCCTGCTGCCGGACGGCCGTCCAACAGATAATTAGCATATACTAAACTATTGGTGTATCCAATTTTCCGGCAGCCGTGGCCGCCGCCTTCGGCGAGGACATCAGGGAAGTACATTGCACAAGGCCGGTCATTATGGGCACCAGGGCATCCTCGAGAACGGGCTGCAGCGCGCGCAGCTCATCGAGCTTCGCGGCTGCATCCGCGGGTACCTCTTCGAATTCCATGATCAGGTCTTCGACCATACCGAGCTTAATCCCCGGATTGCCTGAAAAACCATAGGCATTATCACCGATCCGCCAGACCGCCGGCCGGCCGAGCTCGTCTTCGGCCAGCACCTCTGCCCCTGCGGGCAGCACGGGCCAGTCGCGCATGTAGATGACCTGCGGGAATCTCTCAGGCAAGAACCCATTCAACGCGTCGTCGCTGCAGCGTGTCGCTGTCAGCATCTCGAACGCCAGGTCGCGGCTCTCGGAGCTGCCCCCGGCCGCGATACTGAGAATCTGCGCACCGAGCCCGATACCGATGACCGGCGTGCCCTCTTCAAGCCTCGACCGAGTAAGCTCGATCTCTTCCGCCAGTGTCGGCAGGTCACGCGATCCGGCGGTCCCCCAGGGGCCGCCACCGAGCAGCAACAGCGCATCGGCGGGAACGTCGGCGGCCGGCAACTTGCGGCCACCGGCGAAGGGCCGGAAATACTGGAAGCGGATGCGCCGTCCTTCGAGGTGATCCTCCATCAACCCGAGGTACTCGCCCGACGTGTGCTGCACGACTGCCACGACGTTCATTGGCGTTTCGGTCCGGGTCGCGAGCGTGAACGCGTCGCCGCAATCCTTGCAGTCGGCCACCGTCAGGCTCCCTTGCGCGACGCTATCGCGCTTGCGATAGATGCATGGAAATCATCCGCCGTCACGCTCAGCATGCCGATCTCGGTGTCTTCGAAAAACTGCTTGATCAAAGGCTCGATTTCATTCAGACGCGCCCCCTGCAAATGCGCTTCGAGATCGAGCACGACGCGCGGCGGCGTGATGAAAAAATCGCCGGTAATCAGGACACGCTGAAGAATGGCGTCTGTCGGGCCCTCGAGTTTGACAAAAGCATCGATCGTGCCACCGGCTCCGGTATGGGAGCCCGCGAGCACTTCGTCGGAATCCCCGGCGTTGTCGATCTCGGCGACAAACTCGTCCGTGCCGATCTCGTCGTCGAAGTAGTCTTGCGCCAGTTGCTCTTCGGCTGCGGTGATCTCACCGGGCGCCGCACTGATTCCAAAACCGTCGCTGAATCCTTCGATGAGCGCCGACTTGATCGCCTCAATCCCGGGAACATCGTCACCGAGCAGTTCCTTGAGCGTCACGACACGCTGGGCGGCCGAATCCAGGTTGTGTTTCGCCACCTTTTTTTGCGGCACCTTGAGCGTTCTGACCATTTGCTCCGCGTTCATGTCGACGAGCACGGTACCCTGATAGATCAGTATGTCACCGTCGAAAAATCCGCCCGTGCCGCTGATCTTACGGCCATCGACTTCGATGTCGTTGCGCGGCCTGAAGCGGGCATTGACGCCGAGTTTCGAGAGACCTGCCGCCGCCGCGTTGCAGATCTCGCGCGTAATGTCGGGTAACGCCGCGATTCCCAGCGACGAGCGATGAAATACCAGTTCCCAGCCGAGTTGGCCTTCATCCAGGTAAATCGCGCCGCCACCGGTAATTCGCCGTACGGTTCCCACACCGTCGCGGGCGCAGTAATCGAGATCGATTTCGCGGCTCAGATCCTGGTGCCTGCCTATGAGGGCCGTTGGTGGGAATCGCATGAAACGAATCGTGTCCGGCACCTTGTCCTGTTGCCGCAACTCGATCAACGCGGCATCGAACGCGATATTGGCCCGGCCTTCACGGACACCGGTATCGATGATTCTGAAATTATTCGCCACGCAATCGACCCCTTGATATTTCTATTCGACCGCTACGGGAATATCGAGCTGCTTACGGATCAGCTTCAGGTCTTTTTTCTTCGGCTGGAATGGATAGCTGGCGATATTGCTGGGTGGCGAATCGCCGTAGGGACGATCGCAGGCGGAGATGTCATCGCGGAACTTGCCGGGACAACCCGAGGTGCGAAACGCAATGCCCTCGTCGATGACGTCGGACAGCTCGGCGTCCGCGATGCCATAGTGAGTGACCCTGCCCTGGTCGTCGAATCGCATCTGGTCGACTCGCACGCCGTGATAGTCGATCAGGTAACGCGCAAGCTGCACGCGACGCCATTGGTCGCGCGGTGTGGCCGGCAGGTGATCCATCAGTGAGCCCTGCTCCGGGAAGAAACAGAACATGTGGCTGTGACCCCCCAGGTCGACGAGCTCCTGGACCAGCTTGAGCACGTCGAATTCCGTTTCGCCCATGCCCACTATGATGTGCGCGCCGAATTTTTGCGGGCCGAAAATATCGCGCGCCTCGAGCATGATGTCCCAGTACTTGGACCACTTGTGCGGCGACTGGACGCCTTTGCCGCGTGTGCGATCGAAAACCTCCGGCGTCGCGGCATCGAGCGCGACCGTGAAAATATCGGCACCGAGGTCCCGGGTACGTTGCACGTCATCACGCGACATCGTCGTCGGATTCGACAGAATGGACACGGGAATCGCGTCAGGATCGATCTTGTCGGTCCATTGTTCGAGGACCGTGAAGGTATCGGCTTCCGAGCGCGGGTGTGTGATCATCGAAATACACATTCGATGAAACGGACTGTTCTCCGGGTCCCTGGCAACGATATCGACGATTTCCGCCATCGGAACGGCCGGCCAGTCGACGCGGATGAAATTGCGATCGGCATAGTCGCGATCGGCTTCACGGTGCCTCGCCAGCCCGCAATAGGCGCAATTGGCGCGGCAGCCTTCCGGATACGTTAGCAGCAGGTTCAGGCAGCGCGTGCATTCGCAGCGATACATGCGACCGCCCATGATGCCCAGCGTGATCGCGGCGGCATTGGACAATTGCACGTAGTCCGGCGACTTCATGTGCGGCGCGAGAATGTTGTTGTTTGGCAAGTACACGCCTTCGGGCGGAATGTCGTTAGCCTTGACATGCCTGCCGTTCTTGCGGTCGACCGGCGTCTTCAGCGGCGCCCGCGGCTCCATCACGTCAAACGGATTGTGATCCAGGCCTGAGTCGGTCTTGCCCGGTGACGGCGTCGTCTTGTGTTCGATACAACTCATCGGTTCTGTTTCCGTGTGAGGTTGGTCAGGCCGCGAACGAGGGTTGCAGCGTGGTTCTGAGAGTGCCACCCAGCTTGATGGAGCAGCAGGAGTGCGCTTGTTCGAATGGCCGCCCGATAGTGTGCGCAACGGATACCGCGCCATCAGCGGGAAACGCGATTCCGTCGAGTCCCGCCATGATCGCATAGGCGTCCGTCACGCGTTTGTGCATACCGGGTGGCCGGGCGCAGCCGAGCAAGACCTGCTTATCCGGCAAGCGCTCCCGAGCCGTGAGAAAAATACGGCCAACTTCGGTCGTATCCGGCGTTACGAACGTGCCCGGTTTGGCGTAGAACGGCATGATTACGACCAGCACCAGCGCCGTAACGTCATGCCGGCTGACAATATCAAGTGCGTTCGCCTCGCCGAGAATACGTCCATAGTGCAAGCCGATGACGATATGCGGCGTGACCTCCATTGACGTACTGCATAATGCTGCCAGCGTCATTTCGAAATCGTCGACGGAACGATCCAGCTTGTAAACGTCCCGTATTGTCTCGCGGGCGCCGATGACGTCCATCATCACGGTGTCGACGCCCGCAGATTCCATCGCCTTTGCACGACATTCGTCAAGCAATGCGCTGTGTATGGCGATCTTAAGGTCGGGGTAGTCCCGTTTCAGTTGCTCGACCACCGACAGGTAGCGCCCGTAGGGAATCTCGTTGCGCTTGTTGGACCCGCCCGACAGCAGAAACCCGTTCAGTTGTTGCGTCTCAATGAGGTGCCGGACTTTCCGGTCGAGCATGGCGGGATTGGTCGCCGGGATCATCGGCTCAAGGATTTTCTTCTGGCAATGATCGCAGTTCAGGCCGCATGCACCCGCTGTTATCGAAAAAGCGGGGAAGCTGTTCTTGTTGCAGCCACTCAGCTCCGTACTCGAGTATTCCTTGAACGTTGGCGTGGAGAAACGCACGGGCCGCGGAGCTTGTCCAGCCGCCCGGCGCTCGAGTCGTTCGACCAGGTCCATGTCGAATTCAGCGTCTTCGAGGTCTTCGATACCCGCCAGTTCATCAAGCCATGCCATGCCTTGTCCTTTGCATCTGTGCGTCGAATTCCGCCACCAGCGACTTTATCTCGTCGCGCACCGCGCCGGGATACGGAGAATCCGCCATTGTCGTATGCCACGATTCGCAGACGTCTTCCTCGTCGATCAGGTCGCATTCCATGCGGCGCATGAATTCGACGGCGGCATCGGGCAGTATCTCGGGAAGCTGGTGGCCGCTGATTCGGCCCCACATACCTGCCCAATATCGCGTGACCGTCCACGGATTGTAACCGCCTCCGCCCAGTATGATTATAGGCGGGCCCAGCTCGATAAGCTGCATGACCGTGTCCCACAGCGCAACGTTCGAAAGGCGCATGTTCGATAGCGGATCGCCGTCGAGACAGTCCGCACCGCAACAAACGACGAGTGCGTCGACCTCTGTCGTTTCCGCGAGCGGCAAGACCGCATTCTGAACGATGTAGTCGAGTTCGCTGTCATTGAGCGCCCTGGGCACACAGAAATTGAAGGCTCCCGCATCGGGGTGAGAGTGCGTGCCGCTGAACGGCCAGCGCTTTTCCTCGTGGATCGAGACCGTCGTGACCCGGTCCTCCTCGTAGAAGGCGTCCTCGACCCCGTCCCCGTGGTGGGCGTCGAGATCGATGTACATGACGCGTTCCCTACCCTGCTTGAGGAAGGTCATGATGGCAAACACCGGGTCGTTCAGGTAACAGAAGCCGCTGGCGCGATCCGGCCGCCCATGATGCGTACCGCCCGACGGGTGAAACACCACGTGACCTTCGGACGCCAGCTCGGCCGACAGGATCGAACCGCCGACGGTCATGGAGGCACGCTCGAACAATCCCGGGAACATCGGGTTTTCGAACGTACCCACCTGGTATCGCTCACGCACATCGGGTTCGACTTTGCCTGTGGAGTTTGCGTATTGCAGGGCCTTGACGTAGGCGCGATGATGAAATTCGACCAGCTGATCGACCGACGCCGGCTCGCTTTCACGAAAATCCTGCTCGGTCAGCCAGCCGAGCATCTTGAGGAGATCGACGACCGCTGCATGACGGACAATATTGAGCGGGTGATTGAAGCCGAACGCCGGCTTGCGGTAAATGTCACTGCCGACAAACAAGGGTCTGGGTCGCTCGGTCCCTGTCGCTCGCCGCGCCTGGATTGCGTCCGTGCTGTTTCTGCCAATGTTTTCAGACGCTGATATTTGCACGCACTCGGGACCCGACCTGGTATAGAAAGAGAATATTATATTTCCCTAATAAAGACAATTCTGATAGTCTAATATGCGTTTTGCTGCGCGTATGAACTTCCTGCGCAGCTTCCTGGAAAGAGAGGAACCGAAAATGTCCGCTGAAGAGAAAAGCATGTCAATCATAGTGACCAAAGGGTCCCTGGACTGGGCGTATCCGCCTTTCATCCTCGCGACCACGGCCGCTGCAATGGGCCTGCCAGTCACGATGTTCTTTACTTTTTACGGTCTGCCGTTGTTGCTCAAGGATCTCAACCTGCAGTTGACCGCGGCCGGAAACCCGGCGATGAAAATGCCGATGATGGGCGCGCACATGGGCCTGCCGAACCTGCTCACCGCCATCCCGGGCGTCGACGCGGCCTGTACCAAGATGATGAAAAACCTGATGAGCAAGAAAGGCGTTGCCTCGATCGAGGATTTGCGAGAACTGGCGGTCGAAGCGGAAGTTCGCCTGATTGCCTGCCAGATGACGATGGACCTGTTTGAGTACACACTTGACGATATGATAGAAGGACCGGAACTCGGCGGCGCCGCAACCTACATTGAAGTCGCCACACAATCCGACATCAACCTGTTCATTTAATCTGCTCTGGCAGAGCAAACACGGAGTTTCAAGAAATGGCTGACCATACTCTCGACGCGAAAGGCCTCAATTGCCCGCTGCCGATCCTGAAGGCGAGAAAAGCCCTGAAAGACGTTCCTGCCGAGGGGATACTCGAGATCCTGGCGACCGATCCGGGGTCGGTGGCCGATTTCGAGGCCTTCTGCCGCCAGACGGGCCACGAGCTTGTCGAACACTCAGAAGAAGGCGGTACTTACAGGTTCCTGATCAAAAAGGCCGCTGCATAGAATAACAACGGGCGCGCAAACACTGATCGGCGCGCCCTTTTCCCTGTCACGCCCGAACAGGCTTCAGTCCGCTATAAGCAACCGATGCTCGGCTTCCCAGGGGCAAATTTATGATGCTTCAGCGTCAGCCACCCTTGGCCGGCTGACGAGACCGCTTGCGCGGGATACGCGGTGTAGCAAGTAGATGGGGCGCCCTCGCGCTTTGGTCTCGTCGATACCTTTGCGAACGTCAACGGCGACACTCGGCATGATGCGCGCTTGCGTTGCTCCCCACTCGCGTTCGACAGGCCAGTGCACATGCCCGCAGAGCATGCCGACGACCTGTGGATGCCGCTCCACGATGTGTTCCAGCGCTTCTGCCTCTTCGGGCTTGCGGTAGCCACCGACGTAATGATCGCCGACATCGAAAGGTGGATGGTGAATGAACAACAGCGTTTGCCGGTCAGGCTGTGCTCGAAGCATCTTGTCGAGCCAGGCCTGGCGTATTTCGCAAAAGCGGCCCTTGCGTTCGCCAGTCAATGTCGAGTCGATGCCGACGAGGCGTGTGTCGTAATCCTCGATCGCGTAGTGCAGGAACTCACCGCTCGCCGGTAGATAGCTGTAGTCGCTGAACGCGGTGCGCATTTCGTTTTTGGCGTCGCGATTGCCCGGCACAAGATAGAGCGGTGCCTCGAGCGGCGCCAACAATTCACGCAGTCGCGCGTACTCTTCCGGCTGACCGTGCTGCACCGTATCGCCGGTGAATATCACCGCATCGGGTTGTTGGCGGTTTATATCTGCGACACACCGCCGCAAGCAATCAGCCCGCAGACTTGCTGCGGGCTGATCCGACTCGGGCGACAGTAAGTGGGTATCGCTGATCTGCGCAACTAGCACTACCTTTTCTCAGTCGACAATATGATAGACCGGCGCTTTCTCGAGTTCCCATTCGCCAGTGTTCTTGTCGTACTGAGACAGGGTGAAGCAGTGCCAGTCATTGTCATCGAGCTTCATATGGTCACCGCGGTAGTAGTAACCCGGCCAGCGCGTTTCCTTGCGGAACATGGTGTGGTGCGTGACCGACTCGGAAGCGCGCAGGCGGTGCTGAAGCTCCCACGCCCTTTGCAGCTGATGCAGGTCCTCGGCGCCCAGATGCTCGAGGTCCTCTTTCAACGTGCCCAGCAACTCCAGTCCACGCGTCAGCAGCGGCTCGTTGGTCATGTAGTGCGAACCGATGCCGCCGACATATTCGTCCATAATCTTCTCGAGTCGCTGCAGGCCCTGAATGGGCAGGATGTAGCTTGGCGATACCGTGCCCCCGACGATTTCGTTGCGGCCGATCTCGTAGTTCTCCAATGGCTTGAACACTTTCTTTTTCAGGCTCTGGTAGTCGTCCTCACTGACCTGCGGCGCGTCCTTTCCCATGTCCTTGATGTAATTGACCGCTGCCTTGGCGGCAATCCGGCCTTCTGTATACGAACCGGATGAGAACTTGTGGGCGGTGCCGCCGATCGTGTCACCAGCGCCAAACAGGCCGTCGACCGTCATCATGCGGTTGTAGCCCCACTGGTACTCGTCGGGCGCATAGTCTTCGGGACCGCTTGCCCAGGCGCCCGAACACGTGGCGTGAGAACCCATCACGTAGGGCTCGGACGTCGTCAGCTCGGGATTGGTGTGCTTCGGATCAATGTCCTGGGATGCCCAGACGACGGCCTGGCCGATCGTCATGCCAAGGAAGTTCTCCCAACCGACGGTTTCCTTGTGCGGATCCTGGAAAGCCTCCTTCGTCACCATGCGAATGGGCCCGCGTCCCGCCTTCATCTCTTCGAGGAATGCATGGTTTCGCAGGCAGGTCGGCACCGGATGCCTGTCGACGTAGTCTCCGACGAGTGCTTTCGTGTTCTCGTACCAGGTGGACTCGTACTCCTCGCCGTAGGCGTTTTCGGTGTAAGTCTTGAGATGCAGGAAGTAGGCACCGACCGGTCCGTAGCCGTCCTTGAAACGGGTCAGAACGATGCGGTTCTCCATCTGTGTCATCTTGGCACCGACTTCAATCGGCAATGCATACGCAGAAGCGCTGCTCCACGGGGCATACCACGTCCGTCCCATGCCCTCGCCGACCGCGCGCGGCTTGTAAATATGCGATGCACCACCGGCAGCCACGATCACGGCCTTGGCTCGGAAAACGTAAAAGTCACCGGTACGCACATTGAAGCCCACAGCACCCGCGACCCGGTTCTCCTTCGTCTTGTCCATCAGCAGATGAGTCACCATGATGCGGTTGTAGACCTCGGTCGCGGCCTTGCGCGCGGCTTCGGCAACAATCGGCTTGTAGCTTTCGCCGTGGATCATTATCTGCCACTTGCCCTCGCGCAGGTAGCGACCGGTCTCCGGGTCGCGCATCATCGGCAAGCCCCACTCCTCGAACTTGTGCACACTGGAGTCGACGTGGCGTGCGATGTCATAGCCGAGGTCTTCGCGTACGAGACCCATGAGGTCGTTACGCGCGTAGCGAACGTGGTCCTCGGGCTGATTTTCGTCCCATTGCATGCCCATATAGCAGTTGATGGCATACAGGCCCTGGGCTACAGCGCCGCTGCGCTCGATGTTGGCCTTTTCGACACAGACGATCTTGAGGTCGCGACCCCAGTGCCGTGCTTCGTAGGTGGCGCCGCAACCAGCCATGCCACCGCCAATGACGAGGACGTCGGAATCTACAAAATGCGTTTTGGTACGTGAGAACAGGCCCATTAGACCACTCCCTTCTTGAGTTGGTCCGGAGTCAATGCTGGCAATCCGCCTTTTATATTCAATGCATCCGGTTCGTGAGCAAGCTCCTGGCTCTTGAAGTCATCTTCGCTCGGCGGCGGCAATTCCGCGGGTGATGGAATCGTTCCCCAATCCGTTGTCCGTATCGGCGAAACGAAGTTTTTTTCATGGCCGTTCCTGAACTTGACCTTCCAGGAGATCGTGCCTTTTTCGGGCTCACGCAACACGCGTACGCTGTGGCCGAGTGGCGCGAAATCGGCGTAGCCGCGTGCGTCGATCGCATTCTGCGGGCAGGCTTTCACACAGGAATAGCACTCCCAGCACATGTTCGGCTCGATATTGATCGCGCGACGATAAGTCTTGTCGATGTGCATGATGTCGGAAGGGCAGATATCGACGCAGTGTCCACAGCCGTCGCAACGAGTCATATATACGAAAGTAGGCATGTGTTCCGTCCTTCTCAGTAGTTACGCGACGAATGGCTGACTTTGCTGAATTTCTCAGGCTCATCCGCAGGTGCCGGCAAATTCGATCTCGTGCCATTGGCCACCGACAGGCGTTTCTCGAACGCCGCGGCGGGCTTGAAGAACATGTGTGCGAACTTGGACCAGGGCACTAACCCAAACAGGGCCGTGGTGAAGACGACATGCATCCAGAACGCGAGCATGGTCCAGTCATGACCCTGCGCCTGCAGGTATCCCCAGACCAGTGCGAATGTCGCGCTGCCGAGCAGCGAAAGTACGAACAGGTCCGCTTTCATGAGGCGAAACGGCGAGCTGCCCTCGGCGGCGACGTCAACACGAATGAAGAACCAGAACCAGTATCCGCCAACGCAGACCATCGCTGCGCCGAGCCACCACAGTTGCGGCCAGATTGCAGGGGTCGCTACGTCGCTGGCCGGATATCGAAAAACCATCACTACGGTCGCAAGGGCGAAGAAAACGAAGCCGTACATGCCCAGGAGATGAGCGATGCGGCGCTTCATGTTGCAGAATTCGCCCGAGGCCGCGACGTCGACAACCGCGGTCCTGATCGCAATGGAGATCAGCTCTCCGCCACCGACCTTCGTTCCTGCTGCCCTGGACTTCTTCATATTGGCGCGGAAATACGTGGCGCTTTTCTTATGCAGGACGTCGTAAATCGTGCCGACCGCGACCAGGATGATCATGACAATAATGTACGTTTGCATGATAGAGGGTGCTATCGACGCCGAAAGCTCGGCGAAAGGATTGCTCGTGAACATTACTTCTCCCCAATGAGGGTCCCGGCGATAGTGAGAATATTCTGTTTTTCTAATTTTCCTCAGACAGGTTGTAAATCGTCAGGAGTCGTCCTGTCAATCAGAATGAATACTGACAGAGGCGGTCACGACAATCCTCCTGACCCCTTCTAAGACTCGAGCCCGCCGTAGAAATCCCGCAGCACGGCGATCACTTCTTCGCGGCTGAACTCCGGCGGAATGGTCTCCCCATTTGCCAACATCTCGCGCAGGCGGGTACCGGAGATCGCCAGACGGTCCTCCGCCGAGTGCGGGCAGGTTCTCCCCGTGGCCATGCCGTTGCATCTGTAGCAGAAGAACGTGATGTCGATTTTTAGGGGCTCGGTCTTCATGCTCCCCTGCGGCAATGTATCGAATATATGGTGCGCGTCGAACGGCCCGTAGAAATCCCCGACGCCGGCGTGGTCACGCCCGACAACGAGGTGCGAACAGCCGAAGTTCTGGCGGAACACGGCGTGTAACAGTGCCTCGCGCGGACCCGCATAGCGCATCTCTATAGGATAGCCAGCCTGGACCACGGTGCCGTCCACGAAATAGTTGTTGACGAGCGCATCGATCGCCCTGACCCGCACATCGGCCGGGATATCACCCGGCTTCAGCGCACCGAGCACCTGGTGGATCAACAGGCCGTCGCATATTTCGATCGCGACCTTGGCGAGGTACTCATGGCTGCGGTGCATCGGATTGCGCGTCTGGAATGCGGCGACTTTCGACCAGCCTTTCTCCTGGAACAGTGCCCGGGTTTCCTCCGGACGGTGATAAAGCCGGGCGTAGGTCTCAGGAAAGTGGCCTTCTGAAAACGTGCGCACCGGGCCACCGAGACTGACGGGGCCCTGGCTCATCACTTTTTCGACGCCAGGATGCGCGACATCCGTCGTGCGGAATACGTGTGAGCATTCGAATTCAGCGTCGCCGGCGTATTTCTCCTCGACCGTGAGGATGCCGAGCAACTCGCCTGACTCATCGTCAGCTAAAGCCACGTCTTCGCCGAGCTCGATGCTGTCACCAAGCTCCTGTGTGCAGGACAGCGTGATGGGGATGGGCCAGAAGAGCCCGTTGGCGAGCGTCATGTCTTCACAGCTACGACGCCAGTCCGCCTCGCCCATGAATCCATCGAGCGGTGTGTAGGCGCCCATGCCGAGCATGAACAGGTCCGACACCTCGCGGCTGGACAGGGGTACGCGTTTCAGTTGCGCAGCCCGCTGTGCGTTTTCAGCCCTTTCCATTGCCGGCAGGAGAAGCGGCTTCAGCGAGTCCGAGCCGTGTGGGGGAACGAGATTTTGCATTATTTAGGGCCTGTTAACACTGAACTGATGAGCACTGTTATGACCAGGAAGGCGCCAATCAAGGCGCGACGAGCGCCGTTTGGTCATTCCAAATAAGCGAGGAGCAACACCGAGTGGCGCCTTCCTGGCCATAACCCGAAGGGCCGGGGCTATTTTTCCGCCCGGCGGCGTTATCCGTCGCTCATATAGAGTCACTATACGTCGCTCCTTCTGCCTTGCCGGACAAAAAAATAGTTCCGGCAGTGCCATCAGTTCAGTGTTAACAGGCCCTACCTACCTGATCAGTGCGATGCCGCCAATCACAAACGCGGCGAGCAAGAGAGTCTGTATCACCATTACGCCGATCGGTGCCGGACCGACATCGGCCAACGCCTTCAGCGAGGTCTTCACGCCAAGCGCGGCGACCGCCGTGAGCAGGCACCAGCTGGAAACCGGCGTCAGCATCGAATGCGCCTCCGGGGGAACCCAGCCCATGCTGTTGACGACAACGAGCACGACGAATGCAATAAGAAACCACGGCAGCAGCGGTCGTTTGTCGGGCGACTCGGCACGGCTGCGGTGGGTTATCAACGAGATTACGACAACGACCGGTACCAGGCAGGCCACGCGAATGAGCTTTACGAGTGTGGAGATCTCGCCGCTTTGATCTGAAATGATGTAGCCGGCACCGACAACCTGGGCAACATCGTGGATCGTCGCACCGAGAAAAACGCCTGCAGTTACGTTGTCATACTGGAGGTAAGTGACGAAAACCGGGTAAACGACCATGGCAACCGTGCTCAGCGCGGTAACGCCGGCGACGGTCAGGATCGTATTGCGCTCATGGTCCTTGTGCGACGGCAGTACCGACGCGATCGCGAGCGCGGCAGACGCGCCGCAGATGCCAACCGCACCTGCCGAAAGCACGGAATGATCGCCTCTCAGGCCGAAGGCACGCCCGATCAGGCCTCCTACCAGGATCGTCGCCACGACACCGCCCATGATCAGGGCAACAACAGACCAACCGAGATCCATGACCTCCCCCGTCGTGATTCGGAGACCGAGTAACGCGACCCCCAAGCGGAGGATGTTGCGGCTTGCAAAGAAGATTCCGGCGGCAAAACGCTCGTCTTCAGTGAGAAAGTTGAAGGCCATTCCGAACAACAATGCGTACAACATCGCGGGACCACCAAGCTGATCACTCACGAATCTCACGGCGAGTGCGATGGTCGCACTGAGAAGCAGGCCGGGCATGGCAGCCCGAACTGTATCAATCGTCCTGGTCATTGAAGATCCCTTTTGTACTGGCAATCGCCGACGGCGCCAGAAATATGTGGATTAGTGGATTAGTGGATTAGTATATTATAATTTCTACATATACCCGAATTTTGTCGAAATCGAGTCGGAGTAACTGGTGACGGATATAAAACGCGGCATTCACGAACTTTACGCTTTGGACCCGGTCGCAGCGGACCAGCAGCTCTGGGGGCGCAAGCCCGATCCGGTAACACGGCGCGGTTTCCTGACCAAAGGCAGCCTGGTCGCGATGTCTGCGGCAGTCGGCGCATCAATTCCGTTCGCGCACATGATGCCCGAGGGGCTGATCCCGGCGGCGCTCGCGCAGGCGGATCAGCCGTTCCAGATTCCCGGCAAGGAAGGACTCGTGGTCCTGAACGACCGGCCCGTCAATGCCGAAACGCCGGCGCATCTGCTCGACGACAGGATCACGCCCGCGAAACACCTGTTCGTTCGCAACAACGGCATTCCACCGGACACCGCGAATATCGACGCCGATGCCTGGGTGCTCGAATTCGGCGGCGAATCCGTGGCACGCGAGCTGACGCTGACCGTCGCGGACCTGAAGAAACAGTTCGATCATCACACGTACCAGCTACAGCTCGAGTGCGGCGGCAACGGGCGCAGTGAGTTCGTCCCGCCCGCATCCGGCAACCAATGGTCGATCGGTGCCATCGGCTGTCCGGAATGGACCGGCGTCAGGCTCAGGGACGTACTCGAATTCGTGGGCATCAAGGACGATGCCGTATACGTTGCCTACTACGGCGCCGATATTCACGCGAGCGGAGATCGCAACAAGGTGCCGATTTCCCGCGGTGTGCCGGTCGAGAAAGCACTCGAGGATGAAACGCTCATTGCATGGGCCATGAATGGCGAGGACATACCTGCAATGAACGGCTATCCGCTACGCCTGATGTGCGCCGGATGGCCCGGCTCGGTGAGCGGGAAATGGCTGAAGAAGATCGTGGTCCGCAACCAGGTTCACGATGGACCCAAGATGACCGGCACCTCGTATCGCGTGCCCTGCAAGTCCGTCGCGCCCGGCACTGTAGTGCCCGAGGAGGACATGTGCATCATCGAATCGATGCCGGTCAAATCACTGCTCACTTTCCCGAAGTCGGGAATAGAGCACGCCATCGGCGCGCCGCTGTCGTTGCGAGGCCACGCCTGGGCAGGCGACCTCGAGGTTACCGCAGTGCACGTCTCGATCGACTTCGGCGCCACCTGGAAAGAAGCGTCGCTCGAAGCGGCAGCGAACCGTTTCGCGTGGCAGCACTGGAGTGCGGACGTCGAGTTTCCACAGACCGGTTATTTCGAGGTATGGGCCAGGGCCACCGACAGCGCCGGCCGCTCGCAGCCCATGGTGCTGCCCGGCTGGAATCCCAAGGGCTACCTCAATAACGCCTGTCACCGCATCGCCGTACAGGTCGTCTGATGCAATCGATGCGGGCAGTTACTGTGGTCACGGCAGGAATCGTGACCGCGCTGTTGCTGTTGACGTCCTGCGCTGAAAAGGAAGATGGGCAGGAGCCACCGGCCGCGGCACCCGTGGTGGTCGCAGCGGCTGAACCCGAGATCGACCCGGTGACCGGGTTGAAGATGACCGGCGACTGGGAACTGGTGCGTGGAAACTGCACCGCGTGTCATTCGGCCAAACTGGTCACGCAGCAGCGAGGCACCGACCAGCAGTGGCTGACGATGATTCGCTGGATGCAGGAGAAACAGAACCTGTGGCAATTCGATCCGAATACCGAGAGCAGGATCATCGCGTACCTGTCCGAAAATTATGCGCCCGATGCCGCTCGACGACGGGCCGCCATTCCGCGGGACCTGTTGCCGCCGAACCCCTACGCAGCGGATACCGCAAGTCCGAACTGACCGGCCCCGGCTCCAGGAGTAATGAACGATGCTAGTGTCCCCCGCCGATGTTGTCGCTCGCGCCAAGGCAACCATCAAGGAATGTACCGTCACCGATGTACACCAGTGCCTCGATTCCGAAACGCTTCTGATCGATATCCGGGAGGCGCCTGAATTCAACAGGGGACACATAGCGGGAGCGCTGCTTGCGCCGCGCGGCTTGCTGGAATTCGACATCCACGGCATCGTTGAACGCACAACGATCGATTCGAGTATCGCGCCACAGGATCGCGACATAGTGCTTTACTGCGGCACCGGCGGTCGCTCGGCACTGGCCGCGCTGACGCTCGATTCGATGGGCTATCGCAACGCCAAATCGATGGCGGGCGGGATTGTCGCCTGGGCGGCGGCGGGATTGCCGGTCGAGACACCGTCCTGACCGTTCACACCGGTCCACTCGCCCCGTAGCACCGCATACTGAGCCAAACCCTTGACGCTGCTCTGTTTATTGCCCCGAGTACGAGAAATCCCGAATTGACACCCTCGGCGTGTATGGGATCATGATGTGGCGAAACGGCAAAACTGGCTAAAGCCAGTGACGCAAAGCCACGGGTCCTCATTTCCTCCGCGACGCCTTCTGCGACGCCACGTAGGACCTCAAGATCGCCGGGCTGCCGAACCACTCTACGGCTAGTCGAAAGGAGAACAAGGGTGCCTTGGATCAAGAAGATCCCAGTATCGCTCATACTGGTGACTTTGCTTGTAATTTACTTTTTTGCCAGTGGGGCGTTGCCATAGGGGAAACCAGCAGGCAGATAGATCGTCTCGCCGGGCGCGGCATTCTGAGGCGGATTCAGGCGAGACAATGCGAGCATTCACGTGCTATCGCGATTCGATTGTGACGGCAGCGGGCGGATGACGTCGCTCGAATCGAGATTAAGCGTATGCACCGACTCGCCGAATGAGCGAGCACGGAAAGGTCGACCTCAAGATATCATGGAGCGATACAAGCCAGGTCTTGCGCGAGAATGACGTCGCCGTCGTAGCGCGACCGCACCAGATCGGTATTCTTCCGGAGGTCGCGCAAGCTACGTGCCATGAAATGGCTCAACAGCAGTTTGCCTGGGCGAGCCCTGGCTGCAATCGCACCGATGACGCTCGGCGGAGCATGGAGTCGACGGCCTACGCCACCGATGTCTTCCGGAACTGCCATGTGCATGACCAGGATCGACGTGTCCTTCGCGAACTCGACGAAATCCGCGTTGCTGCCGTTCTGGTCGCTTGCAAAAACTATCGACCTGTCACCTGCCCGGACGCGGAACGCCAGCGCCGGAACGATACCGTGCGGCACGTGCATGGCTTCAACCACCATATCGGCGCTTTGATACACCGTGGCGACGCCGTCATCGCCGACCTCTTTGGCAAGCAGCAGTGGCCGCCTGGCGGTACCGTCCAGATACCCCGACAGGTAAGCGTAGGCACCCGACCCGGGATCCAGCAAGCTTCGCAACCATGACTCGAGACCCGGGAACTGCCCGTCGGCATCGGGCCCGGCGACCGCCAGGGAGCGCGTGCGCCGGGAAAAATTGCCGGACTTGAGCAATGCCGGAAAATCGGCTGAATGATCGACGTGTAAATGACTCAGGCCGACGAAATCGAGATCGGCGAAGCTCGCACCCGACTCGCCGAATCTAAGAAACGTGCCCGCGCCGGCATCGATCAGTACTCGCGATACGCCGTCGACCCAGACGACATAGCCCGATGATGCACGGTCGTCGTCAGCAATGGGACCACCGGAGCCGAGCACTTGCACAACGACACCCCTGGATGGCGGGCAACTGGCCTTCGACGCCTCGCATGAAATCAAGGTGGGCAGCACGATCATCGTAGTCAGAATGATCTTGAAAAGGCCTTTTTTGAGAGGGATTTTCATTGGCGCGTTCCGGTACGGTCGTATTCGTACAATCCAGTATATCCGGCGAGGCGGACTCGCATTAGCCTTTGCTAATTATTACGTGCCCCCAATGTCTACCAAAGCGACATCCATCGCGGTCGTTGGCATCGGTAACAGCCTGCTCACGGACGACGGCGCCGGTATCCATACGCTAGAGCGATTTGCCGAAGGCAACACGAATGACGAAGTGTTTTGCCTGGATGGCGGAACCGTTGGCCTGGCGCTGCTGGACAGACTCTCCAATCTTGACGGTCTCGTCGCATTCGACGCCATGAAACTCGGCAAGCCGCCCGGTGCGGTCACCGTGCTGCAAGGCGCCGACATGGATGCCCATCTCCGCAATCAGCACGGCAGCGTTCACGAGGTCGGTCTTTCGGACCTCATGGACGCAATGCGTCTGCGAGGCGACCTGCCCGAAAAGCGTGCGTTGATTGGCATCGAGCCCGAGGACATGGACTGGGGCACGCAGCCGACTGCGACCGTCAGAGCCGCGCTGCCTGAGGCTGCTGCACACGCGCACGAACTGGTTCGCGATTGGCGTGCCGACCACTGGCGGAGGCGCGCGAATGACGTCCGTTGACGAAATTCCAGTTCAGGTTGTCGGTCAGCACGGCAACGTGCGACCGATACTGAACGAAATCATGCACGCCCTCGACAGGCTGCTCGAGAGCGACGAACCCACCATTATTGATCTCGCCGGCCTGCCCTTCGCGCCAGGCGAACTCGAAGAACTGGAAGCGACGCTCGGTACGGGCGAGCTGACTGCAGAACTCGATGCGCTGGGCTCCAGCCGCATCCGTGAGACGGCCTACCCGGGCGTCTGGTGGCTCGAGCACCGTAACGCCCATAACGAGGTGGTAGGCCGGTATTTGGAAATCACTCGTACGCCCGAAATCCTGTCATCACAGGAGGCCGACATCGTTGCCGGCCGCGCTCGCCTGGAGGATCGGATCGAATAGAAGTATTGCGGGAGGAATACAGCATGAAAAGAACACCGACCGTCGGAGAGATTTTGCGCGCCAAGGGGGTATCGCGGCGCGGCTTTCTCAAGTACTGCGCAACGACCGCATCGTTGCTGGCCCTACCGCCGGCGATGATCCCGCGCATAGCCAGGGCGATTGAAAACGCCCGTCGCCCATCCGTTATCTGGCTGTCGTTCCAGGAATGCACGGGCTGCACTGAGTCCCTGACCCGATCGGCATCGCCAACTGTCGAAGGCCTGATCTTCGACGCGATTTCGCTCGATTACCACCACACGCTGCAGGCGGCTTCCGGGGAACAGGCCGAGGCGGCGCGTCACGCAGCTATGGAAGAGAACGATGGCGGCTACCTGGTCCTCGTCGACGGCTCGATTCCAACCGGCAATCCGGGATTCTCGACGATTGCCGGCATCAGCAATCGCGACATGCTGATGGATACCGTGAAGGGCGCCGCTGCCGTCGTCGCGATCGGCTCGTGTGCGGCATTCGGCGGTATACCGGGCGCGAACCCGAATCCGACCGGCGCCGTGTCCGTATCCGAGCTCGTCAAGGACAAACCCGTCGTCAACGTCCCCGGCTGCCCGCCGATCGCGATGGTGATGACCGCTGTGCTCACGCAATTCCTGACTTTTGGTCAGTTGCCCGAACTCGACAAATTCGGACGTCCGCTTGCCTTCTTCGGCAAGACCATTCATGACCGCTGCTATCGCCGGCCGTTCTACGAGCAAGGCAAGTTTGCCGAGTCCTTCGACGACGAGGGCGCGAAAGCGGGCTGGTGCCTGTACAAACTCGGCTGCAAGGGTCCAACGACTTACAACGCCTGTGCCACGGTGAAATGGAACAGCGGCACGAGCTTCCCGATCGAATCGGGACACCCGTGTCTCGGTTGTTCGGAGCCTGGATTCTGGGACAAGGGTGGATTCTACCAACCGCTATCGACGGGACATTTCGGCAGTGGCGCCAAACTCGCGGGCGCAGCAGCCGCCGGTGTCGCCCTGGGCGTCGCAGCAGCCGCGGCCGGACGTCGTCGACAAGCCAAAATTACCAAGGAGGCATGACATGGACCTTCTCGAATTTGCAAGAGGGCCGGCCCTGCAGATAGCCGCCTACGTTCTCGTGGCCGGTACAATCTGGCGCCTGGTCGCTATCATCCTTCTGAAAGAAAAACCCGAGTTCTCGGAGCCGCGGGGACCTGGCGGGCTGGGTGCGGCGCTCAAGGTGATTTATACCCGGGCGTTTACAGCGCCAGTGTTCAAGAAGGCGACGTTGTATCCGAAGATCCTCGGCTACGTCATGCACGTGGGCCTGTTCGCTACGGTCTTTCTGTTCGTGCCGCACATCGTGTTTTTCCAGGGCTTCCTCGGCTTCGACTGGCCGGGATTGCCGAACAGCGCCATCTTCGTCACCGGCGTCGTCACAGTCGGCACCGCGATCGCATTACTCGTGCGTCGCATGACCAGCCCCGTCTTGAAATTGATCTCGAATTTCGATGATTACTTCAGCTGGTTGGTCACGGTCCTTCCCCTGGTAACCGGACTTCTGATACCGATTCGCTTCGGCATCCGCTACGAGACTTTACTGGCCGTGCACATTCTCAGTGTGGCACTGCTGTTCATTTGGCTGCCGTTCGGCAAGCTGGGTCATACATTTCTCGTTTTCATTACGCGCGGCACAACGGGCATGGCCTTTGAGCGCAGGGGGGCCAAGACATGAGCACTGTAGACGACAGACATACGCTGGATAGGGAAGCCGAACGTATTGCATACAAGCCCCCGGAAGTCCGCCACGACACCCAGGGCGACGAAAGCACCGAAGAGCGCGTCGAAAAGGCAATGCACCACTTCGTCAAGAATTTCAATTCGCAGACCGCATCTTACCTGGACGGTTGCGTGCATTGCGGCATGTGTGCCGATGCCTGCCACTATCATGTGCGCACGGACGATCCGAGGTACACACCGATCTGGAAGATTGAGCTGTTCAAACAAGCGTACAAGCGCGAGGTAGGTCCATTCGCGTTTTTCTACCGCTTGTTCGGCTTCAAAAAGAAGGTCACGATCGAGCAACTTGAAGAATGGCAGCACCTCCTGTACGACAGCTGCACAGTCTGCGGACGATGCTCGCTGGTTTGCCCAATGGGCATCGACATCGCGGGAATGGTTTCGATGGCCCGTCACGGCATGTTCAAGGCCGGATTGATTCCACATGAGTTGCATGAGACTGCCAAGAGAGCAGCGGAAACCGGCAGCCCGCTGGGTATCACGCCCGACAAATTCGAGGATCGGGTCGAGTGGATGGCCGACGAGCATGAAGTCGATATTCCGATCGACGTCGAACAGGCCGACGTTCTCGCAGTAATGTCGTCGATCGAAATCCAGAAGTACCCGCAGTCGATCGCGGCGACGGCGAAGATACTGAACGCCGCGGGCGAAAGCTGGACCTTCCGCACCGACGGCTTCGAAGCGACTAACTTCGGGATGCTCTCTGGCAATGCGGAATGGCAAAAAGAAGCAACCATGAAGCTTATTGACGCAGCTATCAAGATCGGCGCCAAGACGCTGGTGCTGCCGGAATGCGGACACGCCTACATGGCAATGCGCTGGATGGGCGCCAACATGTACGGCAAGCCGCTGCCTTTCAAGGTATTTCATATTTCCGAGTACATGGCCGACGCGTTGAACTCAGGCAAGATCAAGGTAAAAGAGGTCGACAAGAGCGTCACCTACCACGATCCATGCCAGGTCTCACGCCGTGGCGGCGCTACTCAGGCCGCACGTGATGTCCTGAATCATCTTGGTGTCGATCTCCGTGAGATGAAACATGGCGGCGACTACAACTGGTGCTGCGGCGGTGGCGGCGGTGTTGTCACGATCAAGCGCGCCGACGAGCTTCGCCACAGGGTATTCAAACTGAAGATGGACCAGGTCGAAGCAACGGAAGCGGAGCAACTGCTGTCCAGTTGTGCGAATTGCAGGCAGAGCTTCGACGACTCCCAGCAGCACTTCAGTTGGGATTACACCATGGGTAGCCTTATGGAAATGGTTGCCGAAAACCTCGAGGAGGGTACGTCATGAGCTCTCGAGTCGTAGTAGATCCCATTACGCGCATCGAAGGTCACCTCCGCATCGAAGCGCAGATGAACGGCAACCAGATCGGCCAGGCCTACTCGTCCGGCACAATGGTGCGTGGCATCGAGATCATCCTGCGGGACAGGGACCCGCGCGATGCCTGGGCATTTGCGCAACGGATTTGCGGTGTCTGCACGCTCGTGCACGGCATAGCATCGATCCGTTCGGTCGAGAACGCCGTGGGCGCCGAAATACCGCCCAATGCGGAACTGATTCGTAACCTGATGATCGGCGCGCAATACATCCACGATCACGTCATGCATTTCTACCATTTGCACGCGCTTGACTGGGTGGACGTGGTGTCCGCATTGAGCGCAGATCCGGCGGCGACGGCGGCGCTCGCACAATCGCTGAGTTCGTATCCGCGCTCGTCAGTGGGCTACTTCAAAGACGTACAGAAGAAAGTCGCGGACTTTGTCGAAGCCGGCCAACTGGGTATTTTCGCAAAGGCATACTGGGGTCACCCGGAATACAAACTGCCGGCCGAAGCCAACCTTATGGCCGTGGCGCACTATCTCGATGCGCTGGAATGGCAACGCGACGTTGCGCGCCTGCACGCGATTTTCGGCGGCAAGAATCCGCACCCGAATTTCGTGGTGGGCGGGGTGCCGAGCCCGATAGACCTGAATTCGGATTCGGCAATCAACAGCAAGCGTCTCAGCCAGGTCCAGGACATCATCAACAGCATGAAGTCGTTCGTCGAGCAGGTGTACGTGCCTGACACCCTCGCCATCGCGAGTTTTTACAAGGACTGGTTCGCGCGCGGCGAAGGATTGGGGAATTTCCTGTGCTTCGGTGACCTGCCCGCCACGAGCATGAACGATCCCGATTCATTTCTGTTCCCACGCGGTGCGATACTCGATCGCGATATCTCCACGGTGCACGAAATCCGGCTCGACGATCCGGATGGCGTGCAGGAATTCGTGTCCAGTTCCTGGTACGACTATTCGGGCGGCAAGGAAGTCGGCCTTCATCCATGGAGCGGCGAGACCAACCTCAACTACACCGGCCCGCAACCGCCGTACGAGCATCTCGACGTCGATCAATCCTATTCGTGGCTCAAGTCACCGCGATGGCAAGGCAAAGCGATGGAAGTCGGGCCGTTGGCACGCGTGTTGCTGCTGTATGCGAAAGGCCATGAGCCGACGCAGGATCTGGTCAACAGCACGCTGAAGACACTCGACGCGCCGGTGCGCGCGCTGTTTTCGACGCTGGGCCGCACCGCGGCCCGCACGCTGGAGACGGCGATTCTCGCCGATGGCATGCAAGGCTGGCTCGACTCGCTGATCGGCAACATCAAAGCCGGCGACACGAAGACGTTCGACGACTCGCTTTGGGAGCCGTCGAGTTGGCCGTCGAAGTGCCAGGGTGTCGGCGTGATGGAGGCGCCGCGCGGCGCTCTGTCGCACTGGATCGTAATCGAAGACGGCAAGATCGCGAACTACCAGGCAATCGTTCCCAGCACATGGAATGCGGGTCCGCGCGACCCGAACGGTCAACCGGGCGCGTACGAGGCGGCGCTGGAAGACGCACACGTGATGGTCGATCCACAGCAACCGCTCGAGATCCTGCGTACGATCCACAGTTTCGATCCGTGTATCGCCTGCGCGGTACATGTGACCGATCCTGCGGGCGAGGAACTGGTGCAGGTCGCCGTCCGCTAGCGAAACCGTGGTGCGGAGACGATGGTCTCCGCACCGCAGTCACAATACATTGATCAACTGTTGGCCAGGCGCTCCAGCAGTGGCGCCGGGCTCCAGTTTTCCGCGCCGAAGCGATCGCGGAATTCGCAGACACGCTCGTAAACTCTGTGCAGCCCTGTCGCGTCCGCGTAGTGCATCGGTCCGCCGCGCGACACCGGGAATCCGTAGCCGTAGACATAGACGACGTCGATGTCGCCGGGCCGTTGCGCGATCCCCTCATCGACGATGCGCATGCCCTCGTTGACCAGCCCGAATACCAGTCGATCGACGATTTCATCATCGGGAATGTCCCGGCGTTCGATACCGAACGCTGCGGCTTCACGTTCTATAATCTCGAGTACCGCTGGATCGCTCGAGTGCTTACGCGTGTCGGGGTCGTACCGGTAGAACCCGGAACCCGTTTTCTGCCCGAGCCTGCCCATCTCGACAAGCACGTCGGCGACCCGGTACGCACGCGGATCGCCGCGCTGCTCTTCCGACAGTGCCTGCCTCGCCTTGTAGCCTATGTCGATTCCCGCAAGGTCCGAGACGCGTAGCGGGCCCATCGCCATACCCCAGGATTCCATCGCGTTGTCGACCTGCTCCGG
>CALZMQ010000028.1 GCA_945788625.1 uncultured Woeseiaceae bacterium
CTGCTCGGGTTTCACGGCCGCGCGCAACCGGAAGTCAAACAAAAGCTGCGCGAGATTGCGGACAAGGTCATCCGGGAAATTGTCGAGCGCCTGCGTGCCGACGTACAGCGTGCGTTTTCCGGCCGAAGAAATCGATTCAGACGCTCGAACGTCGCGTCCGCGGCGAATTTCGACTGGCGAGCGACGATACGTGCGAACCTCAAGAATTACGATCCGGAAACCGGGCGCATCATCGCTGATCGCGTGTTTTTCAACGCACGCGAGCGCCGCCGGTTGCCCTGGCGAGTCATCCTCTGCGTCGACCAGTCGGGCTCCATGACCGACAGCATGATCTATTCGGCCGTAATGGCTGCCATTCTTTCCGGCTTGCCGGGCGTCGAGGTCAATATGGTGCTGTTCGACACGTCCGTAATCGACGTTTCGGATCGACTGACCGACCCGCTCGAGACATTGTTGTCCGTGCAACTCGGCGGCGGCACCGATATCGGCCGGGCAATGTCGTATTGCGAGCAGTTCGTCGAAGATGCAGACCGTACTGTGCTCGCATTGATCAGCGACTTCGCTGAAGGCGCGCCGCCGCGGGCACTGTACGCGTCCGTGGCGCGCCTGGTCGAGGCGCGCGTGCGATTGATCGGTCTGGCAGCGCTCGATGAATCGGGGATGGACTATTACGATGCCACGATCGCCGGCCGCCTCGCGGACCTGGGCATGCACATCGGATCCATGACGCCCGACCGGTTCGCGAGCTGGCTCGCGGAGATCATTCAGTGACGCTGGCGACCGTCATCGCTGCCCACAACGATGCGGCGCTCGAAGGGCTTACGTCGAAGGGTCTCGTTCGCCGTGCGCACAGGGATTTCGATGCCGGCCACGGCAGCGTCGTGGAAAAAGACAGGGACGCAGCAAAAGTGCTCGCCGACGGGCAGACCGTCAACATCGACGCGCGCGGTCCTGCGGCCGCAACCTGTACCTGCCCGGCCGCAGGCATCTGCCGGCACGTCTTGCTGGCAATGCTGGTGCTCAGAACGCCGGCCGACGGCGAGGACGAAGCGCCACCAGGCCCGACCGCGAGCGAAGAGTTGTGCTCGCTGACTGAAACGCAACTGCGTAAATTCGCCGGCGCCGATTGGGACAAGGCAATGACGCTTTTTGCCGCGGGCGAAGCTGCCGAGATAACGCCTGAGGAGCAGAGCCTCGTGGTCCGGTTTGCGGAGCTTGATGTGTCGATTACGTTTATCGCGGGCCAGGGGCTGCGACAGGCCGCCTACAAAGGGCCGAAAACCCGCCGGCGGTTACTGACAACGGTTGCCGCCGTGCTGGTGCGGCAGGCGGCGGGCGTAACGACGGCCGATGTCGACGAAGCGGCGATCGCGCCTCGACCGCAGGTCTCCGCCCGTTTCCTCGATGAGGCGCGCATGACAATACAGCGGGCGGTCGCCGCGGTCCTGCCGGGACGATCGGAAATAGCGCACGATTTGCTGCTGGACCTTGCCATATCCACACGTGTCGAGTCGCTGCCGCGACTGTCGGCAGAACTGCGCGGGCTCGCGAGACAGGCAAAGCTCGCAACTTCACGCGATGTCTCGTTCGAAGCAGACGTGTTCCTCAAGGGGGCCGCGCGCGCGAGCGCGTTGCTCGAGGGTCTGCGAGTTACTGCGGACGACATTGTGCTGACCGGCACGATCAAACGGGACTACCAGCCCCGCGGTGCCCTGAAGCTGTGGCTGCTCGGTGCCGCTCGATGGCGCTCGCTCGTCGGAGCGCGCGGCGTGACGGCGTATGGATACGCGCCGGATGAACATCGCTGGTTCAGCGTCAGTGACGGGCGGGCAGCCGGCATGGACCCCGGATTCAGCCCTGCCAACGCCTACCTGGGCTCGCTGTGGGGGAAAGGGTCCATGCAGGAGCTGATCGGCAAGAGCGTCAATCTCGCGGAGCCGTCTGCCGCCGCCGATGGGTCGCTGTCGATGCGCGCAGGTGGCAAGGCGGCTACGGTCGGCCGCAACATCGCGGCCAGGTCGCTGGTCGAGTCTCCGGCGGCAAGCACCGATTGGGCGGCACTGCGTGCCGAGCTGGCCAAGCGCATGGGCAGGGGCCTGCGGCGCCGCGCCGTGCCGGTACCGGCGCTCATCGCGCCGCACGGCTTTCGCGGCTTCGATTTTAACGACCTCGAGCAGGTGTATGAATGGGAGGCGATTGACGACGCCGGCGATTCGCTGGTGCTCAGTATTCCCGGTGAGGATCACGAAACGGCACAACGACTGAAGGAAAGCGGCCGCCGCATAAAAGCGCTGTTGGTCGAGGCATCGCTGGGCCCGCATGGTTTGCGCTATCGGCCGATTACCGCCGTCAGCGACAGACGACAGGCGCCCGAGTTTGTCAACGTCGACTTCGATCGATGGTCGTCGCGACGCGCCCTGAAAGCGATCAGCCGCTTGAGCGACCTGTTGAAAGGCGCAAAGAAACCGGCCGCTGCCCGTATTGACCCCTTGTGGACGATCGTCGCGGACACGCTTGACGCACTGGTGGCGAAACTGGGGCGCTCGCCGACCGTGGACCTGGAACGTGTGCGCCTGCGCGCAGAGTCGGCAGGCCTCGTGAGCCTTGCCGCCGCGGTCCGGGAGATGGGGGTCAACGACAACGTCGACTCCGCGCTCAAAGCTGCCTATATCGCCGACGAGATCGAGACGAGTTTGTTGTTCCGGCAATAGTTCGTCCGGTGATAGCTCACCCGGCAAGACTCAGGACAATTCCGCCGCGAGGCGGCTGCCCTGGTCGATCGCGCGCTTGGCGTCGAGCTCCGTTGCCACGTCCGCGCCGCCGATTACGAATGTGGCAACGCCCGCCGCTTGCAGCGGCTCCTGCAACTCGCGCAGCGGCAGCTGGCCAGCGCACAGGACGACATTGTCTACCTCGATCCAGGTTGGATCTTCGCGCTTCTCGCCATAGGTGATCAGCAGGCCTTCGTCGCCGATGCGTTCGTAGTTGACGCCGCCAATCATGCGGACGTCGTTCATTTTCAGTGTCGCGCGGTGAATCCACCCGGTTGTCTTGCCGAGGTTTGCGCCATGCTTGCCGGCTTTGCGTTGCAGCAAGGTTATTTCCCTGCCGGAGGACTCCGGCTGCTGTCGTTCGGGCGAGATACCGCCGCGCGTCTCAGCAGGATCGACGACGCCCCATTCCGAAAGCCACTCGTCGAGGTGCATCGTCGGGGAGTTTCCGTCGTGTACGAGGAACTCGGCGACGTCGAAGCCGATACCGCCTGCGCCGACGATCGCCACGCGCTTGCCGACCGGGCGCTTCGACCGCAGCACGTCGATGTAGCTCAGTACCTTCGCGTGCTCCTGCCCCTCGATTTGCGGGTCACGCGGCACGACGCCGGTCGCAATAATTACACCGTCGTAAGCGCCGGCTATCAGTGCTTCGGCTTCAACCCGCGTATTCAGGTGCACCTGCACGCCCTTCAATTCGATCTGCCGCCCGAAGTAACGCAGCATTTCGTGGAATTCTTCCTTGCCCGGGATCACCTTGGCCATGTTCAACTGGCCGCCGATTTCCGCTGCGGAGTCGAAAAGATCGACGCTGTGCCCGCGCTCGGCCAGCACCAGGGCCGTGGATATTCCCGCGGGTCCGGCGCCGACCACGGCGTACCGTCGGTGGACCCTGGCGGCAACGTAGTTCAGTTCGGTTTCGTGGCAGGCGCGCGGATTGACGAGGCAGCTGCTCATCTTGTTGGAGAAGGTGTGATCAAGACAGGCCTGGTTGCAGGCGATGCACACGTTGATCTCATCGGCGCGACCTTCAGCCGCCTTCCGCACGAATTCTGCGTCCGCCAGCATCGGCCGCGCCAACGACACCATGTCAGCGCAACCGTCCGACAATATCTGCTCTGCCGTTGCCGGCAGATTGATCCGATTGGAGGTGACGAGTGGAATACTGACTTCGCTCTTCATCTTCCTGGTCACCCAGGTGAATGCGCCCCGTGGCACGGAGGTCGCGATTGTCGGGACGCGGGCCTCGTGCCAGCCTATACCCGTGTTGATGATGGTTGCGCCGGCGGCCTCGATCGCCTGTGCCAGTGAGACGGTTTCTTCCCAGGTGTTGCCGTCCGGAATCAGGTCGATCATGGACAAGCGGTAAATGATAATGAAGTCGGTGCCCACTGCCTCCCGTGTTCGCGCGACGATCTCGACCGGCAAGCGCATACGATTCGCAAATTCGCCGCCCCATTTATCGCTGCGGTGGTTGGTGTGCGTCACCAGGAATTCGTTGATGAAATAGCCTTCGGAGCCCATTATCTCGACGCCGTCGTAGCCTGCTTCGCGCGCCAGTTGGGCGCATCTTACGAAGGCCTTGATCTGCTTCTCGATGCCGGAAGACGACAGCTCCCTGGGGGTGAACGGAGTGATCGGCGAGCGTATGCGGGACGGCGCCACCGATATAGGATGGTAGCCGTAGCGCCCGGCATGCAGTATTTGCATCGCGATCTTGCCGCCCTCGTCGTGTACGGCGTCGGTGACATGACGATGCTTTGCAGCTTCGCCGCGCGTTGTCAGCTTTCCAGCAAAGGGTTTGACCCATCCCGCCCGGTTGGGCGCATAGCCGCCGGTGACGATCAGGCCGACGTCCCCACGAGCACGCTCCGCGAAGTAGGCGGCCAGGCGATCGTGTTTGTTGCCGTCTTCGAGTCCCGTATGCATGGAACCCATGAGCACGCGATTCTTGAGTGTCGTGAAACCGAGATCCAGCGGCGAAAAAAGGTGTGGATATTCTGGATGGGTCAATGCATGTCCTCTGGCAGGATCCGGACGCGTGATGATAAACGCCCCGTAAACCGGGGTCGAACCCTCTGATTCCGACGAGCGGTCGGTATTCAGCGACGGGCGGGATAAATCCGAGAGACGGTAGCTGTGGCCCGACGAGTGACATTCACTCCCGCCCGACTCCCCCCTAGGATGTACTCATGACAATGACAGTAAGAGAAATCATTATGTCAACTGAAAACAAAGCGCCGCGGAGAGCGCGGTCGCCATTGGAAAAGACCAATTTTAACGTGGAGGACACCAGCGATACCAGGCTGCCCGCTATCGAGAGCATGGAGGTTGCCTCCTTGCAGATCGATGAGTCCTTCGATGGTGACGGCGATCCGTACAACAACACCGGCCGCTTCCTCGTGGATGCCGTCAAGGTGAAAGACGCCGCCGACCTGCCGTAAATCACGTCCCCGGCTCATTACAGCGGCATCAAGCGCATAAATTACTCTCTCCAGATGCGTTCCCAAACGAGCGCCAGGTCGCGCTTTTCGAACGCACCTGGAATCAGCGCCGTGGGTATTGCCTTCCATTGCGGGTTACCGCGCCTCGCTACGGCGTGACTGAATACGTATGTCGGCTCGTAACCCATGCGAAGGTCACTGACGATGAGCGTGTCGCCGTCCACACGAGCCTTTACGAAGTCCTGTGCGAACCAGCGCAGCCGCGCCACGGCCCAGATGTCGCTCGCTTCGCGCAATGCGTTCGTGTCCGACGGGTGCGACACCAAGCGTAATTCACCTTCGTCAACGAGTAAGGAATCCAGTCCTTCGAGATAACCGTCATCGGTCAGCACCACGACTTTCCAGAGCAGTGTGTTGAAAGGCATGGGCGTGGAGAAGATCCTGGCGTCCTGTAGCTGCAGGGAGGCCAGGGCATCCCGGGCGTGATGTTCGACGGTGGCTTGCGCCACCCAGGACCAACCGAGGTATAGCGAACTCAGCGCGAGGCCCGCACGCAGGGTCGTACCGCTCCACAATGCCTGCGGCGCGCAAGCGGCAGCGATCGCGCCCGCAAGCAGTGGCAGCGTGTACAGCGGGTCAATAATGAACATCGTCCCCCACGCCGCCGGCGGTACGGTTAGCGGCCAGAACAATTGCGTGCCATAGGCCGTGTGCGCATCCAGGAGCGGGTGTGTGAGCAGTGCCATTCCGATCGCTGCCAGCCAGCGCAGCGGCGCAGCACGAGCCGGAGCCCACCATCGCTTGAGTAGCAGCCACAGGGCGACGGAAAAGGGCGCGAGAATGAATAGCGAATGGCTGAACCCACGGTGGTATGTGAAATTCCGGACTGCGTCACCGAAGTCAATAAAAACGTCCAGGTCAGGCAGGGTACCCAGGGCGGCACCGGCGATCAGCGCCTTTCGTCGGTGTCCACGTGGCGCACAAACACCCGCGACGCTCGCGCCGAGAATGGCCTGGGTAATGGAATCCAAAAACTGCTCCCGGTCACAGGTTGGCCAGGAAACTATAGTAGCGCCACGACGACCGCTTGTCGGCGACCGTTACGAACTGATGCCGTTCGCCGACGTTGCCGTCAGCGAGCCGGTACCTAGAGCTGGTTCTGCGGCGCGGTCCTGGACAGGAAGGCCTTCAGCCTCAGCCATGATCCGGCGTACGGCTCACGGTGTTCGACGAGGAAATTCAGCACGGACAGGCCGCGCCGCGCAACCGGGTTGTATAGCCGCACCTCGATCTTCGCATGCGCATCCAGCAATGCGAGGTGTTTGTCAGTAACCGTGGGGTAAATGTCGTCGACGAGGAATCGCACCCGCACGCCGCGATTCGCGGCGTTCAGCATTCCTGCGGTAATGAACTTGTCCACGCCGTGCGCTTTAGTAGGGGACGCGCGACGAGTATGCGATAGTCACGGGATGGAACTGACGGACGGCGAACTCCTGACTCTCGAAGAGGCGTACAAAACGCTCGAAAACCCGTCGCTTGCGATACGCGTGAGTTCCGCCGTCGGCATGCCCGTGGAAGCCGTCGCCCGCGAACTCGGCAAGCGAGCGCCCGACGCAGTCGTCGAGGCCGTGAGCAAGTCGGCGCACAAGGCGATCGAGTACGTACTTCTGAGTTCGATGCGAAGCATGGGTTCGGGGCAGGTTCCGGCGAGTCCCAGATTGCACACTGCCGCCGCCATGACGACGGGAGCTGTGTCGGGATTTTTCGGGATCGGGACCCTGATCGTGGAGCTTCCGTTGACGACGGGAATCATGTTCCGGTCGATCGCCGATATCGCGCGGGCGGAAGGCGAGTCCCTCGATGATCCGGATACCGTTCTGAACTGTATGCAGGTGTTTGCGATGGGAAGCGGCAGGTCGGACAAGGACGATGCCGCGGAATCGACCTATTACGGTGTGCGGCTGGCACTGGGCAAAGCGGCGCAGGACGCGCTGCAGTATGTCGCGGCCCAGGGTGTCGGCAGCGCCAGCGCACCGGTATTGGTGCGCCTTATCGCGTCTCTGGCAAACCGCTTCGGCATCGTCGTCACGCAAAAAGCGATGGCACAGACGATCCCCGTCATAGGGGCGGTCGGCGGGGGGCTAATCAACACGATGTTCATTTCGCATTTTCAGGATATGGCGCGCGGCCACTTTGCCGTTCGACGGCTCGAGCGGAAATACGGTGCCGAACCGGTTCAGGACGCCTATTCGCAGCTGCAGATCGTGACGCAAGACGATGGCACCGAACCCGTCGAGTGAAGTCCCCGCCGGACGGTGATTGCCGTGCTCGTGCGCGCACAGGCGGGCAATGGCTACCTCGTCGCCGAGAGCCCGCGAATCTGTTGAACGGCGAAGAACAGGACGGCGACGGCAACGACGTCGACGATAATGAGGCCGGCCGTTGTCAGCGATTCGAAGTACATCGCGACTAGCACAATGCTAGCGACGACCCAGGCGATATCCCCGCCGATTATGCCTAAGATCTCCCAGGACCGGATCGAGCCCGTGCGCACGATGTTTGCGAGTTGCAGCGCAAACAGCACGAGGAAAGCGGCGGTCGCGTAGACGGGCAGGGGGGAGCCGAGACCGAGCTGTGCCGAAATCCAGCCCGCCGTGACGAACATGATCAGGGCGCAAGTCCCGGAAAAGAAGGCGTTCAGCCGCAGTGCGCGCAGCAACAGTTGCGTGTCGTTACTCATCCTGTTCCTCACTTTAAAATAATATAGTACTTTAAAAATATATAGTGAAATGCTAGGCTCGTCAACCATGGCAAAACGCAGCTACAAGCAGAACTGCGCCCTGGCGCGATCGGTGGACGTAGTCGGTGAGCGCTGGACCCTGTTGTTGATCCGGGATCTGCTGGTCGCACCGCGGCGCTTCAGGGACCTTTTGCAGTCGCAGAAGGGCATCGGCACCAACCTGCTGGCGGCCCGGTTGAAGGAACTCGAATCGGCCGGATTGATCGAGCGGCGTACTGAGGACGGCGGTGTTCACAGCTACGCACTGACGCAAAGCGGTATTGCGCTGGAACCGGCGGTCCTGGCGCTGGTTCGCTGGGGACTCGCTCATGGCCCGAAGAACCAGCCGGGCGACCACCATCAGGACGACTGGGACCTGGTCGCTTTGAAAGCACTGTTCCAGTCGCAGCGCGCCGGCGATTTGCTGTTGACCGTGCAGTTTGAGACGGACGGCCTCACCGGGTGGATGGCGATCGCTGGCGGCGTGGTCACGATCGGGCTTGGCCGTGTACCGGACGCGGACCTCGTCATCGACGGTACGATCGGCGAACTGTTCGTTGCCAGTGAGAACCCGGAGACGTTGCTGACGGCCGGATCCCCCGAAATGCTGAAACGGTATATGTCGGTGTTCGCGCTCAGGTCCTGATTCGTTTATGTTCTGACCTGGATGAATCGCTATCTCGCTCTTTTCCTATTGCTGTCTTCAGCGTCGGCGGCTGTGGCTGATGGCACGACCGAATTCTGTCTCGACGGCGAGTTCGACCTCGGTATGCGATACCAGGGAACGACGCCGGAGGCCGGTGAGGCCTACCCGACGTCATGGTGCGTCGTCACCGACGATGATTCGAATCGCGTCCTGTTTACAGGCACCGGCAAATCGAACCCCGATATGGATGGTGACTGGAGCGTTGCTTACCTGCCTCCGGACGTTGTCCGGATCGTCAATCGCGAAGCTCCACCCGATGTCGAATTTCGCGGCACCGACAATCTGGATGAAGCATTGCGCGTACGCCGTGTCGACCCGCGCCGGCTTCTGCAGGAAATAAGGACGACGCGAGAGGGCGTTAATGGTCTTGCAGCCGAGGTCGTCGACGATAGGCTGTTGTCCGTTCGCACCTCTGCCGACTTACCCCTGCGGGGACGCGTCAGCGTCGTTTGGAACTGGGACTGGAAGGATGCAGCGCGACCGCGGCTGCGACTGGTCGTGGACGACGCATTGCTGTTCGAGGCGGTCGGCCGCTGGCGCGAAGTGCCCGACGATGAGGCCGCATCAATATGGCAGGCAACGCCGGGCGAAGGCCCGATCGAAGTGCCGGGCGATCGCTGGCCTGCGACAGTCGATATGCGGCTCACCGACCTCGCGGAGGGCGTTTACCTCGTTCGCGGTGTTCGCACTGGTTTCCAGCACCTCGTCGTGGACACGGACGAAGGACTCGTTATCGCCGACGCACCGGCGGGCTGGGTCGAGTTTCATCACATTCCGCCGTCCGACCTGGTGCCCGGCCTGGGCATTAGCGGCCTGTCGGAGAGCTTCGTCGATTTCCTCAACGAGGAACTGCCAGGCCGGCCGATTCGAGCGGCTGTACTCACACATTTTCATGACGATCATGCCGGTGGCGCACGTGCGTTTGCAGCCGCAGGTGCTGCGGTCTACTCGACAAAAGAATCCGCCGCATTCTTTCAACACGCACTGAATCGATCGACCATGCCGGCCGACAGGCTGAGCGAGCAGAAAAAGCCCGTCAGCGTTGTGCCGGTCGTCGAACCCGTCGTCCTGGGCGAGAAACCGAACCGCGTCAAGCTATTGCCAATCGGCTCCGGCCCGCATTCCTACGCAATGTTGGGAGTCTGGGCGATCGACAGGGACTATTTCTTCGTCTCGGACGTGCACGTGCCCCGTTCCGACGCAGAACAGCCGGCGGAACATCGCGCGGCGACCGAGTGCTGGTTTGCCGAGTGGGCGGTGAGCAATCTCCCGACCGAGGTCCGTGTCGTGAACTCACACAGTCCCGAGGTCACCCCGGTTTCGCGGCTGGCAAGCTACCTGGAAAGCGATACTTGCAAGGAACAGACCGCTAGGCGTCGATGAATTCGCGCCAGTCGCTTTCATCGGGTTTCGCCGTAAGCAGGCTGACTGTGACAAGCGTTGCGACAGACACGATCACCGCCGGTATCGCGATGTAATCCGTGTCCATCGGAAACGAGAACCCCAGCACCTCGAGCCCCTCTTCAGAGTCTCTGTAAATAGTGTTCATCAGGGTGATGCCGATCACGGTGAGCATACCGGACGCGATGGACGCCAATCCTCCGATCCGGGTCACGCGTTTCCAGAAGAACGCAGCGAGTAGCGCCGGCGCGAGCGACGCACCGATCATCGTGTACGAGATCAGCGCCATCTCGAGAATAGTCTCGAACTGGCTCATCATCAGGTAGGCGAGCACGCCTATTCCGACGATCGTGACGCGCTGCAGCATGACAATCTGCGTCGGAGTCGCGTTCCTGAAAAAGAACGCCTGAAAAATGTCGCGCGTCACATTGGTCGAGGTCACCATCAGGAACGTATTGCCGGTCGAGATGATGATCGCCGCGCCGGCGGCCAGCAACAGTGAACCTACGATGACCGGCAGTTGTTCGAAACCGATGCGCAGGATGATCTCCTCGGCCATCGCCCGGTTGATGGAGCCATCCGGGAAGAAAAAGCGTGGGTCGTCGGCGTAAATCGCGAACCCAACCAGGGCAATGAGCATCATCAGGATTTCGACCAGCACGACACCGGCAAACATGCCGAGAACCGCTTTCCTGGCGTTGCCCGCACTGTCGGCGGACGAAAACTTCTGGTACATGCTGCTCTCGCTCATGAGCAACAGGAAGGTCGGCAAAGCGATGCCGACGACCCAGAAAAAATCATGGCCGCCAAACAGTGAAAGGTGACTCGGTTGTGCCTGCGCAATCGTCGTATATACCGCATCGATGCCGCCGTGACTCGCGACGGCGAAGGGTAGTGTGACGATCATTGCCAGCAACATCACCGAGCCGTTGAAAATATCGATCGATACGATGGACACCATGCCGGCGAGCACCGTAAACCCGATGATCAGTGCAGCCGCAATCAGCATGCCTGTCTCCGGACTGATCGCACCCTCCGACAGGATCGCAATGAAGCGGCCACCGCCTTTGAACTGGTAGCCGGCGATGACCATGTAGGCAATGATGATGGTTATGGTGCCGAGCACTTTTGCGGCCTGGCTATAGCGCTTCTCGAGGAGGTCTGTCAGCGTGTATTGCGCAATGCGCCGTACTCTCGCGGCGATCATGTAAATCACCAGGATTCCGACCCACGCACCGGCGGAAAACCAGAGTTCGGAGATACCCGTCCTGAATGTCAGGCCGGCCGTCCCGAACAGGCTGCCGGAGCCGATCCAGGTACAGACAAGCGTTGCGATCAGCAGGTACACCGGCACTTTGCGGCCCGCAACGATGAAATCGTCTGCGGATTTGATCGTGCGGCTTTTGTACACGGCGATGCCCACCAGGACCAGCACGTAGCCAAGGACAACAATCGTGTAAATCATCTTCCAAGCCGCCGCATCTCGATCAAACTGCCACGCTACCACAGGACAGCCGGTGAACAGCCTGCCTGTGAAACACGCGCAGGTACATTGCCGGTGTACCTGCGCCGTAGCAGGCTCCGGTCGTTCAGCAATCCTTCAGCTTATGCGGTTCATCATGCTCTTCTGCGCCACGCAGAATTGAGGTTACACTAGTCCAAGGGTCGCCATTGAGAGGACAATGTCATGCATCGACTACCAATACTCGCCGCAATAGCGGTCCTGTCGGGATGTGCCGCCGACCAATACTACAATCCCGAGGCCGATGAACAACTTACGGTCGGCACCGTGCAACGTGAGGTACGCATCGGTATGTCCGGTGCGGAGGTGGCCGAGGTGCTCGGATCGCCGAACATCGTGTCCACGGACGAAAATCGCAATGAAGTATGGATCTACGACAAGATCTCGACGCAGTACGTTCGTGCCGACGCCAGTGCCGGCATTCTCGCCATCGGCGGTGGCTCCGACGTCGTCGCCGCAGGAAACGTCAAGGGCAGTCAATCGTCGGGTGCAACGAGCCAAAGAACGCTGACCGTCGTGATCAAGTTCGACGGGGACGGATTCGTTCGTGACTTTGCGTATCACACATCACGATTCTGATCGCGTGCCCCGTTTTGTCCTGCTGGCGCCGGTCATACTTTTGATCGGGGCCTGCGCGACGATCCCTGACGATGCGTTTCGACTCTCGGAGAGCGCACTGGAAACGCGCCAGCTGCAGACGCGTGAGTACGAGGGTGTGACCGAGATTGAAATACTCTCCGCGTCTTCGGCTGTGCTACAGGATCTGGGTTACGCGCTTGACGAGGTCGAGAAGGAGCTGGGCGTTTTGTCGGCCTCGAAACGAGCGGACGCGAAGAACGCGGCGGAGACCGCCGGCAAAATCGCGATGGACGTGGCCGACTGCCTGCTGACGATCTTTCTCGGCTGTGAAAGCGATTCGTTTCAATCGTCGAAGGACGTCCAGGACATCAAGCTGACGCTGGTCGTCCTGCCGGATCTCGACAACAGTAACGCCCACACCGTACGCGTTACCATCCAGCGCGTGATATGGGCCCGCAACGGGGAATTGTACGATCAGGAGACCGTCAACGACGCCGATGTATACCAGGCGTTTTTCGATAAGCTGTCAAAATCGGTTTTCCTTGAAAAAGAGAGCGGCTGAGAATGCGAATACTGATTGTAATGACACTATTGGTGCTCGCCGGATGCGCGACGCAGACGGCAGCGATAACCGCTGGCGGCAGCCAGGTCGAACTGCGCCAGATGCAGACGCGCGAGTACGACACGCTGGACAAGCGCGGCACGCTACGATCGGTCGTGGCAACGCTGCAGGACCTGGGTTTCGTCATCGACAAGGCGGACTACGAGCTGGCTACGATTTCCGCTACCAAGTTGCAGAATTACGAGATTCGTATGACGGTGATCGTTCGTCAGCGCGATGGCGACCGCCTTTCCGTTCGCGCGAATGCGCGTTTTAACGAAAAGCCGATAGAAGATCCGAAATCCTACCAGGACTTTTTCTCGGCGCTCGACAAGGCGATGTTCCTAACGTTGCACAAAGTCGACTGAACCGTCGCACCGCGCTTGCTGGTCAGCCGACGACCCCGGACCTGTCAACCCGACTCCGGAAGCAGCCATTGCAGGGCTTCTTCTTCCGTGTCGAATGCGCCCCCGCGGAATCCACGATTCAGCAGCACCGTTTCGGTAAATCGCGTTGTGGCCTTCGCTTCGACATTGAGTTCGACCCATGCGATGCGAAATCTGCCGGTAATCCCCACTTCCTTGAACATCTCGGCATAAGCATAGGCGTACATCGTCGGTGCGTCTCGTGGGGCCAGGGACACCCCGAGCACGTTGAAACAATCGTTTTCAATGCACGCGTGTTTTACCGCGCGCCAGAGCGCCTTTGCGAAATCCATGTCCCTGTCGGTGGCCCGGGTATCGACCCGTACGTGGTCGCCATGAAACGTGACTGTGAATCTATCGTCCATCTACGTTCGCAGACAGCAGCGCCTGCGCCTTATTTGAATCAGTCGTTACCGGAACCCGAAAAAAGCCATTGCCGTGAATCTCAACCCTGACATGGTCGCCGTGGTACGTGACTGATGATTGATAGGTCATACAAAATCGCGCTAGAGACTACGGGCTCTGCCGAATTTAGTATCCGTCGGACCACATATGGATGCAACACTCGAAAACAACGTTTTGCTTCGCAGCAACCGGTTTCGAGACGGGGGCCGAAGAAGAGGACGCAGGAACGGTCGACGCGGACCACGACCCGCTGACGCTGCCAAGCGGCATCGGCTGGAGTATCTGGCTCCGGGGCTAATGCGAGGGCGGGCAGATACCCTGATCGAATTCCACGGCGTACGTGTCGGTCTGGTAGCGCGGCACGTACGGATAGCCTTGCGGCGGGTCGTTAACGACCCAGTAACGCCCGCCGCTGGCGTCCGGACCTGGGGGGTAGACGTCGCCTGACTCACGGTGATGCCATTCAACGTCGATCAGCCACGCCTCGATGTCCTTTTCCTGGAATCTCAGCATTTCCTTGCCGACCCACTCGGCGATGACCACGTAGCTTGCATCGAAGCCGACCATGGAAGCGAGAAACTCCACCGGTTCGTCCTGGAAGTCCATGGTGGCGAGCGGCAAGCCCATCGCGGCGCCGTGCAACATGTTCGAGTTGATGACGCCCTGCAAGGGCTTGACGTCCTCCCCCTGCATGGCGACGCCGGTGTAGCCGTCGGCATCGAGCGTGCGCTCGGCATAGGCAAGGCGCTTGCCGTCCATCGTTGCCTCCATTTCCATGCGCAACGGCGCCATTGACGCGCGCTCGAAATAAGTGTCGGAGCGGGTCCGGGCGCCGCCCGGCTGTTGTCCGCTCTGGCGAAGCCGCAGAACGGAATCGCCGATGACGACGAGTTCCTCGGACACGTCGCCCCGGGCCTGCCACTGACCCTCCTGAAGGGCGCATTGCCGCCATTTGATTCGATACGGCTCGAGGCTCGTGCCATCGATGAGCCCGTCACGGACGCTCATCTGGGTATTTGCGAAAGCGGCCGGGCACAATACGAGCAGCCAACAAGGCAAAGCCGATCTGTTCTTCATGCTTCCCGTCCTTGTTCTTCGTAGAAACCAGAGCGCGACTCAATTCAATCAGGGTGCTCGCCGTGCCGGCGCCGCGCAACTCTTTTTCTCTCTTTTGGTCCAAGCTGAAAACAAAACAAAGGGGGCTGTTCCATGAAATCCAGGTCATTGCAGCTCGATACCAGGCGCCGCAGCGTGATACTTGGCGGGCGCCCGGTTGCACTGCAGGAAAAGAGCTGGCAGGTACTGTCCATGCTCATATCGCGTGCACCAGAGGTGGTTCGCCGTGCCGATATCATTCGCGAAGTGTGGCAAGGTAATTTCCTGACCGGGGACAAAGGACTCAACCAGGCCGTATGGGCAATTCGCGTGGCACTCGAAGAGGATTCGCGGGAGCCTGCCTATATTCGCACCGTGCCGAGGGTCGGCTACCAATGGCTGCATGCCGATCCGGTCGACGACCCCCGGGCCGCATCAGCGGCGGTCAAACCCGTCGCCACGCGACTGGCGGGACTGCTGGCAGTTTGCGTCGTGGTAGTGGCCTCCACCGACTCACCGGACCTGTTTGCGACCGAAGCCTATCTCGTCGATCGGGATGTCCACGTTGAATTCGCCGGTGGCTGCCTGCTGGTTCTGAAGAACCCGGGCAAAGCGAAAATCGGCGCGCCCGTGCTGTCTTCGGATGGCAGCGAAGTCGCTATGACACTTCATGAGCCTCACGGCTGTCGCCTCGTTACGTTCAATGTCGTAACCAGGGAGCGGCGGGAATTCGGGGGGTGCCCTGCCGGCTGACTCAATATCTTGCGGATCCGGTCGATATACATGAGAGAGACCGAGAGTCTTCAGAGTCAGAGAATATGCTCAATTCGCAAACAGTCGATCGCCGGCCAGTCAGTGGCTTCTTCGCCCGCGCCTACCGCGAAATCCTGGCGGACCGGGCGCCTTTGCCGAGCATGCCCGACGTTGCGCTGCGCATCCGCGCCGCGATGCAAAAGCCAAACTACAACGTCGGCACGATAGCCAGGGTGGTGTCGGCCGACCCCGGGATATGCGCCTATCTCATGCGCATCTCGAACAGCTCGCTGTACGGCGCAGCAGTGCCGATCAACGACGTCGAAAACGCCATAGGCCGCCTCGGCGTCGGCGCGACCCGAAACCTCGTTACCTCACACGCATTGCGCGCCATGTTCAAGACGCGCAGCAAAGTCCTCGGCCGCTTGATGAAAGACACATGGGCGCGGTCCGCGAGACTTGCCGCGGTCACAGCCGTTATCGCCGGTCGATGCCCCGGCTTCGACCCGGACAAGGCAATGCTCGCAGGCTTGTTGCAGGATATCGGTGTACTGCCGCTTATGCTGACGCTGGAGAACTATCGGCCCCCGTTGCCGGAGCCGGAACGTATTTACAGCAGCATCGATGCCGTCGCCGGCAAGGTGGGGGTGGTGTTGCTGCAGAAATGGAGCTTCGATGACGAAATGGTCGAAGTCGCGCGCAGTCGCAACGACTGGTTCCGTGACAAACAACCACAGGCCGACCTGGCGGACCTGGTGTTGATTGCGAGGCTGCACACGCTGATCGGTACGCAAAAGATGCATGAGCTGCCGCGTATCAACGAGGTACCGGCATTCGATAAACTGAACCTCGCCAAACTCGATCCCGAGGCCAGTATGGCCTTTCTTCGGGAAGCCGAGTCCGACGTCAGGCAGGTCATGAAAATACTGGGCGTCTGATCGCGGCAAACTCGCCGGACTGTGCCGATCTCGTGATCCGCTGCGGCGATTCGCGCTCCTTTTGCGCTTTTAGACGCAAGAAGGAGAATCAGCCATGAGTATACGCAGCCAACTATTCAGGCGCGCTGCCGCAATTGCAGTCGCGTTGTTTCTGTGCGCGCCCGCGCACGCACAGGTGTTTTACCTGTTCCACATCGAGTGGATAGAGACGCACAAGGTGGAACGCCTTACCGATCTCAATCCGGGCGCGGACGATTCCATGGACCGCTGGTACACGAGCACGCAGATGCCGCACTACATGATCGCCTACGACGGCAACCTGTATTTTCGCGGCAACGACGGCGCCTCCGGGAAAGAGCTGTGGCGTTATGACGGCAATTCGGCCTCGATGGTGGCCGACATCATGCCCGGCCCGGATAGTTCGCTGCCTGAGTGGTTCGCCGTCTACGACGGCGACCTTTATTTCACAGCGAGAAGCCCCGGTGCGGGCCGGGAGCTCATGCGCTACGACGGTTCGACGGTAACCGTTGCCGCCGATGTGGCGCCGGGCGCCGACCTGAGTAGCTCGGTTGGCTCGAAAGCGGTTTACAACGGCAACCTGTACTTCGGCGCGAACGCCGGCACAGTCGGCTACGAGCTGTACCGTTTCGACGGCAATACGGCATCGCTTGCCGTCGACATCAAGAACCAGCCCGGCACCAATCACATTGGATTGAGAGCCTGTTGCATCACGTTTAAGGGCGAGCTTTATTTTTCCGGCGACGATGGTAACGGATCAGAGCCCTGGCGCTTTGATGGCACGAACGCCGCGAAAGCAGCCGACATCAACCCCAACGGCGGTAGCGGCGCGTTCTGGGACGGCATGCACGCGATCGTCTATGGCAAAAACCTCTATTTCCCGGCACTGGACGGTGGTGCGAGCACAGGGCACGGCTATGAGGTGTGGCGCTTCGACGGCAACAATGCGTCGATGCTGGCCGATATCGCGCCAGGGGGGACAAGCTCGTACCCACACAATTTCGCGATTCACAAAGGCGACCTGTATTTCGACGCCGGCGGCGATGCGTACGGCTCGGAGATTCGCCAGTACGACGGCAACACGATCAGCGTGCCGGTCGACATCATCCCCGGGTCCGGCGGTACCGGTCCGGGCAACCTGATTTCCTACGGCTCAGCGCCGAACGCACTCTATTTCGCGGGAAATACAGAGTACATCGGTAATCGCGAAGTGTTGCGGTTGGACGGGTCGACGTACAAGGTCGCTGCGGACGTCAACAAGACTTCGGGTGGTGGCTATCACCCGAGCAGTTCCTTCCCCGAGGATTTTACGGAGCTCGGCGCGTACCTGTATTTCTCGGCGGACGACGGCATTCACGGCCGGGAACTCTGGCGCTTGAAATCACAGCGAATACTCAAGGTTTTTGCGCAAATCGGGCGGCTGTTCGACCCCTTCTGGGAATGGCCGATCGACCCGCTGCAGCCGGTCGATCGGGAAATAATAGTGGCGCTGGTTGCCATGGCGCGACGCGGGGATCCCGTACTGGTCGGGCGGCTGTCGTTGCCGGAAAGCAAGATGCTTGATGACCGGCACGAGAAGTCATTCGACCTCGATATGGATGCGCTGAACCTGCCGGATCAGTTCGGGCTGGTAATGCTGGGCTTCGACGCGAAGTCAGGTCGTGCACTCGGTTACGACACCGGGCTGGTGGGCGAGCGCTCCGATGAGTCGGATCGTTCGATACGCGCGCGCGCGGACAAATTCGCCAGGGGGCTCACGCTCGACGAACTCGACAAGATGAGCAAACGTCGCAAGGGCGGTCGTCAACAGGCAATCGTCAAGGGTGAATGACGCCGGTAGCTTCAGCAGGTCGTCGGAAAATCGCAGCTGATGTCCATGTACGGATTGGACGTGTAGATATCGCTGAAGGCGCCGAGGCCGTCGAAGTATCTGCGTGCCAGTTTGGCGGGATCGAGCGCCAGCTCACCGCCGGGCAGCGTAGCACCGTCGTCGTGATCGTCCCAGGCCCAGGGCGCATGCGCGGCGTTGTCCTTGCCGTTGTCGCCTTTGAACGCGCCGAAGCTGGCAAAAGTCTGGGGGTCGTTTCGCCGGGACCACATGCCGCCCGGATCGAAGATGTTGACGAGCTTGTAAGCGACGTTCCGGTCATTAGGCCCGGAAGGTACCTCGGCGATTTCTGACGGAAAATAGACAACGCCGTCGCCACCTTCGATCTTCACGAACGGATGCGCCTTGAGGCCGTGCCCCTTCGCCTCTTGCGCCGTGACCGGGTGCAGTCCGCCGTCGAAAGCCTGCATGGTCAAGGTGCCATCTATGTCCTCGTCACCGTCCGTCAGCGGGCTGCCTTGTGGGGTGAACGAGAAGAAGTCGTTGTGAAACACGGTGACGATGCCCTCCAGGGTACCGAAATCATCATCAGCGAACACTACCGGGCGGCGAATGATCGCCAGGAGCCCTTCGAGGTCGTTTTCGTGTTTGTCGACGGCGCCGCACAGGAACACATCGCACCAGTCTCTTGGATGGTAGAACGCGTAGACGACATACCAGTGGGTACGTGTCCAGACGACCGAATAATAGCCGTGCGCCGACAAAGGGAACCGGCTCGTATTCTCCCAATTGTCATCCGTGGCCCAGTTACCGTCGAAATCGATCGCGCTGATGAAATCGGAGTCCCCACCGAGCGCGTCGCCGCCGCTAACGTCGACGTCCTGGTGATGGATCGGCGCCCAGGTTGCGGCCAGTTTCCGATTGAAATCGAGAAAGCTCAGCCCCTTGATCAGTCCTTCGCAATTGGCGCCAAGCAGTGGCAGGCACACAAGCAACAGCAGCGGTGATCTGCAACGACGCACAAATGAGAACAGGAGTAAGGTCTTGTCGCTCATACCAAGTCCTCTTCAGCCACAGGTACATAGTGATCTCATCGGCGACGCCCGGCAAGCCGGCGAACTAGAGGCGCTTGCAGTCCGAGGCAAGCAGCAGCTCGTTGAGGTCGTGATAGGTCAGGGCGTTCTTTCCCGTCGCGTCGGCGATCCTCTGCATGCGTGAGTAGATCGTGTTCGGGTGCACGGCTAGCTTTTCTGCCGCGCGCAGCACGTTCATGTTCGCGTCCGCGTAAGCCTCGAGCGTGCTTTTCAGCGAGCCACGCGCCTTCTTGTCGGCCGCGATAAAGTCGTTGGCCCACGCAGGCAACGCGGATTGCATCCGTTCTTCGGCCAGGCGCAACATCATCTTGCGTACCGGAATCTCCGAGTACAGCACCGCGCGATTGGAGACGTCGGCGAGGTCCAGTGCCAGCTTCGCTTCGTTGCGGGCATTCGGAATATATGACGTGGAGGGCGCGTCGCTACTGATACCGATCAGCACGGCGTTACCCAATCTCAGCAAATGCGGCTTGACGCGCGACGCAAGGGCGGACTGTTGCAGTGTCCAGCCCGACAGTCGTCGCGTGGCGGACAGAACGGCAGTGGCGGTGTTGTCACGAATCGCGACCAGCGATCGAATCGGCAGCGCACTCAATGCAGCATTGAGCGAATCGACAAGGCGCTGCGCTCGTGCAGGGTTGTCCATCTCGCTGGCGTCCACAGGTTGCGCGACGGCAACGCAATAGGATTGCCGCTGCTCGAGGTAGCCGGATTTCCGCAACAGGCGCGCGACACGCCCGTCGGACTCGTCGTAGCCGCTCAACAGTACGTTCAGGAGCTCGGTACGCCGATCGCCTTCGACCTCCGCCAGCGTGCGGGTTCGGGCCACGTATTCCGAGGTCGCAATCGTGCTCACCCGGTCGGTGTACTCGATGGCGAAATCGGCGACGGTCGCCACCACGCGGCGAACCTGTGCGGAACGATCCGCGCTCGCGAGGGCCACGTCCCGCAGCCATCGTGACAGCACTTTGTGACCGCATCGATAGGCATGCAGCGTGGCCTCGAGCGGGAATTTCTGCTCCGCCCGCAGGTGCGCGTGCTCCCGGACGAACCTGAAATCGCCGCTGCGGCCACCGCCGAACAGGCGGCGGATCTCGGCGATATGCTCGTCGGCATGCGCTGCGAGCTGCGGCAAAACGTCCGGGTTGGCCGAGGCCGAGAAAGCTGGAATTTCGGCCACGATGGTCTCGAGCAATTCCTGTTGCACGGCTTCGCCGGCCTTGCCCATTGCTTCTGCGGCATCCGGAACGACGCCGCATTGCTCGAGCGAGCGTAGTGCGTCGGCCAGGGGTGTGTTCTGTCGCTCTGGAATCACAGAAAATGTGTAGTTTGCACAATAATATGGTGAATATTGCGGTAATTCGCCTGATGATTGTAGTAAAAAATAGAGATATTCTCTATTTCCATTTTAATCATAGGCGAAGGAGAGGGCACATGTCGAAGTTCCTGTTCGTGTATCACGGCGGCAGCAAGCCGGAAACTGAAGAAGCGGTCACCGAGGTGATGAACGCCTGGGGCGAGTGGTTCGGTTCGATGGGATCGGCTGTTGTAGACGGCGGTAACCCGGTCGGCATTTCGAGCACGGTCAATAGCGACGGCTCGGTCTCGGATAATGGCGGCGCGAACCCCGCCAGCGGCTACAGCCTGATCGAAGCTGCCGACATTGACGATGCCCTCGCCAAGGCCAGGGCTTGCCCAATTCTGTCGGCCGGCGGCTCCGTGGAGGTCGCCGAAGCGTTCGATATGTAGGCGGTTATCGAGCCTGGCCGGACAGATTGCGAAGACGCTCCAACGCCCGGGTCGCACGCTGCTGGCGGCGCCCGGGCTTGCGGTTGAGCGTCTCGAGACTTTGCAGCAACAGCGGTTCGGCTTCGTCGTACAGGCCCAGGCGCGTCAAGGTATCGGCATATTCCACGCGCGTCGCCGCAACGCCCTCATGTTCGGGCGGGTAGTCTGCTTCACGAATAGCAAGCGCGCGCCCGAGCAAAGTCTCCGCCTCGGCCAGGTGGCCCGTCGTGTTAAGCACCGCCCCGAGTTCGGTCAGGGCAGATGCCGTGTACTGATGATTATCGTCGAGCGCCTGATCGAAGATGACCAGGGCCCCGCGAAGCATCTCCTCGGCAGCGGCCAGTTCCTCTTTGTCATGCAATAGCATGCCGAGTACCGTCATGTCGTAGCCGACCAGCGGATGGTCTCCGCCGCGCGTCTCGACGTGCAACGACAATGCATCACGAATGGCTCGCTCCGCATTGTCATAGTCGCCCGTATCGTGCAGCAGGGACCCCTGAATGACCAGCGTCGTGGCCACGAGATCGTGTTTTTCGCCGAGAATGCGTCGCGTCGCGTCGAGAGCCTGATGCAGGGTCTGGTCGGCCGCTACCAGGTCCCCCTTGGATCGCTGCAGCACACCGAGATTTTGCAGGTAGTAGGCCATCAGGAAGTGATCCGGGCCTTCGGTGTTCGTGACGATCTCAATCGCCTCTCGCAACAATTCCTCGGTTCTGTCGAGATCGCCATTGACCTGCATAATTCGAGCCAGCGCGCTTTTCGACTCGGCGAATTCTATGCCGTGCTCGGAACCCAGTTGCGCGTAGATTTCAAGGCTCGACTGGATGGTCGATTCCGCCTCATCGAGTTGTCCTGTCGCGAGGTGGACTTCCGCGAGGTTGAAGAGGTTCTTTGCGACTTGTGGCGAGCCTGGTCCATTTTCCTTCAGATTGATGGCAAGCGAACTGCGCAATAATTCGCTGGCGCGCTGGTATTGAGCGATCCGGATTAGTACCTCTGCCAGGTCGTTCTTTGCCGCCGCAACACTTGGGTGGTTTTCGCCATCAGTCTGCTGTCGCAGCTGTAGCGCCTGCTCCAGCATCTCGAGCGAGCGTGGGTATTCACCGAGGTTGTAATAGACCCGGCCGATTGTTCCCATGAGTGTCGATTGAATCTCGGGGCGATCGCCCAGATCACGGCGAATCCGGCTCGCGCCCGTCGAGAGTATTTCGTCCGCGGTTACGCGTGCACCACGAGCCTGGGCCGGGTCCTGCGCCATGAAGATATCTTCGAGAAACTGTGACACTTCCTGCGCTGTATCGCGCTCTTTCACGACAACCCGGTTTTGTATCGTCAGCGCCACGGTGAATGAAATGAGCATTGCGACAACCAGCGCGGATGCCGTAACAGCCGCGTAGTGGCGGCGCATGAACTTACCGGTACGGTAACGCCAGGAATCTGCCCGCGCGACGATCGGCCTGGACTTGAGATGCAGATCGATATCGTCTGCCAGCGCGCTGACAGATCGATAGCGGCGCTCGGGCTCCTTGCGCAGCGTATTCAGGATGATCGTGTCCAGGTCGCCGCGCAGACGGCGCTGCAGACGTTCGAAGGTCGAATTGCGATTGCTCGAAATGTCAGCGAGTAACTGCTGCGCTGCCATATCGCCGCGGGCTGCGTGTTTTTCCTGCTCGAGGCGCAGGCTCGGGCGCACGGCGTCCGCCGAGCAGATTATTCGTGCGGCCTCGCCGGGTGTCATGTCGTCCGTCGCAAGCGCGCGCGTTCCGGTCAACAAAAGGTACAGGAGCATGCCGAGCGCGTAGGTGTCCGTCGCCGTCGTGACGGCGTTTCCCAGCAGTTGCTCGGGTGCGGCGGATGCAGGCGTCATGATGACAGCGCCTTCGCGCGTGAGGCCGTCGGTTGCCGTGCCCTGCGTGTCTGTCAGTTTCGCGATACCGAAGTCGAGTAACTTCGGTGTGCCGTCGTCGGTAACGAGAATATTCGCCGCCTTGATGTCGCGGTGAATGATCAGGTTCTGGTGTGCGTAGTGCACTGCGGCGCATATGGTCTGGAACAGTTGCAGCCGCTCGACTACGCTGAGCTTGTTGCGGTCGCAATAGGTATCGATGCGCACGCCGTCGATGTATTCCATAACGAGGTACGGAACACCGTCTGCGGTTGTGCCGCCGTCAAACAGGCGTGCGATGTTCGGGTGATCGAGATCGGCGAGAATCTGCCGCTCGTTCTTCAGGCGCATCTCGACCTGCGGATCGACGAGGCGATGCCGGCCGAGCTTGATGGCGACCTGTTGATCGAAGTGCTCGTCGGCCCTTTGCGCGAGATACACCATGCCCATGCCGCCGGAGCCGAGCAAGCGCTCGACGCGATACGGGCCGATCATCTCGCCCTTCATCTGATCGGCCCGTGAAGCGTCATCGCCGAAAGCGCGGCTCATCGTTTCGACGATGGTTTCCGCAATCGATTCCTCGACCGTCGTGTCGATGTCGAGCAACGCGTAAACATAGTCGCGAAGTTCCTCGTCGTCGACGCATTCACGGTCGAGAAACTCGGCGCGCTCGGCCGCATCCATTCCGGAGGCCTGTTCGAAGAGCACCTCGATCCTCGACCAGCGTTCCGGACTCAGTTCAATCGTCTTTGAGTTCATTTGCCAACCATGCCTTGGCCAGGCGCATGTCCCTGTCGACAGTGGCGACGGATATGTCCAACGCTCTCGCGGTCTCCTCGGATGTCATGCCACCGAAGTAGCGCAACACGACGATATCGCTTTTACGCGCATCGAAGACGGCGAGTCTCTCCAGCGCGTCGTCAAGGTCCACGATGTCCGTCGAAGCAAAAGCGGACACGCGCTCCTCGTGCAGGGTCACCGGTGCAGCACCGCTGCCGCGTTTCTGGCTTCTGCGCGCACGGCCGTAATCGGTAAGTATGCGGCGCATGGTGCGCGCGGCGAGGGCGAAAAAATGCGCCCGATCATTGAACGACAGGTCCGCGCCGGCCATTCGCTCGAAAGCCTCGTTCACCAGTGCCGTGGCCTGTAGCGTGTGTCCGCTCCGCTCGGATTTCAGGTGTCTTGCCGCAATGCGGCGCAGATCGTCGTAGATCATCGGCGTCAACTGGTCGAGCGCCGCGGCGTCGCCGGAGCGCCAGTCTCGCAGAAGCGTCGTTACGGTGGGTGCGGACGTCATAAGCGCATGTCGGAGTCGAGCTGCCGGTCTTTCTTGATAACAAATCAGCCCAGCTACCGCAATGACCTTCGCCTTAGACCGGTTGCTGGCCAATAGAGGGTCCACCCTCTAGACTGAGCGTGACACCATTGCCAACCAACAATAAGGAGCCGAAAAATGGCCGAAGGAAGCACACCACCACCATGGCAGACCCTGCTCGCCGCCGCTGCGGGTGGCGCCGCGGGCGCACTGCTCGGGGTCGTTGCCGCCAGCACGCTGACTGGTGACGGGGACGACGGCGACTCGCAAGCGGCAAACGAGGCTACGCAAACAGAGGTCGTCGCCGAAGAACGCTGACGGCCAGCATATGCGCGAATACGGCGTGAGGGCTTTTGCGCGTCATTTCCGCTTATCCCAGTGACTGCACTCCGTTCGAGTGTTGCCCGGGGACTATGCGGAACAAAAAAGACAAACGTTACTTCGTCGTTGATCACGCCAACAAAAAGGCCGATCAGCGCTGCGCGAACCCGAACCGTATTTCGTTGAGGAAGGCAAAGGGTTCTCGCCTGCTGCTGCCGAAATTACGGCCTGACAGCGTCGGGAACGAGGACAACTAGAAACTGCGCAAACCGCCTGCGTGACGCGCCGACGACACGGTTGCGCGTGAAACCGTTTCGCTGCGGCGCGGCGCCGCAGATGTTCGTGCGCATGACGTAATGGCTCCGATCGACGAGCACCCTGCTCGCGTCCGAAACCAGGCGCCTCATCAAACGCATATGCTGCGGCCAAGACCGACTTCGGCAAGCCGCGATTGTCGGCAGTATTGATTGATGCCAAACTAGCCCGGCAGCGCCTGAAGAGGGGTAAGAAGCATGGATGTAGAGACCAGCCGCAACCTCGCCGAGTCCGATTTTGACCGTCGCCTTGTTCAGAGGTTGATGAGATACGTCGGAAACCCGCACATCTCAATCCGACTCTGGAACGGGGATGAATTCCAGGTAACCGAGGCTCCTCCGGTTGCTTGCATGCATATTCGCGAGCGACGTGCGATATTCGAAATGTTGCGCACATCGTCTGTGGGTTTTGGCGAGTGTTACAGCAAGGGACTCATCGACGTCGACGGGGATTTCCTGGCTTTCATCAACGAGACCACCCGCGCTTACACCCGTAAACGCGCCCGCAGCTATTACGGGCCGAAGACTCGGTCCTTACTGTATGCCTTACGCCCCAATACGCCAGTGCGTTCGCGGCATAACGTACATCATCACTATGACCTCGGAAACGATTTCTACAGGCTGTGGCTGGACGAGCGCATGGTATACACCTGTGCGTACTATGACACCCCTGAGGCGACGCTGGCCGAGGCGCAGGTGGCGAAACTCGAACACGTATGCCGAAAACTGAAACTACTGCCCGGGCAGACGGTCATCGAAGCGGGTTGCGGCTGGGGTGCCCTGGCCCTGCATATGGCCGAGCATCATGACGTCAACGTCATTGCCTATAACAATTCCACGGAGCAGGTTGCGTACGCCAGGGAACAGGCCCTGGCGAAGGGAGTGGACGATCGCGTGTCGTTCGTTCTCGACGATTATCGAAGCATCGACCAACGATGCGATGCGTTCGTATCGGTCGGCATGCTCGAGCATGTCGGGCTCGCGAATTTCAGTACATTGGGAGCGATCGTCAAACGCTGCCTCAAACCGGACGGGCTGGGCCTGATTCATTCGATCACCCGCAGCCATTCAGACAAAACCGATCCGTGGATCGTCAAGCACATCTTCCCGGGGGGCCACATTCCGAGCCTCAGAGAAATGATGGCCGTATTCGAACCGCAGCGGTTCTCGATCCTGGACGTTGAGAACCTGCGTCTTCACTATGCGCGTACCTGCGCGACATGGCTGCAGAATTTCGAGGCGGCCGCCGATACCGTTCGGGACATGTACAGCGAGGAGTTCGTGCGCATGTGGCGCCTGTATCTCGGCGGATCGTCGGCCGGTTTCCAGTCCGGCACGCTGCAGCTTCACCAGGTCCTGTTCGCCCCCTACGGCAATAACGATGTGCCGTTGACACGCGAATACCAGTATTCGGACAGCAAGGGGACTTAACGACGTGCATACGGTCGACGCCGTCATTGTAGGGGGCGGGCCTGCGGGGTCGACCAGTGCATGGAAGCTCCGCGAGGCAGGCCTCGACGTTCTCGTCCTGGACCGCGCGGCCTTTCCGCGCACGAAGCTGTGCGCGGGGTGGCTGACGCCGGAGGCGTTGGCGGATCTGGAGTTGAATTCGCAGGACTACCCATTGAGCATCATGACTTTCGACCGGCTTCATCTGCACTGGAAGGCGTTCACGGTGAAGCTCAAGTCCCGACAGCATTCGATAAGGCGCCTCGAATTCGACGACTTCCTGCTGCACCGCTCGCGCGCCAGGATTCTGCAGCACAGGGTTCGCGATATCCGGCGTGACGGCAATGACTATGTCATTGACGGCGAATTCCGGTGCAAATACCTGATCGGCGCCGGAGGCACCGCCTGCCCGGTCTACCGGACGCTGTTCCAGAAACGCAATCCGCGTATCAGCGCCTTTCAAACGGCGACCTACGAGCAGGAATTCGCCTACGACTGGCAGGACCCGGCGTGTCACCTGTGGTTTTTCGACGATGGCTTACCCGGTTATGCCTGGTACGTGCCGAAAGCGAACGGCTACATCAATGTGGGTCTGGGCGGCATGGCGGATCAACTCAAAATGCAGGACGGGCACCTGCGGCAGTTCTGGAGCCGGTTTGTGCGAAAGCTGAAACACCGCGGCCTCATCGACTACGCCGACTACAATCCCGCAGGCTACAGCTATTTCTTGCGTGGCCACGCCGACGCCGTCAAGAGTGACAACGCCTTTATTGTCGGCGATTCTGCCGGCCTGGCGACTCGCGACATGTGCGAGGGTATTGGGCCGGCCGTGAAGAGCGGCCTGCTCGCGGCGCGCTCCATCATCACCGGCGCGGACTACTCAGTGGCCGGGATCAACAAGTTCAGCGGCAGCGGGCTTGTCAGCAGAATTCTCGAACGGAGGTTTGTCGGACAGAACCGGGGTCGAACCGAGGTTTCTGAAAACCTTGATTAGTACGCGGGGCCGTCTTCGTATTCGAGGCCCGCCTCGCCAGCCTGCTCCTTGACCGCGTCGTACAGTTTCTGGTCCAGGGAGCTCTTCAGGCCACCGGCTTCCTCGACTTTTTTCGCAAGAAAGCCGTCACGGTCCTGTGACAGCGCCCGAATCTGCGCCTGGATATCGGCGCGCTCATCGGCGAGTTCGGCAACGTAGGCCTCCTGCTCCTCAGGGGCCATGGCCTGCAGCGCCGCCGGCAATGCGTCTTCCTCGAGTTCATCGAGTTTGACCTCGCCACTGGCGAACGCAGCTACCAGCTCGTTGTCGCCGAGGAGATTGGCCCTGCCGCCGGCCGAGGCATTGAAGACGCCGCGCCGTGCCCTTGCCTCGACCGACGCACCGTCATGGAGTTTTTCCGTTGCCGCCACTTTGCTTTGCATCTTCGCTTTTTCTTCCTCGGTTCCGAAGTAAAGTCGCGTATCGTCGAGCCTTGCCGACAGGCTTGCGATCTCTTCGTCGAACGGCGTGCTGTACGCGACCGCGCTGCCAGCCTGCTCGACCTGGAAGAAGTCACCGTTACCGAGGCTCGCAATCTGCGTCCAGGGAGCTACCGCGGACGGTATGTCGCCACACTGAATCGTGTTGATGACGATACCTTTCTCGAGCGCTGACGCGGCAATTTCGGGGTATTGCACCTCGTCGTAGTCCATGTGCGGCGGAGCGTCGCCGACGAGGAATATGACCTGGTAGGCCTGGTCCTGCTGCGTCCAGGACATGTTGTGAACGGCATCGTACAGTGCCTTGTTTACGCTTTCGGGCGTATCGCCGCCGCCGTTCGCTTCGAAGTCCATCAACGTCGCGTAAACCGAGTCGAGATCGTCGGACAGATCGACGATCCTGGTCTCGTACGCATCGTTCCTGTCGCGGTAGGCGACCAGGCCGATACGAATATCCGGCGTCTGTTGTGCCGACGCCATGGTTGTCGCGATCGACCAGATCTTCTCTTTTGCAGTCTGGATCAGATCGCCCATGCTGCCCGTCGTGTCCAACACGAACACAACGTCGACAATGGGCTTCCCGGACGTCAAGTGCTGCTGGATCGGCGGGTCAGCCGGGACATTTCTGGCCATCAGCTGCGGGTAGTAAACGACCGCAGCCATCGTGAGGGTAAACAGGGCAATGCCCAGTAACTTGGTTTTCATGATTCAAATCCTCTTTCGATACTCTGGAATTCGCCGCTTCACTGGGTAAATAGCTGGCGCAGCGCCTGGTCGGCCTGGCGACGGGCCTGCTCAAATTTCTCGCTCTCGACCGGGGTGTCTTCCTTTACCCGTCGTTTGCCTTTGATCGATGGCGGGATCGCAACGAACAGCGCCTGAACCAGGAAGAAACACCACGTGGCGAGAAACACGCTGCCCGACCGCGTAATAGCCCAGACCGTCGCGGAAACGCTCAAAGTGCTGAGACCGAGATCCAGCAATGCCGGAAATGCGCCGGAGTAGAAATACAACGAGCGCACCAGCCAGATGGCGGCAACGTGAACGAGCAAGTACAGTGGCAACGGCGGCGCGAGCCACCAGGTCGCGACCGCCAGTACGGCCCAGAGCGATATCGTCGTAACGCGCCCGACTCGCTCCTTACTGCGGCTGAACAGGAACAAGAGGTAGGCGAGCCCCATCGCCGGAATGACGAGGCGAAGCGCCGTGCCGATACCGACAAAGGGCGTCAGCGTGGCGACGATCGCGCTGGTAAAAAAGCCGAGCACGGCGGCGACGAGCACGCCATGAAAAAAGGTCGGTCGCTTCATGATGAACTCCTTGCGCTTTTTTCGCGCAGCCATTCGATCTCGATTTCGTCATCGCTGACTACCGTTTCTTTCGCGAGCCAGGCGATGTCATCGAATTCGGAACCACCCTCCGCGCGTGTCGGCGTGCGTTGTGCGAACAGCTCGGCCTTTTGTCTGAGGCCCTCGAGCGTCGCGCGGTTTTCATCGAGCATCGCCCGTTGTTCATCGAGGTATTTTTCGTTCGCTGCGTGCTTTGCGTCGAGGCGCTTCCGGATCCTGTTCGCCTCGAGTTTCTTCTTGATGAGGCCTTTTGCGAGATCGTCCTTTTCAGATTCGAAACAGAGATCGAGCTGTGCGTCGATCTCAGCGATTGCGGTGTCGAATTCGCTCTTGCGTACGGATAGTGCTTCCTGGTCGTGCGCGCACAGGGCAATGCGTTGCTCGGTGCCGGCCAGGTCGTCCTCCATGTCGCGGATGGCCTGTTTCAGCAAGGCTTCAGGTTCCTCGATCTGGTCGAGGACAGCGTGAAAGTCCGCCCTGAATAGCCGCGAAATGCGATTGATAAGTGCCATGATCCTGCCTCCTGGGTTTCCTGTCGAAACGATCGATGCATGCATCTTAGGAGGCGGCGCGACGATTAATTAGACATGCGTCGGTAAAATCTCGTGGCGGGAATTTACAAAAACGTTACACGTATTCAATGCCCCGCAGGGTCGGTAGTGCTAGCCTGAGGACCTGATGAGCAGACGTTTACGCATACTGGTCGTGGAAGACGAGGAGGCCATTCGTACGGGCCTCATCGACGTGCTCGTGTTTCATGGCTACGACGTCGACAGTGCCGATACCGGGCCGCTGGGCCTGGACAAAGCGTTGACGGGCAAGTTCGACCTGGTGCTGCTCGACATCATGTTGCCCGGCATGGATGGCTACGAGATCTGCAATCGGATACGCGCAGAGGATCGCAACCAGCCCATCATCATGTTGACCGCAAAGACGTCGGACGAGGAGATCGTCCAGGGGCTGAAGCTCGGAGCAGACGACTATGTGCCCAAGCCGTTCTCGATCCAGCAACTGGTGCTGCGCATCGAGGCCGTATTGCGGCGCTCCCAGGCAGGGCAGCAGCAGGCGCGGACCTTGAACATCGGCGACGTGGAGGTCGACACCGAGAACCTGTCGGGAACCAACGGCGCCGAGGACATCACTTTCACGAAGCGTGAGATCGAGGTGCTCGGCTACCTTGCGCAAAACAGCGAACGGCCCGTGTCCAGGGAGGAGTTGCTGTCGAAAGTGTGGGGTTACGCGAGGGGCCTCGATATAGAGACGAGAACCGTCGACATTCATATCGCCAAGTTGCGGCGCAAGATCGAAGTCGACCCCAGGGAACCGGTGAGGCTCATCACCGTGCGGGGTGCAGGCTACCGTCTCGTCACAGGGAACTAGGCGATGCTGCCGAAGACGCTCATGAACGGATTCGACAGGAACCGGTTGCGTGCGCTGCTTGCGCTTTTCGTCCTGGCACTGGCCGTGCCGACGGCGATTCTCATCTGGCAGGCCTACAGCCAGCTCAAATGGGAGGCTTTCCACCAGTACCGGGGTGTTGCCGAAGAAACCACAGGCCGCATCGATACCAGACTCAACGATATGATCCGTTCCGCGGATGCGCGCTCTTTCGGCGATTATACGTTCCTGGTGGTCTCCGGCGATCCGAGCGCAAAGTTCGTGCAGCGCTCGCCCTTGTCGGCGTACCCTGTCACGGAGGATGTGGCGGGCGTACTGGGTTACTTCCAGGTCGACTCCGATGGCGCATTCAGCACGCCGCTGTTGCCGCCCGAAGGCACGCAGGCATCCAGCCTCGGCATCGACGAGACCGAGTACCAGGGGCGGTTGCAGCTTGCGCAGGAAATCCAGTCGATCCTCGCCGACAATCGCCTCGTGCAGTCGCGGCCGGCGAACGGGATGCGCCAGCGCGCCGCGCGGTCACTGGCAAGTGCGCCGGACCCGTCGCCGCCAGCCATGTTCGTGGACGAAAAAGAAGCCTATGAACCGGCGGCCGAAGGAGATGACGCATACAGCCAGGGGGTTTTCGATCGATTGAATCAACCCAGGCGGGACGATGCCGCCCGATCCTACGTCTCGGACATGGCCAGTCCCGAAGAGGCCGTCGGTGAGGCCATGCCGGCGACGCAGGGGCTCGAGAGTATCGGCAAGGTCAGCGAGTTGAAGCTCGATGCCGATCTGCAGAAGAAGAGCGAGGCGGCCGACCTCGAACGTGCCGAGCAGCGCAGGCGCTTCGACGTGACCGCTGTCACCTCGGGCCGGGCGACACGCAAGGAACAGATCGCGTTACCCGAGACGGCAGAGTTCGCCGACGCCGACGTCATCGCGAATGTTGCAGGATCCTCCGACCTTCGCATCAGCACGTTCGAGAGCGAAGTCGACCCGTTCGAGTTCAGCCTGCTCGACAGCGGTCATTTCGTGTTGTTCCGCAAGGTCTGGCGGGACGGTGAGCGTTATATACAGGGACTGTTGCTGGACCGCGAGACCTTCACGGGCGAGGTTATCGCCTCGAGATTCTCGGATACCGCGTTGTCCGACATGACGAGCCTGATTCTCGCGTACCAGGACGACGTTATCGACACCATCGGCGGCGCCCGTGGATTATCGTATCCCGACGTCGCAGCGGACCTGGACGGCGCACTGCTTTACCGCAGCCGTCTCGCGGCGCCGCTCGACAGCCTCGAGTTGATCTACACGATCAGGCGCCTGCCGCCGGGGCCCGGTGCCAGCGTTCTCGGCTGGGTCACGCTGGTCCTCGGCATCGTGTTCATCGGTGGCTTCGCCACCCTGTATCGGCTGGGCATGAGCCAGATCGAACTGGCCCGTCAGCAGCAGGACTTTGTCTCGGCTGTCAGCCATGAGCTCAAGTCGCCGCTGACCTCGATACGAATGTACGGCGAAATGCTCAAGGAAGGCTGGGCGGACGAGGAGAAACGGCAGAGCTACTACGAGTTCATCCACGACGAGTCCGAGCGGCTCTCGAGGCTGATTTCGAATGTGCTGCAGCTCGCCAGCATCACGAGGAACGAACCGCAGTTCGATCTGCAGCCGACCGCGGTTGCCACGTTGATGAAGAACACCGAATCCAAGATCGCGAGCCAGATCGAGCGCGCGGGTTTCGAACTCAGGCTGGTTACGGACGAAGACGCAGGACAGGCTACGATCAATATCGACGAAGACTGCTTCGCGCAAATCGTCATCAACCTCGTGGACAACGCCATCAAGTTCTCGAGAGACGCGTCGACGAAAGCCATCGATATCTCCTGCCGGCTGACCGGTGAGCGTCGTGTACAGTTCGCGATTCGCGACTACGGGCCTGGAATTCCCCGGGACCAGATGAAGAAGATCTTCGAGCTCTTTTACCGCTCCGAGTCCGAACTCACCCGTGAAACGGTGGGCACGGGCATCGGCCTGGCAATCGTGCACCAGCTCACCTTGGCGATGAACGGCAGTGTGGACATGGTCAACACGGAGCCTGGAGCGGAGTTTCGCATCGAGTTTGGGGTGGTGCCTGCCGAGGCCCGGCATTGACAGCCGACGTCCGTTGGTGCTGCTGACAGCCGTTGGCGAAATTCTGAGGGCTTCGCTGCTGAGCAGTCGCTCACGCTAGGGAAACAACGGGTTGTAATACCAATCCACCTGCTCGGCCCGGATCGCCAATTGGTGTTCACGTGCCGGCTCGCCCGAATCATCAATTACCGTTATCCGGACCTCGATGTCGGAGTCGATGCAATTCTCTAGCGTCAGGATTGCCGCCAAACCCGGCGCGCCGCTTTCCGGCGAGTGTGGATGGATCTCCGGATTGAGGGCTTTCAGGAAATTGTTGGCGTAGCTGTTACCCGGACTATCGAAGTACTGCAACCGGCTGTTGCAGTCAGTCGAGACGCCCAGCCTCATCGGGTGGGCACCCTTCGACCACCATTTCATCGGCGATGTCGTCGACGGCTCGGTCTGTGTCCTGACATAGATACGTAGCCGCTCCGGCCCGGCGCGAGCCGCGACGTACAGCCGATGCCAGTCATCTTCGATCGCCCAGTCCCGTGCAGGGTCACCGGGCGCCTGGAACTCGGTCAGCGGCGTAAGGCCATCACCTTCGATTTGGGTTGCGACCACCGGAACCCTCTCGCACGCAGTAACGTACAAGACGATTGGCAAGGCGAAGAATACGTTTCGCATGTCGAATCGCTGCTCACAATGTTCCCTGCATCATACCAATTCCGGTTCGGGCGACAGTATTTGAAGACGCAATGGACTAAACGCTCGGGTACACCCGGTTTAGTAGGAGTGCTTGCGCCTGAATTGCCTGCATCACCGGCGAGGTGTTGCGTTCAATATCCTCGTTCTGGTGTCAGCGCGGCCGGATGACGAATAGCAGGTCGCCTGTATTCACCTGCGCGCCATTGGCCTGGTTGACACGCATGACCTCGTACTGTTTGTCTGCGGGGTACACCTCGCCGCTGCCGTTCAGGCTGGCAAGCGATACCGCGGTGAACATCTTCATCGCTTCAATCTGGCACAGGACTTGCGTCAGGTCGACGCGTTCGCCGACTTTGACGAATGACGGCTCCGTCGGTGACGGAGTCGTATAGAAGATGCCGGTCATCGGAGACAGCACCTTGAGTTCCTGCGACCCCTCGATGCGAACGGAGGTCAAGGACACCGATGCCCCGGTCTGTTCCATTTCGTCGAGTAGCGCGTCTGCGTCGGTGCGCGTGAGAAACCCGGGAAGGTAGCCGGTGTCGTAGTTTCCGTCCCGAAAAACCGGATCGCCGAGGATACGCGTCAGCAACGGAATATTCGTGCAAACGCCACGAATCTCGATCGTGCGCAGGTAGCGAATGAGCTTGTCGATGCCGTCCAGGCGATTGTCACCGTACACGATCACCTGTGCGATCAGGCTGTCGTAGAACGGTGAAATCGATTTTCCCTCAGCAATCGTCGAAATGACTTCGACGTGACTCGATTCCGGGAATACGCAATGCGTGATTTCACCGGGCGTGGGAATGAAGTCGATTTCGCCGTGTGCGTCGCAGGTTCCTTTCTCGGCCGTGATCCGGGCCTCGATGGCGTAGCCACGCCGCCGTACCTCGATATCGCCGATACTTCGGCCTTCGGCGATGCGGAATTGCTGTTCTACGATAGACAGCCCGGTCGTCCACTCCGTGACTGGATGCTCGACCTGCAGGCGCGTGTTCATTTCCATGAAGTACAGCTGTTTATCGGTCAGGTCGAAAATAAACTCGACCGTACCCGCGCCCAAGTAGCCGATAGCGTCGGCGAGGTTCCGTGCGTGCTCGTAGGCGGCTTCTTCCAGGGCTTTCGGCAGCATCGACGATTCCGATTCCTCGAGCACTTTCTGGTTGTTGCGTTGCACGCTGCAGTCCCGCAGGCCAAGCACCTGCGTATTGCCGTGGGAGTCGCGCAGGATTTGAATCTCGATGTGCCGCATCGATTCGACGAATTTCTCGAGATAGAGATCGCCATTGCCAAAAGCGCTTTTGGCCTCCGCAAACACGGTCAGGAACGCGTCGCGCATCTGCCCGGCGTCCCGCACCACTTTGATCCCCTTGCCGCCGCCGCCATGCACGGCCTTCAGCAATACAGGGAAGCCGGTCGCTTCGGCGACACTGGCGGCCGCATCCGGGCTGGTCAGGATTCCGCGACTGCCCGGTACGACCGGAACGTCCTGGGCCAGCGAGGTGTTGATGGCATTCGACTTGTTGCCCATCACGGCCATGTTGCTCGCATACGGCCCGACGAAATTGATGCCGCGCTGCCGGCACGATCGCGCAAACTCTTCGTTCTCCGAGAGGAAGCCGATGCCCGGGTGCAGGGCATCGACACGCTCGCGGCGCGCGATCGCGAACACGCTCGTGGCGTTAAGGTAGCTCTCGTCCGGAGTCTGGCCGCCCAGGCTGACAACTTCATCGCCATCGCCGAGCAGGCTCGCTGCCACTGAGTCGATGTCGGGATCGGACTGCACCAGCACGACTTCGGCACCGCGTTTCTTGGCCATGCGTGTCAGCTTGACCGCGGTGCAACCGCGCGCGTGAATCAGGACGCGATTGATCGGTTTCATCAACGATTCGTCGTCGACGGTATCCCGCTCCGAGCGCTCGAGCGCGGCGGGCAGGTAGCTGCCGCTGAAAACGCGCTCGACGACTTCTTCGACGCTCTCGGTCGGCACCGGGATTTCCGGGTCGATAGCCCGCAACTCCTTGTCGAGGTCTGTAGCGAATGGATGATGTACCAGCCCCCGCATGGCTCCCGGCCGCGTGGACAGGTAATTGGAGACGATGACGTTCGACGGCAGGAATGACGGCACCACGACACGCCCTGCGAACGGCATGTTCGTGCCGCTGAAATAATAGGTCTGCACCAGCGGATGGGTAACGAAGCTCGCCTGCGATCCGCCCGTGCAATCGCCGAAGCCGAATACGATCACCGGCAAGTCGTTGTCACGGACGAAGCGCGTTATGCGATCATTCGCGACAGCCATCGCGAACAGGGAGTTCGGTCCTTCTTTTGTCTGCATGCCGCCGGACGAGACGAAACAGACGATCGGCAAGCGCAAGCGTACGCACTCGGCCAACAGGCGCGATAGCTTTTCGCTGCTTGCCATGTCGAAGGCACCCGCCTGGAAGGCCACGTTCGAGATCAGCACGCCGACCTCGCTGCGCGGACCGAACGACAGCCTGGCGATGCCGGTTACCACGCCGCAGGGCGTGACGTCGTTGTCCAGGGCCCGCTCGATCGACATGCGAAAGCCCGGGAACGACACGGGATCGGCGGACATCAGGCTGGCATCTTGTTCCTCGAAATCGGTGAAGAAGCGGTCGCGGATAGCCTCGACGGTTGTCAGCTTGCGGCGCTTGTAGTCATCCAGGACTTTCTGGATGAGCACGTCGTTGTACGCGATGTCGAGTTGGTTCCAGAAGTCCTTGCGCTTCCCGATGCGCTTGGGGTTGATGCGCCCGTCGTAGTTCTTGTCGCTGGTCTGGGCAGCCAGGAAGCCCGGCACCAGCGATTCGAAGATGAACGTGATGAGTACCAGCAGCGCGTCCGAAAGGCGCGTAAATGCCACCCGCTTCCATTCCTCGACCTCCTTGAGAAACGCGCCGCGTCCCTTGAACTTCAGGAAGTGAGCAAGCCAGTCCGAAAAGAGATTCGTGCCTGCGGCAAGGTATGTGCCGGTCTCCTCCGGGTCCGTGCTGGCACCGGATACGATGGTTGCGGCCGACGAAAGGGATTTTTCCACCAGGCTCGCCAGCGAGTCCTCCGATATCGAGTGCGTCGCCCTCGCTTCCTGCGCGATGTCGGCGAAGCCGTTGACGATCGAATCGTAGAACGCGTCGAAAATCAGAACATTTACGAACGTGCCCGACATGGTTTCACGCAATTCCGCATCGAATACGATATCGCGAACCGTGACCTTGTCTTCGGGCGTGCGTGCAACGTCATCGGGATCCTGTTCGTGTTCGCGATTCGTCAAAGAGTCGATGACCCGACGGAAATTGTGCGGTGAAGAGGTTTTCCAGCGATTGTACAAATACAGGCCGATGCTGAAACACAGCGAGAAACGCGCTTCCTCATAATTGCGTTGCGGCTCGCCCAGCAGGTATGCCGCGATGCGGCTGCGCTCGACGTCCACCTCGCCGCGTCGCTGCCGGTAGAGCTTCAGCGCTTTTGCAAGTTGCTCGTTGTAGATTACGAGATCCGGGTCGCGTAACCACTCCTCGTACGCCGCCTCGCGGGCGCGCCGGGTACGGGTGTCGAGATCGCCGGCCGGGATTTCGACCGTGGCCAGCCGGCCGTAGGCATCCGTCGTCGAGGTACGAATGCGCCGCCGCAATCCAATGTAACGCAGGTGGCGCATGCTGAGTCCGAAAACGTCCGGTACCGTGCGGCGTGCGTTGGCAAACGAAAAACTCGTCAGCGATTTGATCTGGGCGAGCGCCTCGGAGGGCTTCAGGTATCGCTCCAGCCCGCGTCGATACTGTGCGAGCACCACGGGTTCCTGGCGCGCGAACAGACGGCAGCTCTCCTCGATCGACTCGATCGCGCTGCAGATACTCGACTGCAGTACCTCGATGGAGGCTTCGGTGTCCTCGGGTGCATAGTCGATGACGCCGTCGATCACGCCCTTGGTCAGCAGTTCGTACGCCGAGACACCGACGTAGCGCGCGCATTCCTGCCACGACAGATTGTATTGCCTCGCGATGCTGGCGAGGCCCTTCGGCTGGATCGTATTGAATACGCTACTGCGCAGGGCGAGTAACAGGTTCGTCGCGGCGAGCGGAATTGCCCCTCCCGAGTAGCCGAGGCCGTAAATGATGCCGACCGTTGCGACGGGCAGATTGCACATCTCGGCAAGCAGCCGGGATATCGAATGCGCCTGGTTGTTGTTATTGGCATCGGCGCCGGCGTCCGCGCCGGGGGTGTCCATGAAGGTCACGAGCGGAATCGTAAGGTCACCGAATTCACGCGCTGCCTCGACGGCCTGCCGATGATGATCAGGACCCCAGACACCGTTATTGAACGCACGATCCTGCGCAATGAAGCCGACGCGGTGGGGGCCGGACCTGAACTCGAGGGCAATCTCTGCAACGTACAATGGCCCGTCCGCGACCTCGCGAATGACCTGCCCCTTGAGTCTCTGGATGCATGCCCGCGCACTCGTGCGCGACGGGTTTTCGGCCGGCTGCAGTACCGTCGCAATGTAGTCGTCGACGTCGAGTTCGCTGAATTCCTCGGCCTTCTTGCGGCAGAATTCCTCGCTCAGAAGACCGTCGATGTCCGAGCTCTGGCTCGGCGACCGGTTACCGGGAAAGGTCGAGTAGTCCTTGGCGTCGTACTCGGCTTTACGAAACAGGCCGTCGGGCTTCCACCCTCCCTCCACGAGGCTGCTCAATCCTTGCCTGCCGGCTTCAACAGCGTCGATTCGACCTCATAATTCGAACCGTCGGTGGCCTTGAGATTGACCTCCCAGATCTCGTCGTCCGGTATCCGCGTCCGCTCGAGGCCCGGTAACTCGCGCTCGTCGTCTACCTGGAGCCCCCACAGCCTTACATGCCGAACTCCGACAACGGGTATGCGGTCGCTGTCGAAACGGGCGCGCAGGGCGCCATCGACATCGTCGCTCGCCCAGATCGCATAGCCGCTTTCTGCGATTGCCGCCACGCTTGCGGGCATCGTAACTCGTGATTTCTCGTCGGCCATGGATTCCCCCTCTTTATAGTCTTTTCATGAGGTAAGGAAGCCATGATATCAGGCCAGCCGAGGCAGAGGCCGCCTGTTTACCTACGACACGCCCTCAGGCATGCCGGCCTTCGGCGACGCCCGCAAAACTACGCATTCTTGCCGCGATCCCCGCGAAACAGCGTTTGCGAGGCGGAGGGTCTCCGCTGCGTTACTTCTTTTTCCAGCGTCCGTTGCTGTCCTGGTAGTAGTGCCCGGGCGCGGTTTTCTGCACGGCGAGTTCGTAGAAGCGGTTGGCGACCTGCGTGACGCTCGCACCCGTTTTTTGCGCGGTCTGGGTGAACCGGGTTTTGCGCTTGGCATTCACGCTGGAGATCAGGGCGCGCACTTCTGCACTGGGCGGCGATTGCACGGCCGCAATGTAGCCGGTCCTGGCTTCCCCGACCAGGCCCTGCGCCTTGGCCTCGCGAATGTCGATAGCCCAGGCGTTCTGCAATAACAATAAAAGGCCAATGGCAGCAAGAATCTTATTCATCGTCATCATCCTCAAAATACGTCGCTATCGTCCGCAAACAGACCCTCGAGGTCCTTGTCGACCTGCAGCCGGATTTCGTGCTCGATCTTGACGTTTAGATTGATTTCGATCGGTTTTTCCGGCGCCTCGACCTTGACGGTCGGGCTGCAACCGGCAAGGAGAGCGCAGGGTACGAGGAGTAAAACTATCGTTTTCATAATTGCACCGGGCCTCAATATCGCTTCAATCGAGCTTACCTCATTTTCGACCGCCATATGGCGGCTGCGCCTATTCGGTCAGGCGCCGCTCGAGGATGTCCTCCACGGCACGCGCCGCGCGCAGGCTCTTCAACATCTGGGGTATGTTGTTCTCCACCCCGAGATTCAGCACGACGGGCCGGTCTTCGTCCATCATCGGGTTCCTGCCGGTCAATTTCAGTTGCAGCACCAGGTCACCTTCCTTGTCGAGATTGACATCCGATGCCAGCGACTCGAACTCGAAATTGCTCAATGCACGCGTGGCCAGGGCAAGCACCGAAGTATCGTCATCTGCCGGCATCTCGTCGGGTCGGTAACGGATGACACCACCGGGCGGTTCCCCGCTCAGCGTACCGCCCACGATTGTCACTGTTTCACCCTCGATGGTCAGCGGCAACCTGGCGCCTACGCTGCCACTGACGTCGATGGTTTCGAACTCTTTGAGAGACAACAGTTTGCTCAATTCGACCGACTCAGCATGCAAAACCAGAGTATTCGTCTCGCGTGCTGTATGGAAGCTGAACGGATCGGCGCGAACGACACCGCCGAATGCACTCATGTGCAGGTTTTCGACGTCGATCGCCAGCGAGTTGATGTCGAGTGCGTAATCCGCGCTGATGTTCTCGATAGGCAGGCCCGATTCGACCAGGGCAACGCTGATGGCCGAGGGTTGTGACGAGAATCCCGTGGCGCCGTTGTACGCGACGTCGAGGTTCGTAGACAGGCCGGCGAACGCCGTTTCGCCGAAATGACCGGAGAGTTCGGAAACGCGCGCGGTGGTTTTGCCGACAATGGTCGTGTCGCCACTGGACGAGGTCCAGTCTGCCTCGACGTCAACGGAGGCGTTGCCGGCAACCAGGTCCCAGTCGCCCGGCCCGGCCGAGACACGATCGGACAGCTTCTTTTCGGCGAAAGATGCAGTCGCGCCGTCGATCGACAGCCTGCCGTAGCCGCTGTCGATGTCGTGTTGCAGATCGATCTTGCCTTCTTCATAAAGGCCGACAGTCTGCAGGCTGACGATGGTCTTGGCGCCCAGCATGCTGACGTCGCCCCTGAGTCCCGGCAGCGCGATAGTTCGTTCGCGAACGGTCGCTGCGGCGGACGGAGTAAAGACGCCCAGCTTCAGCGACAACACCTCGTCCAGTTCGCTGGCCTGCACGTTGTCGAGAAAAAACGGCATTGATACACCAACGCCACCGGGCAGCGAGACAGCCTCGACACGGGCATCGAGCGAGCCGGCCGCAAAGCTCCAGCCGGCATCCGGGAAATCCATCGTTGCGCTGTCGGCGAGCTCGGCATCGATTCGCCCCACGGTGGTGCCCGCAGCGGCGAACTCGATAATTAGCAGGCTTGCTCCCGGCCGGACATTCGCGCGGAAACCTTCATCCGGAAATGCCACGTCGAGTTCCGAGGCAAACTCGAGTCGATCAACCGAGCCGATCGGCAGCTCCGCATCGCCCATCTCGACACGCGTGTGCATCGTGCAAACCGGGTCGGATCGACACGCGAGCTGACTCACGCTGACCGGTATTTTGTGCCACTCGCCGTAGCTGACGAGCAGGGATACCTGTTTCTGCTGCAGCGACCAGTCGACATCCGGAAAACTGGCTGCAACCTTTATGGGACCGGCCGCTTCGAGGTCGATGGTCGTGATTTCATCGGCCGCGCCGGACCAGGTGAACTGCAGCGGTGCGATTGGCTCGAGCACAGCAATCACGGCCGGCGACACATTCGTGTCGTAGGGCATGTCGGCATCGAATTCCAGCTTCGCGACGCCGGACTTGATTGCGATTTCGGCCGGGACGATGCCAGCAAGCTTGCCGACCGGTTCCCAGGCTGGCAATTGAAGAGACGCAGCGCCGACGATCCGGATCCCGTTTGCGTCATGCGTCATGTGGGCCGAAACCGTGTGTGCATTCGCGGTTGTATCGAAGTCAGGCAGGGAAAATTCCAACACGACGTCGCCCGAGTCGGGTTTCGTCAGTGTCGCCGACATGGCAATGCCAGCGATACGGGCGCTCAGATCCTGCCGTTCGTTGTTGAATCTCCAGCGAATGTCGTGCACCGCCGCGTAGGGTGGCAGATTGAGCTCAGCTATGACGACCTCGGTGGCGCCAATAGCGCCAGGCAATGACAACACTTGGTCGACTAGCCTGGCGAGTTCAAACGGCTCTGTGTCCGTTCGTGTGGAGGTAATGATCGATACTTTTCCCGCCCGATAGGATTTCGATCCCGACGGATCCGCCCCGATCGGAAGCGTCAGGTCCTCGATTGCGATGGTCGTGCCTTTCGCGTGTTCGAGCTCGAGATGACCGATCGTTGCGTCGCTGGTCGCCAGCGCATCCAGTGAAACGTCGGTAACGGCGATATCGTATTCCTGCAACAGGGGATTCGAGATGCGGCGAACGAGCGTGTCCCGCAATACCCAGCTTGTCGCCACAAGCACGGCGATGGCGGCCGCAACGATTAGAATGTACTTCGTGTATTTCATGCAACAGGCACCGGATCTCAGCGCTCAACCACCGTTTTCGACGGGGCAATCCCCGGATTATTGGCCGAATATGAGTACGGGTACCAGTGCATGCGGCCGACTTTCACTGTACTTTAAAAGCCCGACCCGAGGAGCGCGCGTATGAGAATCTGGTCTCTGGCAAGCGAAATGGCAGCGAAGACGCCACAGGATCGCAATCGATACGTGGATTTCCTGCGCGCGTTGTCGATCCTCGTCGTCATTATCGGGCACTGGCTGATAGCGACCGCCCACTATGTCGACGGCGATTTGACGAGCGGCCACCTGTTAAAGAGCGAGCCGCAACTGCAGTGGCTTACCTGGATATTCCAGGTCATGCCGATCTTCTTTATCGTCGGCGGTTACTCGAACGCGGTGTCGCTGGAAAGCGCGAGAGCCAAGGGCGTAGCTTATGGCGGCTGGCTGGCGGCGCGCCTCAACCGCCTGGTCGCGCCGCTGCTGCTGCTGCTCATCGCGTGGGCGGCGCTTGCCGTGATCATGTCCCTGTTCGGCGTCAGCGACCCGGTTATCCAGATGGCGTCGCGGGCCGCTTTGATTCCGACCTGGTTCCTCGCAATCTACATTGCGGTCGTCATGCTCGCGCCGTTGACCTACAAGTTCTGGCAACGACTGGGATTCGTGTCGTTCTGGATCTTCGTGGCGATCGCGGCACTCACCGACGCAGCTTTTTTCGCGGCTGACGTGCGCTGGCTGGGATGGAGCAACTACTTCTGGGTCTGGCTCGCGGTCCATCACCTGGGCTTCGCGTGGCGCGACGACCGCATGGGCAGTGCCGGGCGTCTGCTGGCCTATGCGGCGGTCGGTTTCCTGGTCTTGTGGCTGCTGGTATTTCGCGGACCGTATCCGCTTGCCATGGTGGGTTCGCCGGACGAGGGCCTCTCGAATACCCTGCCGCCGAAAATTACCCTGCTGGCGCTCGGTGTGCTTCAGTTCGGACTGTTGCTGTCGCTCGAGAGCCCGATGCGAAGGGTTTTGAATGGCTTGCGCCTGTGGACGGCGACGGTGCTGATCAACAGCATGATCATGACGGTCTATCTCTGGCATATCACCGTGATGGTGGTATTCGTCGCCGTGTTGTACCTCGCCGGCGGGCCTGGCCTGGGAATCGAGCCGGGAACTACGGAGTGGTGGTGGTCGCGGCCGGTCTGGGTGGGAGTGCTGCTCGTGCTGCTGCTGCCGATTGCGTTGCTGCTCTCGCCGCTGGAGCGCCGCTCCCGAAGCGCCGATGCTGCCGTCCCTGCGCCCGCAAGGCAGGTGGCCGGCGCCATAATGATCTGTCTCGGCGTCGCTTTGCTCGCGATGTACGGATTTGGTGGGGGGCCGTTTCCGCGGCTGGACCTCGCCGCGTTCTCGCTGGTGGTGGTCGGCTCCGGTATCAGCGGCCTGCTGCCCGGGTTCAGGTAACGCGTACAGATCCGCTTGTACGGCGTCAGGCCGATCGGCGCGCCGTACTACGCGGCGATATTCTGCAGCTCTTTGTCGAGCGCGACGATGACCGCCGAGTGCTCTGCCGCAGCCTGTTCGCACAGCAAGCGGGCATCACTGAGGTCTTTATTAATCGCGCCCTTTATGATCTGTTCGCAAAGTACCGCCAGTAGCGTCGCGCCGATCTGACCGCTCGATCCTTTCAATGAATGCGCGAGGACCTCGATCTCGTCCGCGTCGTTGTCCGCGACAGCAGAGCGGAGTTGTAACATCAGCCGTGTCGAGACGGCACAATATGAAACGACGATCTCGCGAACCATGCTTTTACCGGGTGACGGGTCCAGCCGCACTATTTCGTCAAGTGCCAGTCTGTCGATTGATGCAAGTGTCGTGGTCTCCGTAAGTTCGCTGAAACCGTCCTCGTCTATGGCAACTTCCGGCACGGAATTTTCTGTACCGGTACCGGGCAGCCACCGGCTCAACACGGCTCGCATTTGCTCCCTGTTGAACGGCTTCGACATGTAGTCGTCCATGCCGCTTTCAAGACATCGCTGACGATTGCTCTGCATAAGGTCGGCGGTGAGCGCAACGATCGGAATACGCTGGCCGGTCGACGATTGTTCCTCGAGCCTGCGAATCTCCCGGCTTGTACTGTAGCCGTCGAGCGCGGGCATGTGGCAGTCCAGCAGGATCAGGTCGAAATCGAATAGTTGCATCTCCAGCAGGGCCTTATCGCCATCGGATGCGACCTCGGTCCGGTAGCCCAGATCGTCGACGATGGCTTTGGTGACCTGCTGATTTATCAGATTGTCGTCAACAATCAGTACACGTGGGATCGATGTTGAGGAAGGTGCCGTGTCGGTCGCAGCCTCCATGTTGTCCGCGATAACTGCGGCCAGGCTCGCCTGTGTAAACGGTTTGGTCACGTAATCGGTCATGCCGGCATCCAGGCAGCGTTCGCGGTCTCCAGATAGCGCATTCGCCGTGAGTGCCACAATGGGTGTTGGCGGCAGCCCCTTTTTGCCTTCCCACTCCCGGACCTCGTGCGTGGCCTCGAATCCATCGAGTTCGGGCATCTGGCAGTCCATTATTACGAGGTCGAAGTCCCCTTCCTTAAAAGCCGCGACCGCGTCGATTCCGTTATCGACTACGGTCGTCTCGTGCCCGAGTTCGTTGAGCATTCCGACGGCGATCGCCTGGTTAACCTGGTTGTCCTCGGCCAGCAGAATATGCAGGTTGTCGTTGGCTGTATCATTGCTTGCCGTTGCGATGTCGCCGTCTTCGTCAGCTCGATCCGTGTTCATAGCAACACGGCCCAGGTGTGATACCAGCGCATCGTACAGTCGCGACTGGCGAACTGGTTTCGTCAACCAGGCGTCTATTTCCACGGCGCTTCGTCCACCGTCGACGTCGGCGCCCGATACCGAACTCAGCATGATCAGCGGCGCGCCCTTGGCAGCGTCAGTCTCCCTTATCGTATTCGTGAGTTGCAAGCCGTCCATGTCCGGCATATTCATGTCCAGCAGGATCAACTCGAACGGGGTATCCGCGCGGGCACCCGCGTAAAGCAGGCCCAGTGCCTCAGGCCCCGAGCTGGCCGCCTCGACCTGCATCTGCCAGCTTTCGAGCTGTTGCTGCAAAGCCTCCCGGTTGGTCGCATTGTCGTCGACAATCAGTACTCGCTTGTGCGCGAGTGTTTCCGTCTGCAGCAGCCGTGGAGCGGTTACGTCCTTCTGCAACTCTACCGTAAACCAGAACAAGCAGCCCTTCCCGAGCTGGCACTCGGCACTGATTTCACCTCCCATCAGGGTGAGCAACTGGTTGCAGATCGAAAGTCCGAGACCCGTACCACCGTAACGGCGTGTCGTCGAACCGTCTTCCTGGGAAAACGGTTCGAAGATTTTCTCCAGGTTCTCCGGGCTGACACCGACGCCGCTGTCTTCCACTTCGAAGCGATATTGAACCGACTCCGGATTGTTCTGCTGTTCACTGACGCGCACGGAGATTTCGCCATGCTCCGTGAATTTCACCGCGTTGCTGACGAGATTGATCAGAACCTGGCGCAGCCTCAGGGCATCGCCTTCGACGAATACATGCGTGTCGGGCGGAATCGAGCCTACCAGTTCCAGGTCCTTGCGATGGGCGGCCTCGGCCAACAGGTCCAGGCACTCTTCGACCATGTGACGAAGATTGAACGGTGCGATATCGAGTTCGAACCTGCCGGACTCGATTTTCGAAATGTCGAGTATGTCGTTGATGATGTGCAGCAGAGATTCGGCGGACTCGTAGACAGCCTTGGCAAATTGCTCCTGTTTGTCGTCGAGCGCCGTGTTTCGCAGTAACTCCGTCATGCCGAGCACGCCATTCATCGGTGTGCGGATCTCGTGACTCATGCGCGCCAGGAACTCGCTCTTCGCCTTCGACATGGACAATGCCTCGTCGCGTGCAGCCTCGAGTTCATCGCTTGTTTTCTTAAGGCTGGCCGTTAGCGCGGAAAATTCGTTGGCGAGGACGCCAACCTCGTCGGAGCGGTGGCTCGATACATCGATCTCGAGGTCTCCGGACTGACGAATGTCGAGAATACTTTGTGTCAGTGTTTTGATCGGCGATACGATCAATTGCTGCAGAAGAATCAGTGCGGCCAGCAGGAACCCGATGCTTCCTGCCGCCAGGAAAATCATCGTCGTACGGATCACGGTCCGGCCTATCTCGGAAATGGTCCTCGGCTGCCAGGTCTCGATAACGACGGCGGGGGCGCCGGCAATGTCGGGGAGTAGCTGGTATCCGTGCACCGATTCTGCATTCGTCGTGACTAACGTGCGGTCGCCGGAGCCTTCAATCGCCTGCAGGGCCGCGCCGACATGGGGTTCCACCTCGTCATTGCCTATTCGGTGGAGCGCCAGCCCAACCGTCGCGCGTTGGCCGAGATTTGAGACACGCTCGTCGGTGATGAAATTCCCGGCGATCAGGGTCCCGAAAGCCGGTCCGGTTCCGTCTGAGGACACAACAGGGTATGACGCAATTTGCATGAGGCCGGCGGGCGTGTTCAGCAAGCCGGTCAGGGAGCTGGAGCCGCTTTCGTGAACGATCAGGGGATGACCAGGGTGGAGCTCCGCAAGCAGCTCATCCGTCCACGGCATTCGTCGACCGTCCGAAGGATGGCCGACCCAGGCAAACACCGGTGTTCCCTGAGAATCGAAAACAAGTATTGTCGTCATGTTGATGCCTTGCCAGAACTCGGGACGGAGGTACTCTTCTTCGTACTCGGGGTACGAGCCCCGGACGTACTCGATGGTGTCGTTCCATTCCGAGTACTCGAGATTCATTGCCTCGAGCGCATGCAGGTCCGAATTCAGCGCCTGCGTGGCCCGGGACAGCGCCTCCCTCGCCGATCGATGTTCGAATTCCTCGAACGCCGGTAGCACGGCGGTCCGCAGGGCCACGTAGCCGCCCAGGCAGATACTGAGGCCGAGCACGACGAACAGGGCAAGCGTTTTCTTTCCCAGAGACATACCAGCGTATCGGCAGAAAAAGCCCGATATTTAGCGGGGATACGGGATTTTCCACAGCTTTTGTGGTTTGCCGTAATGGCGCTTTGCCGATCACTGCGGGATTATTCGAGTCCCGATCAACCCAGACACGAATCCGGATGCTCAAGTCTATGAAAAACAAGCACGTATATTCCTTTTCCGATGGCGACGGCCACAATAAGAAACTGCTCGGCGGCAAAGGCGCCAACCTTTGTGAGATGACCCAAATCGGCATCAACGTTCCGCCCGGTTTCGTCATCACGACGGAAGCCTGCCTCGACTACCTGGAAAAGAACGAGCTGCCAAAGACGCTGATGGCGTCAATCAGGGACGAGATCGGCAATCTCGAGGCGGCGACGAAGAAGACCTTCGGCAAGGGCCCCGATCCATTGCTGGTATCCGTCCGTTCCGGCTCGGCGCTGTCGATGCCCGGAATGATGGACACAATTTTGAATCTGGGCCTCAATGACGAGACCCTTGCGGGGCTCATCGAGCAGACCGGTGACGAGCGCTTTGCTTATGACGCTTACCGCCGTTTCATCCAGCTGTTCGGCAAAGTAGCGCTCGGTATCGGGGATGAACATTTCGATGAGCACTTCGAGGAAGTCAAACAACAGGCGGGCGTCAAGGCCGACGTGGCGCTGGACGCGAGTCACCTGAAAGAGATCAGCGAGAGATTCCTCGCCGTCGTCAATCGCGAGACCGGCGAAGATTTTCCCCAGGACGTGATGATGCAGCTGCAACTGGCCGTCGAGGCCGTGTTCCGTTCCTGGATGGGCAAACGCGCGGTCGATTACCGGCGTGAATTTCATATTACGCCGGATATGGCTAACGGTACCGCGGTGAACATCTGCACGATGGTGTTCGGCAACATGGGCGACGATTGCGCAACCGGCGTGGGTTTCACGCGCAACCCGGGCACCGGCGACAACGAAATGTTCGGCGAATACCTGACCAACGCCCAGGGTGAAGACGTCGTTGCGGGCATTCGTACACCGAAACCGCTGCAGCAAATGGAAACGGAAATGCCCGAGCAGTTCGCGCAACTCGTCGAGTTGCGCAACAAGCTGGAGTCGCATTACCAGGAGGTGCAGGACTACGAATTTACCGTGGAGAAAGGAACGCTGTACTGCCTGCAAACTCGCAACGGCAAGATGAACGCAGTTGCGGCGGTCAAGACATCTGTCGAGATGTTCGCGGAAAAGCTCATTACCCGGGAACAGGCGTTGCTGAGAATCGATCCCGAACTGCTGGAGCAACTGCTTCATCCAAGCCTCGACCCGGAGAGTGCCGTAGAGCCTATCGCCCTCGGCCTGCCGGCGTCGCCGGGCGCCGCTGCCGGAAAGTGCGTGTTCGATGCGGATCTTGCGGAAAAACTCGGCAATACCGGAGAAAACGTCATCCTCGTTCGCGAGGAAACGCGCCCGGAAGACATCCACGGCTTCTTTGCGGCCGAGGGCATACTTACCAGCCGGGGCGGCAAGACGTCGCACGCCGCGGTGGTTGCGCGGGGCATGGGTAAACCGTGCGTCGCGGGCGCGGAGGGTATCGTCGTCGACGTCGGCCTGCGGTTGGCACACGTCGGCGAGCACATTATCCACGAAGGTGACGTCATTACGCTCGACGGCGGCACGGGAATGGTCTACCTGGGTGCGATTCCCACGATCCCGGCGCATTTCTCCGAGGAGCTCAAGACACTGCTCGCCTGGGCGGACGAAACCGCGGACCTGAAGGTGATGGCCAACGCCGATACGCCGGACGCCGCAAAGATAGCCAGCGAGTACGGGGCAATGGGCATCGGCTTGTGCCGCACCGAACGCATGTTCAACGCCAGCGACAGGCTGCCCATCGTCATTGACATGATCCTCGCCAACAACAAGGAAGATCGCAAGGCGGCACTGGACCGGCTGTTGCCGATCCAGCGCGCGGACTTTATCGAGCTGTTCACGGTGATGTCTCCGAATCCCGTGACCGTGCGCTTGCTGGATCCGCCGATGCACGAATTCCTGCCGACAGAGCACGACTTGCTGGAGCAGATTGAAACCCTGCGACTGTATCGAAACGTAGTCAGGGGCCGGCAAACGGCGCTGGACACTTTTTCGACGCCACCGGAATTGCCGAAACCGTTCAGTGAACTCAGTGAGGAACTGGTGAACGATGCGCTGATCAAGAAAGAGCGCATGCTGAAGAAAGTTCGCGAGTTGCAGGAAGTCAACCCGATGCTGGGTCATCGCGGCGTACGCCTGGGTATTGCCTACCCGGAGATCTACGCGATGCAGATCGAAGCCATCCTTGAGGCGACGGTAGAGTGTGCCAAAAAAGGCCTGTCAGTGCGCCCGGAAATCATGGTGCCACAGGTCATTACGGCTCAGGAGCTCGCACATGTGAAACGTACCGTGGAAGAGTTGACGAGCCAACTCGAGAAAGGGTTCGGCAAGGAGCTCCGGTTCAAGTTCGGCACGATGATCGAGACCGTGCGGGCCTGCACGAGGGCCACGCATCTCGCGAAGAACGTCGAGTTCTTTTCATTCGGTACCAATGACCTGACGCAGGCGGCTTTCTCGTTCTCACGCGAGGACGCGGAGAACAAGTTCCTGCCGATGTACAACGATTACGGAATCCTGCAGGACAATCCTTTCGAAGTGCTGGATATCCAGGGCGTCGGTCAGCTGATCGAGATGGCTGTAACGAGGGGCAGGGGGCAGCGGCCCGACCTCAAGATCGGAATCTGCGGCGAGCAGGGTGGTCATCCGGAGTCCATCCGGTTCTGCCACCACGTCGGGCTGGACTACGTTTCCTGTTCCGGGCCGCGCGTGCCAATCGCGAGGCTGGCCGCGGCGAACGCGAAGTTGCGTGAGGCGGAGTTCGAGGCGATTCGCCAATAAAAACGCTGGCTTCGAGTCAGGTGCAATACTCGCGCAGCTTGAGTTTTCGCATGCGGGCGGTTTTCTTGAACTGATGCCCCTGCATGCGACGAAGGATGTTGTCGAGCATACGAATCGCGGCCAGTATGTGCGGCCCCTTGTTGAGCATGACGCAGTCAGCTCTTTGTGACATTGCCGCGTCACTGATTTCGGCGCGCGACGGCTGGCCTTTCTTCGCTTTTTGTTCCAGGACCTGAGTGCCCCACATGACCGGCATATGCGCCGCCTCGCAGAACCAGAGTATCTCCTCCTGCAGTTCCGCGAGCCGCTCCCAACCGCATTCGACGGCAAGGTCGCCCCTGGCGATCATGACGGCAGCCGGGTAGCTCCGCATCGCCGTCAGCAGCAACCTGGGAAGGTTCCTGAACGCCTGCTTTGTCTCTATCTTGATTACGATGCCGGGCGGCCTTGCGCCGTCTTTCTTCAGTGCTTCCTGAAGCGCGACAACGTCCGATGGCGTGCGGACGAAGGACAGTCCTACGGCATCGGCGTGCTGCAATACGAAGCCGAGATTGGTCATGTCGGTCGCGGTCAGCCCCGGAAGACGAATATCGCTGTTCGGGAAATTGATGCCGCGATTGCCGCGTAGCCGGCTGCCGGTCGGCTTGGCCTTGGTGATTTCGACCTCGAGCCGATCTGTGTCCACCGTCCGGACCACGCCCATGATCTTGCCGTCGTTCAGCGAGATCGAATCGCCGGTGACGACGAACCCGAAAACTTCCGGTTGCTGACAGGAAATATGTGCTGGCCGAGTGACGTTCCCGTCGGCGTCTTCGCGCGCCGGCGCGCCCGGGATGCTCTCCTTGTGCAATACCAGGGTATCGCCAGTGCGCAACAAAATCGGTTGCTCGATGGGTGGCAATTCGCCGACGCTGAAGACAGCCTCTTCATCGGCCGTTTCGCGTACCAGTTGCAATTGCGTGCCTGTGGCGATGTATGCGCCCTGCCGGGTCTCGACGACGAGGCCCTTGTCGTCCTTGCGTACGACTGTCAGGCGACGGCCCTTGCCGCGGGTATCCACGAAACGAAACTCGTCGCCTTCGTACGCGCTTACGACACATTGACGCGGCACCGGGAGTACAGCCGCCTTCGTGCCGCGCCGCGGGACGTCATCCGGAATCAGGCGGATTCGCCGTCCTGTAACGACCTGGCCCAACGGGTCGCGCCGGGGTCGAATATGCAGCACCCTCGGTCCGGCTCGCAGCTCGCCGGTTCTGAGCTTCGGACCGGCAAGGTCCATGATCACCCGGCATTCCTTGCCGGCCTCGGCACCGGCCGCCCGAACGTTGGCAACCATCGCCTCCCAGGCCGCGGCGTTGTCGTGCGCGCAGTTGATTCTCGCGACATTCATCCCGGCTGCTACCAGGTCGCGCACGAAGACCGGATTCTGCGCGGCTTCGGTCGGCAAGGTCACCATGATGCTCACGTCACGCCCGGTCGGATGCTCGCCCAGGATCGCTTTCTTGTGAGCGTCGGCCTGGGGATTCCTGAGGCGCATCGCGTCGCGTTGCATGGCCGACAGGTTGCTCGCGTCGCTTGAAATCCTTTGCAGCGCCAGCATCACTGCCCGCACCGACGCCATTACGTTGCGCTCGGCCCGCCCGAGCGAGGACAGGCCCAGCGCGGCCAGGTCTTCCTGCAGTGTGCTGATGTCAAACTGCCGCAGCGCAAGGTAGTGCACGAGATTTTTTGCGCTTTCGCGGAATTCTGCGTGCACGGCGGCAAGCTCTGCGGAGTATTCGGCTTCAAGCTCCGCGGCACGCTTGATTATCGCCTCCAGTTGATCGGCAAGCTGTCGGGTGTCGATCTTCCTGCCCACGAATCGTCTCCTGATGCCTTCTTGTAAGGCATTTTCGGGGTTCGCGCAGTTATGGATTCCACCTATTCGTAGCGCAGCGCCAGGACGGGGTTCGAGCGTGCGATGCGAACTGCGTGCCCGGCCACCGTTCCCCAGGCCAGCAAGACGGCGATAGCGCCTGCAACCAGCAATATCGGGATCGGCGCTTCAATACGGTCCGCGAAGAAATCCAGGTAATTTTTGGAAGCGAAATAGGCTCCCGGCAGCGCCACCGCCAGGGCCCACAGCACCGGTGTCGAAAACTGCCAGACCAGGAGCCGCGCGATTTGCAGGGAACTCGCCCCGAGCACCTTCCGTACACCGATTTCCTTGGTCCGTTGTGTCGCCATGAACGCGGCGAGACCGAAAAGACCTATCAATGCGAGCGACAGCGCGATCGCCGCGAAAAATACCAGCGCCAGGTTCATATACTTCAGCACGTTGTAGACGTCGTCGAAAACCTCGTCGAGGAAGCGACCCTGCATCGGGTAGTCGGGAACTACACGATTCCAGGTGTCCTCGATGCTCTCGACCGTATTCATGATGTTGCCGCCGGTGATCCGGATCGAGCCAATGCGCAGTGTTTCCGGCCCGTACTGGTACATCCAGGGTTTTTCTTCGTTGAACAGGCCGATGAAATTCTGCGTCGGTACGACGCCCACGACGATGTACTCCCGCATCGCCTCTTCCTCGTCGTCCACGCGGAAGAAGCGCGTGTTGAGTGCCTCAGCGGGTGTGTCGATGCCGAGTTTTTCAAGCGCAAGTTCGTTGATAAGTACGTTGACGGTCTCGGATTCCTCGGTCAGTTCGTCGTTCGCGATGTCTTTGCTGAGGTTCCTGCCCTGTACGAGCGGAATGTCATAGGTCTCGAGAAAGTCGGGCGACATCCGCAGGACGTGCAGACTGAATTTGCCCGCGTCGTCTCCGGGCAGCAGGCTGACGTTCCTCTGGCGGTTGTTCTGCTCGTAGGGAACCTGCGACGAATACGCAACACTGGCCACGTTGGGCAGTGCTTCCAGTTCGTTCTTCAGGGTGTCCAGCCGGTCCGAGATGCCTTCGATCTGCAGTCGATCGATGGCGTAGATCTCGTCGCGAGGGAATTCGTAGCTCGATGCCTGTACACGCTGGTTTTGCATGTAGACGATCGTAACTATCGCCAGCATGAACGCGGATATGGCGAATTGGGCGCCGATCATGAACGAGCGGACTTTCGATCCCTTGCGGCCCTTTCTCGCAATATCCCTGAGCGCATCGATCGGGCTGGTCCGGGTTATCAGCCACGCAGGATAAAGTCCTGCGCATATGCCGACCAGGACCGTGGTCATCGCCAGCCATGGCATCGTCGTGACGTAATCCAGCGCAAGGCTCTTGCTGGTCGCGTTATTGAACAGTGGGATGACGATCTCGAGCAGGGCGATGGCGACGACCATTGCAATGGCCGCGATGACCAGGCTTTCGATCAGGAATTGCACCAGCAATTGCGTCTGGCTGGCGCCCATCGTCTTGCGCATCCCGACTTCACGGCTGCGGCCTAATGACTGTGCGGTGGCAAGGTTGGTGTAATTCACGCACGCAACGACCAGGACCATGAAGCTCAGCAGCGCGATGACCGAGATCACGGGCAAGCCGATCATGTCCCAGATTGCCACGTTTGCATACACGAGCGGATTTGCCGTAATGCCGGATATCACTTCTTTCTGTTCGTCCGGAACGTGCCGTTCGAACAGGCTGTCCATTTGTGCCTGCAGCCAGGCGCCGTCGAGCGTCTCGGGAAGCATGACGTAGGTCATATCGCCGATCGAGAGATTGTTCCAGTTGCCTGCCAGGTCCCAGTCCCGCATGCGATTCAGGCCGGCGATCGGTGCGACAATCTCGAACGGGGAGTCAACGATGACCAGCGAATTGAAATGTGAATTGAGCGGTACGTCCTGGACGACCGCGGACACGTAGTAGTCGAACTCGTTGTCGAACGTGACCACCTGTCCCAGTACGTCCGTCTTGCCGAAGTACTTGATCGCGACCGACTCGGTGATCAGCAGGCCGGAAGGATCGTCCAGCGCCGTGGCATCGCCGAACAGGTATTTAAAATTGAAGATCTCGAGGAATGCGGGATCCGCAAAGCGCACACCCTCGTAAAAACTCTCTGCTCCCATAGTCAGCAGGTACTCGTTATTGACCGTGCGCGCCACGGCTTCGACGTCCTGCTGTTCGGCTTCGACGATCGGGCCCACGGTCGTGAAGACCGAATTCATTTTCTCGACGCCGACGTTGAGATCGGGCGCCGCTATGGCGCCGATCGTGTAGATGCGAGGCGTATTCTCGAAAAACAGGTCGTGCGACATTTCATAGTCGATCAGCAGGCCGCCGAACAAGTAGATCGTGAGGCCGATCGCCAGGCCCGAGATGTTGATTGCCGCGAATACCTTGTTTTTGCGGAGGTTTCGCAGTGCGATTTTTACATGGTTCCAGAACATTGGATTTCCCCGATGGAGATCCGCGCACAGCTTATGCAGCGCGCGTATTCTCCGTAACGATATAGCCGTCGAACAGGTTGACCGTGCGGTGCGCGTAGTCGGCGTGGGACGGGGAATGCGTAACCATCACGATAGTCGTCCCCTCCTTGTTCAATGAGCGCAGCAGCTCCATGACTTCCTGGCCGTGAACCGAATCCAGGTTGCCCGTCGGCTCGTCGGCAAGAATCAGCGGCTGGTCGCCGACAACGGCCCTGGCAACCGCGACGCGCTGCTGTTGGCCGCCGGACAACTGGCCGGGCATGTGGTTGGCGCGATGTGCAATGCCCATTCGATCCATCACGTCGGCAACGCGCTGCTTACGCACTGCGGCGGGCATGCTGTGATATAGCAACGCAAGCTCGATGTTTTCGGCGACACTCAGCTCATCGATCAGGTTGAAGCTCTGGAAGATGAAGCCGATGTTCTGTTTGCGGATTTCGCTTCGCCGCGCTTCCGAATAGGGCGCCACGTTCTCGTCGAAAAACAGGTAGTCGCCGTCGGACGGGTTGTCCAGCATGCCGATAATGTTGAGCAGCGTCGACTTCCCGCAACCGGAGGGCCCCATGATTGCAACGAAGTCGCCCTGCTCGATTTCCAGGTTGACGCCGTTGAGCGCGACGGTTTCAACCTCGTCGGTTCGATAGACCTTGTACATGTTGTGTAATTTGAGCATTTCGAAAATCCTCTGTTTCAAGTCGAATAAGCAGGGCCACCCGGTGCGGGTTACTCGCCATCCAGCGTGAGTCGGTCCATGCCGGTGTAGCTGGTATAGGGTGATGTAATGACTTTCTCGCCCGGCTCGAGACCGTCGAGAACTTCGATGAAGTTGGTGTTGCGGCGGCCCAGCCGTACCGTGCGCTTGACGGCTTCGCTGCCGTTGGGAGAAACGACGAAAACCCAGTTGCCGCCGGTCTCCTGGTAGAAGGACCCGTTCGGAATCAGGATTGCGTCCGAGTTGTCGCCGAGAGTGAGTCGCACCTGCATGGTCTGCCCGCGGCGCAGGCCGGTCGGTTCATCTTCGAGGATCATGTCGACCTCGAACTGGCCTTCTTTCACCTGTGGATAGATTTTAGAGATGCGCAGATCAATGTCTCGGCCATTGTGTTCGGCGACTGCGGCCTGTTGCAGGTCGACCCGGCCGAGATAGAACTCGTCGATCCGTACGTTGAGTTTGTAGCCGTCCGGGTCGTCGATTTGCCCAAGACGGCCGCCGCGCACGATCGACTGCCCGATTTCGATGTTGAAGCCGGAGAGCTTGCCCGGCAGCGGCGCACGTACGCTGAGGTCCTCGATGTTCTTGCGCGCAAAACCGAGTCCCGCCTGCAGCTGGTCACCCGCTTCTCGCAGCTGTTTCAGTTGCTGTGCCTGCATGCGGGTATCGGTAGCCTGGCTTTCGAGCGTCACTTCGCGACGATTGCGGGAATAGGTCAGTTCGTCTTCGAGCTCGTCGAGTGTCGACTGCGAAGCGAGATTTCTCGCAACGAGATCCTGTTGCCGCCCGATGGCGCGCGTGAGCCGTGTGATCTGGTAGTCGATTTCCACGAGGTTGCGCTTGTGCGCCAGCCGGTTCTGCTCGAGCTGCAATTCGATAGTGCGCATATTGTTGAGTTGCTCGGTGACGGCGGCCTCGCGACCGAGCACCTCGAGTTGCAGGTTCGTATTCGACAGCACGGCGATGAGGTCGCCTGCTTCGACGACGGCGCCGTCCTCGACGAGTATCTCTTCGACGCGCCCCCCCTCGATGGCGTCGAGATACACCGTGCTGCGCGGCACCAGGCGCCCGCGTAACGGAATGAAGTCCTCGAAGGTACCGACGGTCACGGTCGATACGGCAATGCGTTCGGAATTGATGCTCAGGCTGCGGCCGCTCAACAGCATATCGATGAGCCACCAGGTGAAGGCGGCGGCGACGATGCCGGCGGCGACGTAAGCCAGCATACGGCCGGGCGAGGTCTTCTTCTCGACCTTGCGATCCATGCTCTCGCCGGAAATGCCCATGCCGGGGGGATAGCTGCGCTCCCGGATCTTCCTGATCTTGTCCACGATGTGTCGTTGTCCTCGCGCCCGCATCCTGTGCCTACACTGGATATAGCAATTAACGTGCCATTTATAAGTTATTGTTTTTATTAGTGCCGGATCGGGCCGTCTGCTGAAAACTGTACGCTGGCGGACAGTAAGTGTACGATTTCGGACGGTTTAAGGGGACTCATGGCATGTCCAGGTCAGGCTGCATACTCATTGTCGACGACGACAATGACATCCTTACCGCGGGGCGTCTGTTGCTGCGGCGGCAGTTTGCTGACGTCATTACCTGCCGCGAGCCCGAGCGGGTTCCCGACCTGCTCGCAAATCACGAGATCGACGCGGTGCTCCTGGACATGAATTTCGGTCCGGGAGAGTCTTCCGGCGACCAGGGCCTGGTGTGGCTGCAGAAAATTCTCGATATCGATCCGGAAGCGGTCGTCGTCATGATCACGGCGCACGGCAATGTCGATACGGCGGTCGAAGCCATGAAGCGTGGCGCGACCGACTTCATCGCCAAGCCCTGGCAGAACGAAAAAGTCGTCGCGACCGTCTCGGCGGCCGTCAAGTTGCGCCGCAGCCGCGTGGAAACTGAAACCCTGCGCAAAGCCAACCGGGTACTGCTGGAGGAAACGGCGTCGGGGACAGATCGGATCGTCGGCAAATCCGCACCGATGAAGCAGGTGCTCAAGATGGTGAAACGTGCCGCACCGACCGACGCGAACGTGCTGATACTCGGCGAGAACGGCACCGGCAAAGAACTCATTGCGCGCGAAATCCACCGGCGGTCGGCGCGATCGGACCGGGTGTTCCTCTCCATCGACATGGGCTCGATCAGCGAATCGCTGTTCGAGTCGGAACTGTTCGGGCACCGTAAAGGGGCGTTTACCGATGCTGGCGAGGACCGCCTCGGGCGCATCCAGGCAGCCAACGGCGGTACGCTGTTTCTCGACGAAATCGGCAATTTGCCGCTGCACCTGCAGACCAAGCTTCTCAGCGTGCTCGAGCAACGCCGCGTCACGCCGCTCGGTTCGGACCAGGCGCAGGATTTCGACGTGCGAATCGTCGCTGCGACCAACGTACCGGGAAGTCACCTGCGCGATGCGAGCCGATTTCGCCCCGATCTCCTGTTTCGCCTGAATACGGTCGAGATTACGATTCCACCGCTGCGCGAACGTCGCGACGATATTCTGCCGATCGCGCGCCACTACGCGGAACGCTACTCGAGAAAATACGGCGGCACCTTGCGCACCTTCTCGGCGGCGGCGGAAACGGCGTTACGCGCCTATGACTGGCCGGGCAACGTCCGCGCGCTGCGCCATGCCGTCGAGCGGGCGATCATCCTTGCGGACGCCGACATCCTGGAGCCCGAAGACCTGCAGCTCGATCACGCCTCGCACGCGGCGGTCGAGCCGGCGGCGTTGGCCGGGCAGGCCAATCTGAATCTCGACCACGTGGAGAAGGAGACCATCCAGAAGGCGCTGCGCAAGCACGGCTTCAATATTTCCCGGGCGGCCAACGAGCTGGGCCTGACTCGCGCTTCGCTTTACCGGCGCATGGAAAAGCATGATGTCTGAGATGGGTTTGGGGCGCTTCGTCATCTGGCTCATCGTGCGCTTTGCCCTGGTCGGCGTCGCCATGGCCGCCGTTGTCTGGTTATTGCTGCGCCCGGGTTATCACAGCGCGACGCTGCTGGCTGCCGTCGCGATGGCGCTGCTGGGTGCCGAGTTGTGGCGATACGTCAGCCGCACGAATCGCGAAGTTGCCCGGTTTCTCGACGCCGCGCGCTACGCTGACTACTCGCAGCGCTTTGACTATGAGCAGGATGGTTCCGGTTTCGGGCCGCTGGGGCGCGCTTTTACCGAAATCATCGAGCGCATGCACGAACGAGGCACCGACCAGGAAACGGCGCTGCGCCGCTTGCGCGCGCTCATCGAACACATACCCGTACCGTTGCTTACGCTACACGCGGACGACGGGATAACGTTGCAGAACAACGCCGCGCGCCGCCTGTTCGGCGCCGAACATGTGACGAACCTGAAGGACCTGCGGCGTTTCGGTTTCAGCTTCGCCGAAGCCGTGGCGACTGCCGTACCCGGAGACCGGCAGCTGGTGACATTCACGGTGGAGGGGATCGAGTACCATCTCACGCTCGCGACCACCGAGATTATTGTCGGCGGCAATGCGGAGCGGCTCGTATCGTTGCAGGACATACAGTCCGAACTCGACGCGACGCAAGCCGAGGCATGGGAAGATCTCGTGCGCGTACTGACGCACGAAATCATGAATTCGATTACGCCAGTGACGTCGCTTGCAAAAACTGCGGTGGACGTCGTCGACGACGTTATCGAGGGAGCGGAGAATGGCGCTCCCGTGAAAGACGATCTCGCCGATCTCCGCGATGCGGTGGCCACCATCGCGCGCCGCTCCGACAGTCTCACGCAATTCGTCGAAAGCTATCGCCAGATTTCGAGGCTCGCGCCGCCCGAGAGGAAACGCGTACGCCTGTCGGACCTGTTCGATACGGTTCGCCGCCTCGCCAGGGCAGAGTGTCCAAGGAGCAACGTTGAATTCACCTGCGAGGTTCATCCGCGCGAGCTGGACGTCTACGCGGACCGCGACCTGCTGGAGCCCGTGCTGTTGAATCTGCTACGCAACGCATGGCAGGTTACTGACTCCGTGGACAGCCCGGTGGTCGGCCTGAAGGGTCGCCTGAACCGGCGCAGCAATGTGGTCGTCGAAGTGTCCGATAATGGCCCGGGCGTCCCGGAGAATGTTGCGAAGAAGATCTTTGTGCCGTTCTACACGACCAAGGAAGGCGGCTCCGGTGTAGGCCTCGCGTTGGCGAGACAGGTCATGATTGCGCACGGCGGCTTCATCCGGGTGCGCCGCAACGACTCTGGCGGAGCGACGTTCAGCCTGACGTTTTGATGTTCAATACACGAAGGAACAAAGCAACATGTCGAAAATCCTGATTCTGTATTCAACCACCGACGGTCATACGATCGAGATCTGCAAGCGCATCCAGCGCACTCTCGAAGCGCACGGCGAGAGCGTCGAGCTATGCGACCTCAAAGGCGGGCCCGAACTTGGTGACTTCGAATTCGACAAGATCGTCATCGGGGCGAGCATCCGCTATGGCAAGCACCAGCCGCTGGTCGGCAAGTTCATCGGCAGGAACCAGGATACCCTGGAGCGCCATCCCAATGCCTTCTTCTCCGTCAATGTGGTTGCGCGCAAGCCCGAAAAGAACCGACCGGAAACCAACCCGTACCTGCAGAAGTTCCTGAAAACAATATCGTGGCAGCCGCAGCGGCTCGGCGTCTTCGCAGGCAAGATCGACTTTCCGAGTCTCGGCTTCGTGGACAGGCAGATGATCCGCCTCATTATGTGGATAACGAAGGGTCCGACAGATCCCACCGCAACCGTCGAGTTCACGGATTGGGGGAAGGTCGAAGAATTCGGGGAGACTATCGCGCAGTTGTAGATGTGGACTCAGCTGCAGAAGCGGGCACTCGTATCAGTCGTCGAGGTACCTTGCGTAGTCCGAGATGTACTTGGCGGCATTGTCTGCCGATATCAGTACCGCGCGGCCCGTATCGGCAGCGCCTGATTCGATGGCCGCATGCAGCACCGCACCGGTTGTCGGCCCGACCATTACGCCTTCGGTACGCGCCAGCCTGATGCCGGCTTTGAAAGCTTCCTCATCGCTCACCGAAACAAGGTCATCGAGCAACTCGCGGTCGAGTATGGTCGGGAAATGTTCTTCCGGCAGGTCGGTAATCCGCTTCAGGCCCGAAAGGCGATGGTGGCGCTTGTCCGGTTCGACGCCGATGATCCGGATGTTGGGGTTCATCTCCTTCAGGAATCGCCCGACGCCGCTGATCGTGCCGCCGGTGCCGATACTCGCGAAAAAATAATCGATGTTGCCGTTCGTCTGGCGCCAGATTTCCGGTCCCGTCGTATGGTAATGAGCGGCAACGTTCAATTCGCTCTCGTACTGATTGGGACTCACGTATTGGCCGCCATACGCTTCGCTTTCGACCATGCTTTTCACGACGCCGCGCGCCCCTTCTGACGGGAATATCGGGCACAGTTCGTCGTCCACCTCGATCAACTCGGCACCGAGCAGCCGCAAAAGCGCCTTTTTCTCTTCTGGAACGCCTTCGGGAACGGCAATTTCGATGGGTGTGCCCTGTGCATTCGCCAACGCAGTCAGCGCGATTCCCGTATTGCCGGCCGATGGCTCGACCAGAGACTGACCCTCTTTGAGGTGCAGGCCCTTCAACATGAAGTAAGCCGTGCGGTCCTTGATCGAACCGAAGGGGTTCATGCCTTCGAGTTTGAGCAGAATCTCGTAACCCGCATGCGGATTGAACCGCGGGCCCAGCCGTAGCATGGGCGTCGGGTTGTCCGGGTTCGGTATCAGGTCCGCGATGCTGTCGAATACCTGGTCGTCGTCCCGAAAGATTTCTTCTACGCGTGCGTTCATCAGGCCAACCAGTCTATATAGCGGGCCGATATGAGCAACGTTAACGGCAGACGGTTTGGTTATACCGGTATTCCAATTGCATCTATGATCATCGACAGGCTGCTGTGCCGGGCGCACGCCGTCGCTGATTTCAGCGCTCGCACCTTTGCGCAGGTGGGACTCGAACGCATCTTCACGCCGACCCTCGAGGTAGGGTACGAGGTAGAGCGCCGCCATTCCTTCGAGGTAGCGTGCATGCCGCCATACAGATGCTAGTATTCGAGTCTTGACAGAGGGCTGCAGATGACCCGAAGGAGACATTCGCGATTTGCGCATTGGACACCACAAAGCCACTCCTTTGCTATCAGTCCTGACTGCCGTCTTCTGCGCGGCATGCGCCTCATCTTCGTTCAAACCGTTATCTGATCCTCAGAACTGGAACGGCGACTTCATGCGCGGCGCGATGGCAACGTCGTCCTGCCCAACCGACACGATACCGAATGCTCGATGCCGACTGTCGGTGGTCGGCCCGTTGACAATAGAAGAATACGAACAATGGGTTGCGTACAGTTTTGCCACGGTTGAGGAGTCTGAGCGGACGCAACACGTATACAAGCAAGTCTCGGATTTTGTTCGAAACAACATTGGCGAGAGTGACGCGATCTACGACGTTTCCTTTCATACTGATCCCTCGGGGGGCAACTTTTGGGGATTCAGTGGCTACGTCGTGGCGAGAGGGGAATGCGTAGTTCACGTTAGCAAGATGTCGTACCTGAATTGACGATTCTCACCGGCTGGTTCTGGCCGACTCCAGCCGCTCGCTTAGAGTTATACTCAGCGGCTGGAACTGACCCAAACCGGACGTCCGCGACACCCGAGTATAGACGAGGACTTTGGGCCAGCTTTGTTAGCCGACCATTCTTGGCAAATTGTACTTTGAGGCAGCATCGCGAAATGACTTTTCTGGAGAATCAGACTAATCATTGAGGATTGATATACTGACGATACTGTCACCTCATTACCTGGCAGGCGACCCCGGGCATTTTCCAACGCAGCATGGATGTCGAGAATTCTTACTTCGCAGTTTCGAGGGTCTTTAACGCTTGGGTTCGGGTGATCGAGTACCATACCCGGCAGATGGAAGTTTTGGATTCCGGACCGCTTGGGACGAGGAGACTCATCATCTCGCCACCCACCGACGCTGGAATACCACTCCTGGTTGCTGCAAACCCTCATGGCGAAACACAACTCTTATGTTTCTCCGACAGGACTGAACAAATCGCCGCCACGTTTTGCGGCAAGAATCAGATCGACGCCCTAATCACACGTGTGGAGCCATTCTTCCACATTCCGGCCCCCGATCAGGGTTTGTCGGCTGTGTACGCGAACTGCCTATTCGACTTTTGCGCGGAAGATCACTTCGATTCGATGCTTGCTGAGATTTGGCGAGTATTGGAACCGAGCGGCGTTCTGTTCGCGGTTTATATGGATTATCCAACTCATTTTGGGGGTCGCGTGTGGGCGTCAATCTTCGACCACTTCAGCTTGCTAAGCAACGGTTGTTATCCAGTCTCGGTCGTTCCAAATCTTGTTCGGCGCGGATATCGGATTCTAAGAGATATGCCCGTTAACAAGTTTGGATTTCCAGTTCGCTACGTCGTATCGGAGAAACCAGCCCAAGTTGCCTGAAAAAAAAAGGTGTCCAAAAAAAAGGTGTCAGGTTTATTTTTCAAAAATAAACCTGACACCTTTTTTTCAGTAGCCTGTCCGCCAAATGGCGGCCGAACTCCGCGTAACTCTCCTCCGAGGGATGATATCCATCGGGTGCAAACTTGCCTGGGTCGGGTTCGAAGTCGAGCGGCACGTGCAGCGAGTTCTGCTGTTTAACCACAACCTTCCGCGCGACTTCGTCGAACAATCTGCCGCGCATGCCGAAGGCGGCCCGCAGCGGCTGGGGCAACAGGGGAAATCCGTGCATCGGCGGCATGCCGGCGACCGCGATAACCCCGTTGGGCGAATGAGCCTGCAGCTTGCCCAGCAGTAGCGAGAGGTTCCGGCGCCATTTTCGGATCGATGTCAAACCTGTTATATCGTTCACGCCTACCGACACGATGATGTAATCGAAAGAAGTGCCGGGCAATTCCGGAACGAGTTGTTCGAGTACCTTTGTCGAGTCGTACCCGCTGACACCGAGAGCCTGCCACGAGACGCAGCATTCCTGGGAAGTCGCCAATGCCGTCGCCGTCTGTCCGACCAGCGCCTTCGACAACTCCGACGCGCCCACGCCGGCGATGATCGAATCTCCAATCGCGAGCAGGCGGGTCGGCTTGCCATCACCCACCAAACCCGCTGAAGGACCGCCGGCCGGTGCGATTCGCGGCGCGGTTCTTCTCACGTAAAGCGCCTGCGGAACGAGAAACGGAAACCCGATCCAGAATATGAGGTTGTAAATCGAGAACATGTCGTTGCAGAGGATGCAGCAATAAAGGGGTCGGATCCAATAAAAGGGGTAGGATCCGATTCCTCTGTTTGTTGAAAAATGAAAAAGGTGTCCAAAAAAGGTGTCAGGTTTATTTTTCGCCAGAACGATAAAAGACCCCGGTGCCCCTTTTCTACTTAAAAATAAACCTGACACCTTTTTTCTAAAATAAACCTGACACCTTTTTTAGACAGACACCTTTTTTCATCGGATGCCGATCACTACACCTAGCGGCGGGACAATATCTGGTCGATGTACGTGTAGGCGGCATCGGATGCCGATTGCACGAGGCCGAACAGGGCTTCCTCGCGCAGGTCCCTGTCTATGCCGCGGTCCTCGATGATGCCGCGAAACCAGGCGACGGTGTCATCGGCCGACACGATGCCGACGTTCCTGATTTCGGTTTCCGTGGAGACCGGGCACGCAGAACTCAATACCCGGATCCTCAATGGCCTGCCGTCTTGCAGGAATGCATAGAACTGCACGTGGCCCGAGGCTTCGGCACAGTCGCCACGCCCGCCGAAGCTGATTTTGCGCCCATCGAGATGGCAGCCCTTGCCCGAGCGCCCGCTGTGCTCCCAGGTAAAGCAACACGCCTCAGTGATCGCGTCCGCCGTATCGAGCCGCCACGTGTACCAGCCGTCCGCGTCCGCGCCGAGGAAGTCGGACGCAGTCGCCTCGCTCCAGCCAAACATGCTCGCGAGCAACAGCAGCGCGGCGATCCTGGCCGGGCGCATTACTGGTCACCGCTGAGTGCGTCATCGATGATGTTCCAGATATCGTCGCTGCCCATCATGACGAGGTACTCAAGCAGTTCTTTCTTTTCGGCCGAGTCCCCGGCTGCGCGATACAGTTCCAGGACTCCCTCGTCATGTCCGGATATCAGCAGCCCGTCCAGCGCGGCCTGGCGAATGTCGTCGTTTGCTGCGGTCTTGTAAATCTCGACCAGCGTCTCGTTGACCTGATCGCCACCGACGATGCCCAGAGCTTCAATTGCCTGTGTCCGCAACGCGATGTCGCCGTCTCCCAGTGCAAGCTCTCGCAATGTGTCGAAGTCGCCGGAGACTGCGTACGCGTCGATCAGGGTGTCCGACATACCTTTGCGGCTCCGCAATTCGCGCAATTCGTCTCGAGCGCCCATCGCCCCCAGTATGTCGACAGCCTCTTCGAAGTCCTCTTCGTTGTCGGTGCCGGCGGCGATTTCGAATACGGCCTGCTTGTCACCGGCGATCAGGTAGGCCTCGAGGACAGCTTCGCGGGCATTGCTGTCTCCCGAAGCATAGATGTCGCCGAGGTTCGCGAGCGCGTCCTGGTCACCGCCGATACCGATCATGCGAATCGCCTCGGCTTGCAACTCGCCGCTTTCCTCTTGGGCATAACGCAGCAGCGTGGCGTGCGCCTCGGGCTCGTCGATCTGGCTGAGAATGAACAGTGCACGTTCCTTGACATCGTTGCTGTGATTTCCCGCAAGCACCTTGCGGACCAACGGCAGCGCTCTTTCGGGTGGCGCCGTTATCAGCGCTTCGAGCGCCGCGATCTTCAGCTCTTCGGTGTCATCGCGTGACTCCGATTGCGCGACGCTCGTCGTTGACACTGTTGCGGCTAATGCGATCAGTATGAGTTTCGCCAGGGTCTTCATGTTTTCGTCCTTCGATCAGGTTGTCTGTGACTCATCTGATGAGTCGGCCGCCAACTTGGTTAGCATCACATTCAGTTCAAACGCGAGTTGTGCTCGCAGCGCTTCGGCATCCGCGGGGGCGATGTCAGAGGCCGCAAGTTGCAACAGAATGGGCTCGAACGCTCTCAACACCCTTGCGAGCTTCGGTGCATTGTTCTGGTCCGCCGCCATCTCGAAGAGACGGTTCTGTTCGACGATCTGCAGCACCAGCATTGTCCGGTCACTGGATTCGTCGAGGCTTGCGATTTGTCTGTAACTGTCCCGCAGATGGACTTGAAGCCCGCGCGTAAATGCGGCGGGAACGGCTCGTGCGCCTGGGTCTGCCTGCATTGCCAACGGAACCTCTTGCGGTGGCAGAGTGCCGTTGCCGCCCGAAATCACGAAGCCGATTCCGATGCCCAGCGCCAACGCCGCCGTCACGGCCACTCCCCAGAAAAAAGAGGTGGGATGCCAGGCTTGCCGCGACGTGTCGCGACGACCCCTTTCCAGCGCAGCCGCCTCGTCGATTGCGTCGTGCCATTGCCGCACAACGTGCGGCGGCGCTTTGTGAACGTCGGCCTCGTGTGCCGCGACCAGTTCTCTAATATCGTCATTCATTGGCTTCTCTCTGCATGTCTCGCATGCTGATGCGGAGCTTCTTCACGGCACGAAACACAGCTTGCTTCACACGTCCCTCGTTGAGGCCCAGTTCCGCTGCAATTTCTTTGGCGCGCCACTGCTCCAGGTGTTTGAGTACGAAACAGACGCGCTCGATCTCGGTCAGCCGGCCCAACGCTGCCGCGAGATCGCTGGCTAGTTCGTGCTCTTCCCAAGCGCGGTCCGGCCGGACCCCTTTGTCTTCGACATCCGATTCGAGTTGTTCGAATACGCCGGGCCTGCTCCTGCGCATGAGGTTCAGGGCGGCGTTGATTGCGATCCGGTGTATCCAGGTGTCGAGTCTCGCGCTGCGCTCGAACTGGTGCCGCTTGTTCCAGGCATTGAGCAGGGCATCCTGGACGGCGTCAGCCGCAAGATCGGCATTGCGCGTGATTTTCAGGCACGCGGAATACCAACGATCCGAACGCGCCGTTATCGCCTCGTGAAAATCTGCCTGTGTCGGCGCGCTGCCGGGCTTCATTACTGCCACCATTGATCCTTGGATGCCGGAGGCCGTCGATTGGTTAGCTCAGGGCTAGACAGCCAGTCCGGCCGCGTGCGCCGACGACCACGCCCACTGGAAATTGAAACCGCCGAGGTGGCCGGTGACGTCGACTACTTCGCCGATGAAATACAGCCCGGGCTCGCGCCTGGATTCCATGGTCTGCGACGACAATTCCGCTGTATCGACACCACCCAGCGTCACTTCGGCGGTTCGATAGCCCTCGGTTGCCGCGGGCTTCATCGTCCAGGCGCACAGTCCCGCGGCAATGCGGCCCAGCGTTTCGCCGGAAATACCGGCCAACGGGGTTTCGGCATCGTCTGGCCAGAATTGTTGCTCAAGTTCGCCGACCAGTGCGCGCGGCAGCTTCGCGGCAAGGACGGTACGCAGAAGAGACCTTGGCTGAGTACGCTTGGCATCGCGTAAGTGCTCAGCCGCATTCGTGCCGGGCAGCAAGTCGATGAGAATCTCGTCGCCCGGCGACCAGTAACTGGACAATTGCAGCACGGCAGGGCCGCTCAGGCCCCGGTGAGTGAACAGGATGTCGTCGGTAAACGAAGCATCCGGAGTGCTGACCGTGGCCCTGGCGCTGACGCCCGAGAGGCGCCTGGCCAGGTCGTGCATCGAACCCGTGAACGTAAACGGCACGAGCCCCGCCCTTGTCTCCACGACCGACAACCCGAATTGCCGCGCCAGCTGGTAACCGAAACCTGACGCACCCATCTTCGGAATGGACAGGCCGCCCGACGCGACGACCAGCGACTCTGCATCGAAGTCGCCGCTGTTTGATGCGACCGTGAACCGGTCGCGGCGAGCCACCGCGCCTATTTCGCAGTGCGTGAGTATGCGCACCCCGACGCGCCGGCATTCGCTCAGCAACATCGCGACGATCTGCTTCGATGACTCGTCGCAAAAAAGTTGCCCGGCAGTTTTTTCGTGGTAGGCGATACCGTGCCGCTCTACCAGCGCAATAAAGTCCCATTGCGTATAGCGGCTGAGCGCCGAGATGCAGAATTGCGGGTTTCGTGAGATGAACCGCGACGGCTCGCAGTGGAGATTCGTGAAATTGCACCGACCGCCGCCCGACATCAGGATCTTCTTGCCGATCTTGTTCGAACCCTCGAGCACGACGACCTGGCGACCTCGATCGGCGGCGACGATCGCGCACATCAGTCCGGCGGCACCGCCACCGATGATAATCACGTCGGCCGTCGTCATGCCGGGAGCATATCAGGACTGACCGCCGGCAGCGCGATGCGCCGGAGTCGGACAATGGACTGCTTCGACTAGCCGTATTGGCCGATACCTTGCTCTTCGCTCAGTATTCGCATGCGTTCGACCAAAGTCAGCCGGGATTTTTCTTCGGCGAATACAATCTTCGTCGACGTGTCCGCGCTTTTTTGCAGTGACCGGACGAAACGATGCAGATGATCCATGTCGACGGCGATGACGTCCAGGCTCATCAGCCCATCTCCCGCGATAATCGCGACGGTAAGCACTTCGGGCCGGACCAGCAGGTCCTGTTTCAGCGATGCTGCGTACTGGTTCGGCGCGTTGACCTCCACCACTGCGCGGACGCTGAACCCGATCGACTCGTAATTCAATACGTCGCCGGAGTCCGAAAGGACGTTCATGTTCTTCAATGCGGTTATGCGCCTGGACACGGCGGTGCGGGACAAATGCACGATAGTTGCAATTTCAACTGTTGTCAGTCGGGTGTTGGAGGCCAGCGCCGATAGTATGGCGACGTCGTACCTGTCCAGCTGAACGCGTCTTTTTTTCTTGCCCACAGTTCTCCCCAGGCGGACATCCGCAACTGCACAGCATTCGACAGCACACGCCGGTACTTTGTTCCGTCGCGGTCATGGCTTTTCGGCAACGTCGCGAATAGACCGCACGATCAGTCCGCGAATCGAAATCGAAACGCACGAAATGCAACAACCTTTTGGGGTTTGGCGGTGTCATAACAATGACGAGTGCGAAAATCGCAACGCTTCTTAGAACGGCAGGTTCTAAGAAGCGCCACGTCGAATCGTAACGGCCACTTCTTTGTCGGAGGAGAAAAAATGCAAGGTGAACTGAGGCAAGTTGCAGATCTGGCGTTGTTCGCGAAGATCGTACAGACAGGCGGCATTTCTAGATGCGCCGCCGACCTCGGAATGGAACGAACGACGGTCAGTCGTCGCCTGGGCACGCTGGAGCGGGCGCTCGGCGTCAAGTTACTCGACAGAACGCCGAAGCACATAGCCGTCACCGACGCCGGTCGGCGCTGCCTGGAGCAGTGCGAGCAATTGCTGGAATCGGCGCACAACGCTTATTCGCTCGCGACCATTGGTTCTATCCTGGCGAACACGGCGCCAATCGTCGTCGGCGCGCCACCGGATATTCTCGAGCGTTACGTGGAGGCAAGCCTTGCCGAGTTCGAGTCCGACAACCCGGAAATCAGGATCGAGCGTCAACCCGTGTCGACCTGGACGGACGAGGCGATAGAGTCCGTGGACATCGGTTTTTCCCTGGCGCCGGTAACCATAAACGGTGGCTGGACCAACACGGTAGCCTGCGTGCGCCAGTCGGTATTCGCGAGTACCGACTATGCCGCGCGCCACGACGCGGTCGAATCGCCATTCGATCTCGATGTGCACGACTGCATAGTGGAAAGAAGCGAGGGGGATCGGCATTCCTGGCGCTTCGAGCGCAACGAGAGAGTCACGACCGTTACGGTAACTGCCAGGTACGTCGTGTCGAGTCTGCTCGAAGCACGCGAGGCGACGCTGGCCGGACTCGGCATCTGCCGGCTGCCGCAGTACTTGTGCGAGCCCTATCTTCGCTCCGGCCACCTCGTCGACCTGATGCCGGATTCGGAATCCGAGGGGAGAGACGTCATTCTCATCAGCCCCCGGCAGCGCCAGCGCAAGACCGGCACCGCCGCCCTGCGCATGCATCTCGAGTCTGCGTTCAACGGTAAAGCCACCTAGTCCGGGGGCGGTAATCCGGGCCGACTGCGCCCCGCGAAAACTGCGCAAATCGTCGTTGCGATGAAACAACATGCGGCGATTATGCCGCGTTAAAAAAATGCCGATGAAAAAATGCCGCGTTGAGTTTTCGCACGCGTAGTGGCCGACTCATCTGACTGCAACGGTTTTTCCGCGAAAACTCGACTGCTGGCTCCTGGCAGGTTTTTATCGCAGCGATTTCGCAACGTATAAAAAACGCCGCAGCACTTTCGCCGCGTAACTCTTAATGACGCATATTCACAACAGTTTGCTCTCCGTGATGAGATCGGGTGACGCGCCTTGCAGTAATGCCTGGCGTGACATTCTGACTCTTAAAAAAGCGGGGAGTATGTAATGAGTAGATACCCAACTGTTGGTCGCCTTCTGCGGTCGGCGGTGCTGGCGGGCGCGATTTCGGCTATTTGCACGCCTGCGCTGGCACAGGACGCGACCGGCGACGAAGATGTTCTCGAGGAAATCATTACGACCGGTACTCGTATTCGTAATGAAAACGTCATTGCGGCGAGCCCGATTACATCGATCGATATAGAAGAGATCGAACAAAAGCAGACGCCAAACATAGAACGCGTATTTCGCGACCTGCCCATCACGATACCGGGCGATGGCGAAAACGTGAACAATGGCACGGCCGGCCAGGCCACGCTCGACCTTCGCGGCCTCGGGCCGGAACGTTCGCTGATCCTGATCGACGGCAAGCGGCTTGCCCCTTACGATATCAACGGCATCGTTACCACCGATGTCATTCCAATCAATATGCTACAACGCGTCGATGTCGTTACCGGCGGAGCCTCGGCAGTGTACGGATCGGACGCGATGTCGGGTGCTGTCAACTTCATCCTGAAAGACGGCTTTGAAGGCGTCGAGCTCGACTTCGGTTTCTCGGACACGGATTCGGGCGCTGCGGTTGCAGGCGGTGGCGGTCACACCGAGTACATCGGTGCATTGTTCGGCGTCAACACGAACGACGACCGTGGCAACATCACGATCGGCATGACCAAGACCAGCCGTGGCAGCATACTGCTCGCCGAGAGAGAGTTCGGCATTTTCGGCGTGTCGTCCGCCACGGGCTCCGGCCTGGGGTCGGCACCGGCAGAGCCGGATGCAGCATGTTCGGGCGGTGACGGCTCGTTTACAACGGCCTTTACCACGGGCGTCGGGTCGACGACCTCGATTCCGGGCACGCTCGATCTTCGCAGCGGCAACTCGTACCAGTTTCGCGATGACATGAGCTTGCAGACACCTCGGTGCGCACGGTTCAACTTCAATCCGTTCAACTACTATCAGACACCGCAGGACCGCTTCCAGGCGACAACGGTTGCGACTTATGGCGTCACCGAAAACATCGAGGCCTATGCAAGGGCGACACTCTCGAACAATGAGTCGGCCTTCCAGATCGCGCCATCGGGAACGTTTGGTTCGGCATTCACGATTCCTGTCATGAATCCGTTCTTCAGCACTGCAGCTCGCACCACGATAATCAATGACCTGAACGCAGGTGCAGTGGCGTTCGTTACGGCCCAGAACGACGAGATCGCAAGGATCCAGGCCTTACCGAATCCGACACAGGATGACCTGGACGCACTGGCTGCAACCCAGGCCGCGTTGGCCGCGGACCCGCTGGGATTCAATTCGGTAGGTATCCAGGACTTCAACGGTGACGGCATATTCGACACCAATGATGCGTTTACGTCGACCGCACGCCGTCGCACGATCGAACTCGGACCACGCACGGGAATATTCAAAACCGACTACGCCCAGTATGTTCTGGGCCTTCGCGGAGCGCTTCCCGG
>CALZMQ010000029.1 GCA_945788625.1 uncultured Woeseiaceae bacterium
AGCTGCAGGCATCTCAGCACCGCGCCACTCTCGCCGACTATCTCGTCGAAACCATGCGTCAGTTTGATTTCCTGACGCAGATAGACGTTCTCGGCTTCGAGGCGCTCGGTCGCCTCTTTCAGTTGTGCCATCGCTTCATCGAGAGCACGCCGCGACTCCAGCTGAAACGTGTAATTCGCGAACAGTTCGGCAATCACGGTCAGGTCGCCCACTTCCTGGTCCGTCCACGCCTTTTGTTCCTTCAATCGGCCGACCGTCATGCCACCGATGGTCTCGCCGGTGACAATCAAGGGCAATACGAGGACCGACTTCAGGTCGAATCTCTCGAGCGATGTCCTGTCGACCTTGAACGTGTCCGGCAGCGCGGAAACGTCGTCTATACGCACAGGCTGGAAGGACTGAAGCTGCTTGCTGAACTCCGGAAACAGGTCCATCGACACCAGGCCGAAGGGGTTTCCTGCCGGGCTCCAGATATGAGCGATCGATGCAGCGTTGGACGCCTGGTCAATCGAGAACAACGTTGACCTGTCCGCGCCGACAAAATCGCAAACCGACTGCAGGCTGGCTTCGATCACTTCCTCCGCCTCGGCGTCGGTCGTCATGACGAGCCCGGACGAAATCGACGCTACCAGGCCCTGGAAGCGGCGCCGGTGGTTCAGCGCCTCCCGCGTCTCGCGCATGCGCTGGGTGTTCTCTTCGATGGACCACATACGGTGCAAGAGGCCGTTCCTGACAACACCTACCATGTTGACATTGAGGGCGCGAGCTTCGCCGTCGGGCGTCTCGTAGATCAAATCGTAATCATCAAGGCGATAGTCTCCGGCGATGAATGCGCTGAAATACGCCTCGTGCGCCGCCGTGTCTTTCGAACTGTCCAGTTCACCCAGGCGATCGCCAATGACGTCGTCGGGAGAATCTTCGCCGAGTTCTTTCGCGAAATTGACATTACAGTCGTGCAACACGGCATCGTAGCTGCGCGCTATTTGCTCTTCGACCGGCAGATCGATGGCCAGCGGCGGGTCGAAGCGGTAGCAGTGGACCCGATTCGTCGTACTGTCGAACAAGTAGCGCAAGCGCTCCTCGGCCTCGAATTCGAAGTGCCTTGCGACGGCGAGTTCCCGCTGCGTCATTAGAAACTCGTCGTCGAACTGCTTGCGCATCATTGCAGCAAGCAGCAGACCCACGGCAATCATCGCCAGGCCCGCGCTCGACACCAGGCGTTGAACCAGCGCGAACGTGAACGGCACCGCCGCCGCGGATGGCGAGGACGGGTCGGTCGTGGCGAGGACGGCGCCCGCAATGTGGGCGAAAAGGGTGACGATCATGCCGGCCAGGAGCCAGATTCCGCTGTACCCCGGCAATGCTCTGGATCTGAGTCGGCCCCTGATGACAGCCGCAGCTAGCAGGCCCACTATAAGCGCCATCACCGCCAGAACGACAATGCTGACGATGCGATCGACGCTCGCTGTATCCATCACGAAAATGCCCCTCCTTGAGCAACAGGTCTGTGCGGCTTCCGGGTACAAATGCTTTTACCACCACGACGGTGGAAAAGTCACGATATTTCGCGACTTGGTCCGGATGTCGTGATTTCGTGGGCTATTTCGCATTATTTCGTGCCCGGTCAAAGACTTACCCAAGTGTTTGATATTTTTAGGAAATTACGCCCAAAACAGCAAGAATTATCGAATTGGCACGATATCTGCAACATGTGGGTTAGAAAGCGCAATAGGCGCAAATGGATCTGGGCTCGCGCCCTCGAAGATTACCTCTGAAGGAGAACACCGTGCGAACAATGGACAAGGGCGTCAACCTGGTACTGATCGCTGAAAACCCGAATCGTGCCTCAATGCTGCGGGACGCCATGGAGCGAAATAACGTCAACGGCGTTATTCGCAGGCTCGAGCCTGGCGCACCGGCCGTCGATTGCGCGAGAAAGTCCGGCGCCTACAGCCAGAAAGACCTTCCGGACCTCATCGTGTTCGATTACGCGAACCCCAACGAGAAAAATACCTCGGTACTGCGGGATATCGCTTTCGGCATAGAACGCGCGCGCGTTCCTGTCGTTCTGCTGACCAGCCCGGATTCGCAGGATTTGCTCGATACGGGTGATCTGGACGGCGACAAGTCCATCATGTTCTCGCCGACGAGCCTGCCGTCATTTGTCCGCAAGATGAAGAACGGCAAGCGCGGTACGTTCTTCAAGGCGCTCAATACGCTGTACCAGTACGGCCCGATCCTGGTGAAGACGCCGGAGGCGTTTCTCGACTTCAACAACGCTCCCACGGCACTTAGCGCCTGACGCCGGTCTGGAAGTACGACCCTATCCGTATTAGTGTGTGGCCGATTTCTGACCAGGAGTGCTTCGTGTCGGCCGACGAACAAACCCGCTTTCTGCAGGAGCTTGCAGAAGACCTGAATTCACGTGATATCCAGCTGCCCTCGTTCCCGGACGTCGTCATTGGTATTCGTGCCGCCCTGGAAGATCCTGCTTGCAGTTCGGAGCGCCTTGCGGAGGTCGTGAAGACCGACCCGGTACTCGTAGCCCGCCTGCTCATGTCCGCAAATTCAGCGTTTCATAATCGCGCCGGCATCGAAATCGTCGACCTGAACCTCGCCATCAGCCGGCTGGGATTCGAAGTCGTTCGCAATACGGCAATCACACTTGCCGTCGAGCAGACGTTTGCCGCGTCCGAGTACAAAGAGATCAAGGACGCGATCAAGGATATCTGGACCAGCAGCCTGTCGCTCGCGTCGATGAGCTTCGTCATCGCGCGCAACGAAGGGCATCTCAACGCCGACAACGCATTTCTCTGCGGCCTGCTGCATCATATCGGCAAGTTATACATACTCACCAAGGCCAAAAACTACCCGGGGCTGATGGGCGACGTCGAATCGCTCAACACGGTGCTGGACCAATGGTACGCGAGCATCGGCAAGTCCATCATCGCGGCATGGGGGTTTTCTTCCGATATTGCCGATTCGGTCGAGACCGACGAGAATCTCAGCACAGACCAGGACGCCCCTGCGACCCTCGTAGACGTCGTATTTCTTGCAAAGCTGGTACTGGAGGAACCGGAAGGCCTCGAGGAGGGAAAGGCATTCCTTGGCCAGTCGGGGAAACTCAGGATCGACGCCGAAAAACTGCCTGCACTGCGACAGGCTTACGAGTCGCACGCAGCGTCAATGCGTCAGTCGGTAGCCCGTTAACGGAAATCCGGCCGGGCGTTGATGCGCGGCCGGATCCTGTCTCGGCCCCTGCGACGAGGCCGGTTCGATCACATCCGTCCCGGCTTCTACTGACGGTAAGCTACGTCATAACGCGTGGCGATGTCGTAGGTCGCCTGGGAAGCGTGCGACTGGATACTGCCGAGTGAGGGAACGCCATCGTCTCCCCGGGATTCGAGTATCTGTGCGATGTCACCGGGAATTTCACCGAACACGATATTGTGGCCGCTGAGGTTGTAGACGTTCAGGTCGATACCCAGGAGGCCACCGAACGAATTGCTGGGTTGCTGATAGCTGGCGTCGGTGTTGTCCACCGGGCCCGAGATCAGACCGGCACCACGAAGGTGCTTCCAGATTTTTCGGGACTCGGCACCATTGTTGGTGCTGTTCCAACCACCGGAAATATTGCCGTTGCCGTTGCCGTTGTCCGATCCGCGCCAGGTACCCGCGAAGCGCGTTGACGCCGACGGATCGTCGCCGGGCAATACACCGTAGCGATCCTGGTATGCATAGATGGCCGCGGACACGCCGGCGAAATCGTTCTCTATGCGCTTGATCTTGGCATTCGTGATCATTTCGCGTCCTTTCAGGACACCACCAATCAACAGACCAATGATTACGAGCACGATGGCAATTTCAACAAGCGTAAAACCCTTTTGACGATACTTCCCTAGATTCTGAATATTCACGTCCAATCCTCAATAAAACCGTTGGTCCGATGGCTCACAAATGCCTTCCATAAGAAAGATATCGACACATATTCGAAGAACTTTAGGAGGGCCCGTTGCGAATTAAGGTAAATGGCCCGCATCGACCAGCCGCCCGTACAGGGCGTTCGGCGACAGCCAGGCGACAAGGTCGTCAAATTTCGTGCCCGCAAGAGCGCTGCCGCGCCGCGAGACGAATATGCGATCCGCGGCAATCCTATAGTTGCTGCCGGACACGCCACCGCCCACCGTGCCGCCGACATTCTCCACCTGGTCTGCCGAGGAGAACGACGACCAGTCCCGGCCGAGCGAGTAGACGACCAGCGGTGCACTGGCTGATAGCGTCAGGTTGTCGCTGGCACACGCTGTCGATGAGGACCCTGCCGCCGCGGAGCACACAACGAGATCGGGCTGCAATCCCGCGAGCGTGACGGCGCGCATCGCACCCGGCGTGACAAAATCCCAGCTGCCGTCCGAATCCGCGTCGCTGCTCGAAACGCTGTAACGAATCGGCGATCCCCAGGGATCCAGCAACAGGTTGTCAGCATTGCGCTGGCCGTTCATGTCGAGTGTCGTCGCAGGCACGAAACCATGCTGTGCGCTGCATGCGCCCGCTACCGGTGCCGCGTAACCGTCGCTGGCAGGCGTCGCCGGGCATGGCAGGTAGCCGTTTACCAGCGCGTATCCTTCAATCGCAGACAGCACTGACTCGAGCTGCTCCTGTCCGTCGCGGAGCCTGGCGTTTTCGCGTTGTACCGACAAAGGCATCATCAGGCCACCCAGCAGCAATCCCATGATGAGTATCACGATTGACAACTCCACGATCGAAAAACCCTGTTGGCGTCGTTGCATGATCATCTAACACTCCGAAACGACGAGCCCGGCATCGATGCAGAACAGCAGGTCGTTAAACGTGGCGCCGGCGGGCTGCGACGCGAAGTCGAGCAAGGGACCGAAAGCGGGAACGTTGAGTGCGTTGTTTCCTTCCAGGTAGTTGAGTACGTTCGCTTTGGTGTCGGTATCGATCGGCGGTGCGTTCCTCACCTGCGCCAGGGCGTCGAGCCGTGTGTGCGAGAATATGACGACTGCCGCGAATTGCCCGGCGCCGTTCACGGTGATGCAGTTACCGCAGTTGCTCGGTAAGGTCGCCGACGGGGCGTGCGAATCCGCAACCGCGTAAAAAAAGTGGTCCTTCCAGTTTTGCCACCGCGCCTGGGTCGATGCAGACCATTCGGGTACCTGCGTCGTATTGCAATCCGCAAGCACCCTGTTGATCGCATTGCCGGTCAACGCGCTGCTGTCGTCGACTACATCGGGCAGCCTCCCCGACAAGGTGCCGCCGCCTGAGTCGTCATAAGCTTCATCGGCCCGGTAGTCAGACAGGGTCACTGTGGCCGGCCATGGCAAACGGCGATCGCTGGCGCCGCCGGAATTGCCGGTGGCATAGTTCGCGACACAGCCGGCCACGGCGAGACCGAGCGCCCGCATTTGCGCCTCGTGATCCGGGCGGCCCAGCACGCGGCTTTCGATCTCGGCACGTGTAATCGCAATCACACGATCGTTGTGCAAAGTGACCGGCGTCGCGGCGGTAGCAAATGCCTCTACTGAATCCGCGGCGCCGCTTAGAACTGCATTGGAAATGCCGGTACCGGGATCGGTGTCCAGATACTGCCTGGTATCGCTACCCGGACTGCACTGCATTCCGGCAGCGCTCGCCACACGCGCCTGGCCGGCGACCGGCTCCATTGCTGCAATGACGAGGGCGACCGGCCGGTCCTGCGGCAGCAGCCCCTGCACGACACTGCCGGTGTCGACGCTGAACAACCGCAAATGTCCGTTGGAATCGGGATTGATCATCGGCGCCGTAGCGGTGTCCGCGTCCTTGTACGAGCCGGAGACGACGTACCACAGGCAAGCGGCTGAAGCATCCCTGAGTGCGGGGATGCCGAGCGTACGCCACGGCAGGCGCCCGATTACGGTCTCACCGGCAGCCCCGCAACTCGTGGAATGCGCCTCGCCAGCGACGAAGCCGCCCGTGCCGTCGATGTCAGGGCACGGCAGGCCGAATGAGCGTCCGACGTTGACGTCAGGATTCAGCATTGCGTACTCGATCAGTGCCTGCTTCGCCTTTGCCATGACGAACTGCGTGTCGGTCAATTGCCGCGTGCGCAGCGCGTCGCCAGTCAGGTTGGTGACCAGCACGGTAGCTGTTGCTATGATAACGACGAGCATCAGGAGTAACAGCGCTGCGCCGCGTTGCTTGTCAATCGAACACCTAGTCCTCATCGTCCTCGGCTCCAGCATTCCGCGGACTCCCGTCCGCGCCACCGGACTCATCGGAGGACAAGGACTCGGTACCTTGGTCGCTATTGCTCGCGCGCGTCAGCTCGACGTCTCCGGGAAACTTGACTGCTTCGGCGGCGGGCGCAGCGACGAAATCGCCATTCGACCAGACTCGCGTCTTGCCGGCGCCGTTGACGATGTAGCCCGCTGCTTTGCCGTTCGCGCCCGGCATTGCGGTCGCCGGCACGCCCCGCCGCGCAGCTCGACTGGCAGGTTTCGACAGTCCCTGATCCAGGCGCGCACGTTGCTCGGGTGACAGGAATACACGGCCGATCCGCACGTCGGCCAATGCCTCGTATACCGTGCTTTCATCTGCATGTGCAGGTGTCGCCGTGCTCAGCGTAACCACGGCGACAAGCGAGATGATGGGGGAAATTCGAAACGCGATCATCTTCATATCGCCTCGCTGCTTACGTCGGACGTGATTACGCTGAGCACCTGCACCGCACATGTTGCGGACAGATTCGCCTCGCCGGACTGCGCAACGTCCGATTCGGCCAGCCAGGTCAGGTCGCACTGGTCAACTTTGATCAGCCCGGGCGCATTGGCCTGCAACGCGTCGAAGAAGCGCAACAGGTCGAACTCGTGCACCAGCCCCAGATCGAGCTGCATGCGGCTGACCCGTATGTCGATTAATTCGTCGGCGACGGCAGATACCACCGGCGGGACGGCCTGTTGTTGAGGCTCGATCGCGTAGCCGACACGCGGCAGGCCGAGTGATTCGGTCGTCGTGCGCAACGTTTCGATCCAGTCGAGACGGCTTTCTCGGCCTATGAAGCCGATATCGCGGAACCGTTGATAGCGGCGGTGATAATTCTCGACCAGCCGCCGCTGACGGACCAGCGAGTCGTAGTCCTCGTGCACGGCATCGTGATTGGCCATGTACTGCGAGTAATCCCGCAGCTGCTTTCCGTGCAACCAGATCGCGGCGACCAGCAATGCCACGGCCGTTACTGCGCTCAATGCCGGGCGCAACGTATGACGACGTAAGTAATCCCACTCGATATCAGCCGGGTTCATTATTCACCTCACCGCTGTGCGACGCCGGCACGTCATAGCTGACACGTATGCGGAAGCGTGCGATATCCGCCGCACCGGAGTCGGCGATTTCCCCGGACACGGCGGCACTCGGGCTGGCATTGAACGGGTACTCGATTGTAATTACACGACTGAAGTCAGTTCGGTCCTGGAGGTCCGCTGCCAACTCGTCAATGCGGGCAAAGGCTCCGCGCATGTTGCCGTCAAACGGAGCGATCTCCGCCGTTAACACGGCGCCGACCTCGTCTATCCTGGTTATCGGTTGCGGCATTGGCCGGTTTCCACTGCGTCGCGGCGCCTGTCCCTCTGCGACGCGGGATTCCGCAAGCCACTCCAGTTTTCGCACCTGTATTTCGGGGTATTCGCCAAGCACCGCGCCGACCTGGTTCATCACCCAGGGGATAGGTAGGCGATTTTCAAGGATGAACTCGCCCGTATCGACGGCGAGCTTCATCTCCTGTGAATCGGCTTTGATGGGATCGAACTTCTCGTTCTCCCGCCGGAACGTCTCCGAGAGCTGTGCGAGCTGCGACTGGATATCGTCGACCTGCTTGCTCAGGAGCCAGGTGTCACTGAACAAGACCGCCGCGCAGACGGAACAGACCGCCGCGATGGCTGCCGCGCCGCCGATAATTGCGTGGCGAAGCCGCCGCAGATTCCAATAAGCGGTTTCGCCCGATGTCGCGTAGCTGTGTTTCGGCCGTCGGTCGAAGAGCGCGGCAAGATAAATGGTCTCGATATGACCAATGTCGGCAAATGGTGCCTGGCAGGTCTTCCTGGCAACGGTTTCGGGTTCGATGCACGTAAACGTCGTAGAGCTTTGTGCCGCACCCAGCTCGACGATGCGCGCCGCTGTTTCCGGCTCTGCCACGACACACACATTGAGCGATTCCATAATGCCGAGTAATCGCACACGCTCCAGGTAACGACGGCTGCGCTCTGCTTCGGTAACGATGAACTGCGCGTACGCGTCCTCACCGACCCTCGGTGACCGCGACAAACGTGCGCTGCAAAGACGGCCGTCCTTGAGGTATACCTGGCGCAGCCTGTTGCCCTGATGCGAGGCGACCAGCAATGTCGGCGCCGTCCGATCAACCAGTTTGCCGAAAATATCGGGCGCCATCAGCGGCACGGAAAACACACCGCAGAGGGGGGTCTTGTGCTTGAGGATGATCTGCAGCCAGGGATCCAGAAGCTCTTGATTTGAAATCGCGCTGAGCAATACAGTGAATTCGTCATCGCCCTTGTTCGCCCTGCCCTGATAGTCCGCTATTCGGTACGGCGTGTTGCGGAATTTGCGCGCGCTGCGGCGTTCGATGAGCGCCTTCCTGTCGCGCGCGGCGAGCCTGGGTATGGTGTCCATCCCGAATTCTTCTTCGATAACGTCCACCAACAATGCGCTGGCCTGTTCGGGTAACTCGCCCAGGTACGCATCGAACTCGCGCAGGCCTTCATCATCGTCCGGGAACGTGGCAAGGCGCGACAGCACACCGCCCTCCCGGATCCATATACAGAGCGAACCCTGCGTGACGTAAAATGTGCGTTGCACTGTCATTCTAGACACCGATACTGCTGATCGTTTCGTAGATCGGCCCGAGCACCGACAGCATGATCCAACCCATGATCCCGCCCAGCACGACGGTCATAGCCGGTTCTATTATCGCTTTGAGCCGGTCTATGGATTCGGTGACCTCCCGGTCATAAAAGTAACTGACGTTGTTCAGCGCATCGTCCAACTGCCCGGTCGACTCGCCCATCCGTACCATGCGCACAACCAGTGGCGGGAACAATTCGGTGGCCTCGATGCTGGCACTGAGCGACTTGCCGTCGGCAATTGCTGCCGAGATATCTTGCATCGCGCCGCGAATCACGACGTTGCCCGCAATGTCTTCGCTGATGCGCAACGACGCGAGAATGTCGAGACCCGAGCTGTAACAAAGCGCGAAATAGCTCGCGAATCGACTCAGCACCAGCTTCGACAGAATCGGACCGACGTACCATATTTTCAGCTTCCAGCCGTCGACGATGTAGCGAAAAGCGGTGCTGCGCGCAGCCTGCAGTTTGACGAACAGCAGCACTACCCCGGGTAACGGCACTGCCCACCACCAGTGCTGCACCAGGAAATTTGAAAACGCTATCAGGGCGCGCGTATGTATCGGCAGGTCCTGGCCCATTTCGCGAATGAAATCGACCATCTGCGGCACGACGTACAACATCATGAACAACATTACGCCGACAACAACCACTGCGACGAAGGCGGGATATAGGATCACCGTTTTCGCCTTCGACATCAGCTCGTCCTGCCACTTGAGCGACTCCGTCAGTTTGAGCATGACGTCCGGCAATTCGCCGGACTCCTCACCAACGGCGATCAGGCTGACGAAGACGTCATCGAATACGTCGGGGAACTCCGCCATGGCCTGCGACATTGTCTTGCCGACTTCGACCGCGGATATCAGGTTGCCGATGACTTCCTGGAACGCGGCATTATCGGTGCTGTCACGCAAATCGGTCAGCGCCTCCAGGATCGGCAATCCCGCGCGCGTCATCTGTTCCAGGTGGAAACAAAAACCAATGAGTTCCTTGCGGCTGACGCGCGTCTTGCGACGAAACAGGCTGGCCCCCTTCTCCGCGCATCGGAGCATTTCGACGCCCGACTGCCGGAGTTGCGCCTCGAGGGCGTGCTCGCTGTTCGCCTCCAGGTTTCCCTCGATGATACCGCCGTTCGCGTCGACCGCCCTGTAAAAGAAATTCGGCACGGTGCTATTGCACCCTTGCCGTCAGATCGACCACACGGGAGATTTCGGACAGGCTCGTCATACCGCTGAGTACGTGCCGTACCGCGTCCTCCGCCAGTTCCTTGAAACCGCCGTCCAGGGCTGTCTCGTGCATCTCCCTGCGCGTAGCACCACGTGCGACCATCTCGTCCAGTTCCTGGTTCATCTTCAGAACCTCGACGACGGCGAGTCGTCCCCTGTAGCCCAGGAAGTTGCAGGACTCGCAGGCTCCGCCGCGGTACAGAAGTACGGGTTTGGAACTGCTGATGCCGAGCAGTTTGCGCTCTGCCTCGTCGGGGGCATACGCCTGTTTGCAGTGACGGCACAGCCGCCGCACGAGTCGCTGCGCGACGATACCGATAATGTTGCCCGCCATGATCTGCGGCTTCACGCCAATGTCGACCAATCGCGGTATAGCGCCTAGCGCCGAATTGGTGTGCAGTGTCGTAAATACCTGGTGCCCGGTCATTGCGGCGCGAAACGCCATTTCGGCGGTCTCTTCGTCGCGGACTTCGCCAACAAGAATGATGTCAGGATCCTGCCGCATCATCGAGCGTATGCCGTTGGCAAAGTCGAGCTTGGCGGCCTCGTTCAGCGAGGTTTGCCTGATCATCGGCATTGGGTACTCGACCGGGTCTTCGAGTGTCATGATGTTGACCGACTCGTCGTTGCGGTAATTGAGCATCGAGTAGAGCGTAGTCGTCTTGCCGCTGCCCGTCGGTCCCGTTACCAGGATGATGCCTTCGGGCCTTGCCATCATTACCTGCAATGCAGTCAGCGTCTCCCGCACCAGGTTCAGTTTTTCCAGCGGCACAATACCCTTGCGGCGATCGAGTATACGCAGGACGAAATTCTCGCCGTGCGTCGTCTGCTGGCATGCGACACGAAAATCGATCGGACGTCCCGCGAGCGTCAAGGAGATTCGACCATCCTGCGGCGCTCGCGTCTCCGCAATATTCATTTTTGCCATCACCTTGAGTCGTACTACCATGCCCGGCCAATAGCTGCGATGCAGCGCCATCACCTGGCGAAGAACGCCGTCAATGCGGTAGCGAACGCGCAGGAAGCCCGACTCGGGCTCGAGGTGAATATCGGACGCCTCGCGCTTGACCGCGTCGGCGAGAATCGCGTCGACCATCCGGATCAACGGGTGGCTGTACTCTTCGCTTTCGACCGCGACGTTGAGATCGTCGACTTCGCCGGTGTCTATTTCACGGAGGATCCCCTGTATCGACAATTCGTACTGGTAGAACTGCTCGATCGCCGATTCGATCTCCGCCTCGCCCGCCATCAGCGTCGCAATGCCAATGCCGCTGCCGAGCGTCGCTGCTACCTGATCGATGGCGATCACGTTGAATGTGTCCGCCATGGCCAGCGTCAGGACCTTCTCGTTCTTGTCGAAGTTGATAGGCAGCATGCTGTAACGGCGCGCAATGTTTTTCGGCACCATCTTGAGTGCGTCCGGATCGGGAATCGCCGTACTGAGGTCGATACTGTCATGCCCCAGAGACTCGCCCAGCGTGTCACGCAGAACGCCTTCACTGATGAGGCCGAGATTGACGAGGATCCGACCGAGCGGCTCATCGCGCCTGTTCTGCTCCTTCAACGCAACCTGCAACTGGTCTTCGCTGATCAACCCGGCTTCGATAAGACGTTCGCCCAGCGGCATGCTGGGTTCCGTAGTCGGTAGTACGCGCACCGTGGTCGTTGTCACGGCAAGATACCTTCGCTGCTGTCAACCTGGCCGTCGATCAGGAACGGGAAGCGAGTAGCCTCCGTTCGATTCACTGTATCGATCCCCGCAGCACCCGCGTTAACCCGCGACCCGGAGACAACGGCGCCGAGATTGGTACTGTTGTCGGTCGCCGCAACTTGCTGGTAGGAAATCCAGCCGCCCGCGCCCATCGCAGCAACGATCAGGCACAGCAGCGGCGAAAAGCGAGCCAGTTCCCGAATGGCGTGCGTCCGCGCCAGCGCCGGTAACCTGTTGGCGATTTGCCCGGCGTGCCGTTCGCCATACGCAGTATCGTCGTCGGTTTCGTCCGTTTGCGCTTCCGCCACGACCAGGGAGTTGGTTGTTACCATCAGTTCGAATTCGGCGTCGGGGCTACCCTGTTCGTCATTTGCGGTAGCGTCGAATTCCTCGCCCGCTGAATCGATAGTGCCGGTGTCGGCCAGTGACTGATCGTCGTCGTTGACGGCCGCCTGGCGAAGTGCATCTACTAGAAGGCTCTTCATAGGGATACCCGTTATCGGTATTCGATTGTGCTTACCGGCCGTGACTCCGCCGCAACATCGTAGTAGTCCGCAAGTCGGGCCCCTTCGACAGACGCCGATCCGTTATGCACAATCGTGGGTTTGAGGAAAATGACCAGCTCGGTCTTGACCAATTTTTCGCGCGTATAAGAAAAAAGGTTGCCGAGCTTCGGAATTCGTGACAGCCCGGGCACCCCGTCTTTCTCGCTCTCTCGTTCGTTTTGCATGAGTCCGCCGAGCACGATCGTGCGACCGTCCATCACCTGCAACAGCGATTCGATTTCACGGACCTGGATTTCCGGAATCAGGTTGTCGAATTCGGCACCCGCAAGCCGCGGCGCGGGGTCCACAGCAAAACCCGTAATCCGGCTGATGGTCGGCCTGATGTTGAGACTGACATAGCCCGTATCGCTGATCTGCGGCGTGACGCTCAACACGAGCCCGACGGGTACGGTGTGAATCTCGCTGGTGAACGTACGACGTTCCGGAATATTTTCCGTTGCGTCACGGATATCCAGTTCGACGGTAAAGAACACGTTCTCGTTGACGACTTTGAGCAGCGACGTCTGGTTATTCAGCGCCATGATTTTCGGGCTCGATAGAACCTTGGTATCGCCGAACTGCTGCAGCAGCCGCACCGTCGCCGTAATGCTGCTGCCGTCCGCGTCGGCGTCGTTGAACCCGAGTGACACGAACGGGGCGACACGCAGGTCTCCGCCGAGCAGGTCGGCTTGCGCCGAGACGCCATTGCTGCCGAGACCCATGTTATCTGAGAGTCGCTGCCAGTCGACGCCTGCCTGGTAGTTGTCACTAAGCTCGACTTCGACGATCGTCATTTCGATCAATACCTGCCGCTGTGCATTTACCATGATGCTATCGAGGTGCTCTTGCACCTCGGCATGCTGCTTCTGGTTACCGAGTACGGTCACGACACCTGACATCTGATTGACGATGACGGGGTCGTTTTCCTGTGGAGAAACGGTCTTGTCGGCGGCGCGATTACTCTTGATGATCGCCTCCAGCCCTGACTCGAGCGATGCCCAGAAGTCATTGTTCGAAGTGTTCTTGACGGTCGTCTTCGAAATATTCCCCTGTTCGTCGCCGGCACCGCTGGTTTGCTCGCCAACCGTGCCGCCTGATGTCGCTATTTGCGTCGCGACACCCACTTCACCTTCGCTCTGGCGCGCGATGTTTACGTAGTCGACGATATAGTTGTGCCAGTAGGGAACATCGTCCTGCACGACGAGATTGGCGCCGAGCAGGCGAAAACGCAGCTTCGCCTGCTCGGCGATACGACCGAGAATTTCCGGCAGCGGGCGCTCGACGGCATTCATTGTAACGGTCTTGTCGCTGTCCGCCTGCAGATCCAGTTCGAGGCCCGCATCGCGGGCGAGCGAAAACAGCAGATCGATGACCGGCACTTCCTTGACGACGACTGTGTACGCAGGAACAGGGAGACGCTCGACCGGCTCGGGACGCGGCGGCGGCGCGGCAACGGGTGGCTCGATTACCGCCTCGGGTTCGACCTCGCCAACGACATGGCCCGGCGAAAAATCGACTGTCCGCGGTCCCGCGCAGGCGGTCAGCAACAGGCAGGCTCCGAACAGCAAAACGGAACGACAGGACAAACGCCCAGCGTCGACATTGGCTCGGTGCTGTTCGGCAAGATTGTCGCTCGACATACGCTGGGGCCCTTTTGACAAATGGAGTTACCCCTCAGTTGTCGCCTGTCCGGCGAAATTCTTTAGCCGCGAGGCCCTGGGACTAAAGAAAACCGCGGACCGGCCGCTACTGACCGTTGACGAGACTTCGGAGCCGTCTCCGTGCACGGATCTGCATCAACCACATCGAGCGTCGAGGTCGCGGCGCCGACACTGCGCAACAGCGTATTTCACGCCCTCGAGACGGCGAAGGACGAGAACCTGCTCAGCCGGGTCGTCGATTACCTTCTCATCGGGCTGATTCTGGCCAGCGTATTGGCGGTCATCCTTGAGTCCATACCCAGCTTCGACGCGAAATACGCGACACCGCTGTCGCTGTTCGAGATAGTCACGGTCTTCATATTCACGGTCGAGTACCTGCTGCGTCTCTGGAGTTCGGTGGAGCGAGACGCGAAATCCGGCAGGAGCGCGTTCCAGGCGCGCCTGCGATACATGACCTCGTTCCACGCGATCATCGACATCCTTGCCATCCTGCCTTTCTATTTGATGGCGCTGGGCACGTGGGGCACCCTGGACATGCGCTTCCTGCGTGCGGTGCGGCTGCTTCGGGTGCTGAAGCTGACGCGCTATTCAGCGGCAATGAACATGGTGTTCACGACCTTCAGGGAAAACGGACGCGCGCTCGCGGCGGCGTTCCTGATCCTCGTAACCGTCATGCTGCTGGCGGCTTCCGGCATGTATTACTTCGAGCGCGATGCGCAGCCCGATGATTTCGGCAGCATACCGGCGGCCATGTGGTGGGCATTCGCCACGCTGACCACCGTCGGCTACGGCGACGTCACGCCGATTACGGTCGGCGGCAAGATCTTCGGGGCACTGATTACGGTCGTCGGCATCGGCATGGTCGCGTTGCCGACGAGTATCCTGGCGACAGGGTACAGCCAGCAGATGAGAACAAGCACGACGCGCTACCAGGACAAGGCCGACAAGGCACTGGATGACGGCGTGCTGAGCGAATCGGAAATTCGCGATCTCGAGGAATTGCGGCTCGACCTCGGGCTCGGCAAACACACGGCCAGCCAGATACTGGACGAAGGGCGGGTGCGGCGCGCCCTGCAGCAAAACAACGACGTCTGCCCGCATTGCCGGCAATCCATGGGTCGCGGCACCGGCTAGGCTACACGGCAGACGCAGCGCCTTTCCTTGATTGACCGAGATCGTAGCGCCGGATTTTTTCCACCAGGGTCGTGCGGCCGACGCCAAGCAATTCGGCGGCCCGCTGCACGACACCATCAGCCTCGACGAGCGCCTGGTGGATCATGTCCTGCTCGATCTTCGCAAGGTAGACCTTGAGGTCGAGGCCTTCACTCGGAAGGCTGACACGAGGCCTGGCGGATACCGCATTCAGGCGACTGCTCAAAACCTGGTTGTTCGCAGGTTCGGTCTCTTCTTGCGCGACGATCGGCCACGGCAAATCGGCGGGCTTCACGACACTGTCGGGTTTGATGACCATGAGACGCTCGATGAGGTTCGCGAGCTCGCGAACGTTGCCCGACCAGGTGTAGTCCTTCAGTGCCTGCATCGCGTCGCCGGAAATCTGCAGCGATGCCGATTTTTCGGCGCCGACGCGACGGATGAATTCGTCGACGAGCGGCGGGATATCGTCAGGCCGTTCGCGCAGCGGCGTAATCTCGATCGGGAAAACGCTCAGGCGATAATAGAGGTCTTCCCGGAACTTGCCGGTCTCGATACGTTTTGGCAAATCCCGGTGCGTTGCCGCGATCAGCCGCACGTCAACCGGAATGCTCTCGGTGCTGCCGACCCGCTCGATCACCCTCTCTTCAAGTACGCGCAGCAGTTTGACCTGCATTACGGTCGGCATGTCACCTATCTCATCGAGGAAGAACGTGCCGCCTTTCGCTTGTTCGAAACGACCTTCGCGCGCGCTCACGGCGCCGGTAAAGGCACCTTTTTCGTGCCCGAATAACTCGCTTTCGAGCAGGCTTTCCGGGATGGCGCCGCAATTGACTGCCACGAAAGGACCCTTGCGCCCCGATTGCTCGTGAATTTGCCTCGCCACCACTTCCTTGCCGGTACCCGACTCACCCGTAATCAGCACGGTAGCCAGCGAAGGAGCGACCTGCTCGATCATGCGGCGCACCTGCTGGGTATCCGGACTATTGCCAATCAGCCGGCTACTGCCGTGCTGCCGTTCCGTATGGTCGCTGCGGCTGTGGGCAGCGCGAATTTCGGCAAGCACTTCGCCAAGTGCGTCGAGGCGGACGGGATACTCGAGCGAATGAAATCGGGCCCATGGATACGTTGTGTGAAGTTCGGCTGCTATCATGTGCTGTCACTTTTCCCGATCATGACGATCGGAATGTTCGGGTCAAGGCGCCCGACATCGTCCACCACCGCGTGGATATCGTTTTCGTCGACATCAGGCCCGACGAATACGGCTTCCAGGCGATGGTCACCGATTTCCTGCTGCCAGTTGCCTGGCGTGGCGGTGCAGACATGCGGCGCATCCATGAACTCGATCAGTTCTTTCAGGTTGTCAGCCGCCGACGCATCGGCGTTGACCACCAGGATCAGACCGTCCGCACTGTTCATTGCCGTGTCTCCGCTGCTGCCTGGCACGTTGTACGTCAGGCCGGGTTGCCGGACGGCTTCATCGGGTAACCCGGAGCTTCTTAGCAGTTGTTTTCATTAACTTTTTCGAAGTTAACACCGTATATGGTTTTTTGCTGACCAAATATTCGGTTTTTCAACAAGCTTGGGATGATAATAGTCCGATTCGCCCAGATTCGGAATTTCTTTTGTGCCATAAAACCGTATATGGTCGTTTTATCTCTATTTGGTCGGGCAAGCGTCCAGTACCGACTGTGGCTTTCGCGCCAGCGCATCGCAGCGCTAAAGAAGCTCGCCCAATGGCCGATCAATTACCTTATGGATCTTGTTTCGAAACTAATCGGTTCCGCGTCCGGCAACCGCAATACAAAACATTCGGAGGGCGCCGAATCGATGGCCGACGGTGCTATAGACACGCTCAGCAGTGTCATTCGCATCATGGGCGACGAATCGTTTCCGCTGGAAAAAGACATCGACCCGGCCGTGTTTCCGGCCATGTGCACGGAGTTCGCGTGCCACGTGGAAAACGGCGCGGGCGTACCATCCTTCGATATCCCACCGTCGCCCGACGGCACCCGCCAGTGGGGCCGCGTGCGGCGATTTTTCGCGGACCGGCGTCACGCCGAGAAGTCCTTTGTCATCGAACGCCTGCAGGACTATCGCGGCATCGTGGACGATCTTGTTTCCGGCCTGCGGGATATCGGACTGCGTGACCAGAGCACGGAGTGCAGCGTCCGGGAAAGCCTGAGCACGATGCAGGACGTCGTCAGCACAGGCATCCTGCCGCGAATCAAGGAGACGCTCGCGCTGACCGTGCTTCAGGTCAACGAGACCTTTGCCGAGCAAAAGCGCGAGTACGAGCAGCAGTTGCAGGAACTCAACACGAGAATGTCCAGCCTTCGCCAGGACCTCGTTGCCGCGCGTGAGGAGATGAAACGCGACTCGCTGACCGACGCCTACAATCGGGGTGCGTTCGATTCGGCCATCGCCCAGAGCCTGAACATGCATTTCATCCTGCAGCAACCCGTGACGCTGGTGATGGTCGATATCGACAATTTCAAGAACATCAACGACAGTTGCGGGCATTCCGCGGGAGACGAGGTTTTGCGCGCCATTGGCGACTGCCTGGCACGTTCCTTCATTCGCAAGAGCGATTTTATCGCGCGCTACGGCGGCGACGAATTCGCCGCGATCCTGACCGATACGGCCGCAGTCCACGCCGACAAACTGATTCAAAGATTCCTGCAGTATGCTCGTGAGATCAAAATCCCGTACGCGTCGAACGACGTGACCGTCGCCTGCTCCGCCGGATTCACGGAAATCAGCGCCGACGACACGGTCGAAAGCCTCATAAACCGGGCGGACCAGGCACTGTACAAGGCAAAGTCGGAAGGCCGTAACCGCTGTGCGTTCGTCGCGGCCGAAGACACCGAATAGTCGCCTGCCATCCCCGGCGATTTCCTAAAGCGGCAGCCAAATCTGCCGATAATTACTTGAGACGGTAACCGTCTGATCCCAGGGAACGGAGGAAAACACTTTGGATTTGGCGACACTAATCGGCTTGATCGGCGCTTTCGGCATCGTATTGGCGTCCATCATGATAGGTGGGTCGGCTGGCACGTTCGTCAATACGCCGTCACTGCTCGTCGTGCTCGGCGGCACCGTGCTGGTCACCATGATGAAGTTCAGCCTCGGCAAGTTCGCGGGCGCGGCGTCCATCGCCGTGAAAGCCTTCCTCTACAAGCCATCCAATCCCGAAGACCTGATTTCGGAGTCGGTCGAACTCGCGAAAGCGGCACGCCAGGGCGGGCTGCTCGCCCTCGAGGACCGCGAAATCAGCGACGACTTCATGAAGACCGGCCTCGGACTGCTTATAGACGGCCACCCGGCCGACATCGTGCGGACGATGATGCAAAAAGACCTCAACGAGACGCTCAAGCGTCACAGTGACGGCCAGGACATTTTCAAGGCCATCGGCGACGTCGGGCCGGCAATGGGCATGATCGGAACGCTCATCGGTCTGGTACAGATGCTGTCGAACATGGACGACCCGAAACAGATTGGTCCCGCCATGGCTGTCGCGCTTCTCACAACGCTGTACGGCGCCATCCTGGCCAACATGTTCGCCTTGCCGATCGCCGACAAACTGGCGGTGAGAAGTCGCGAGGAAAATACCAGTAAGTCGCTGATAATAGATGCATTATTGAGTATCCAGGGAGGCCAGAACCCGCGCATTATCGCGAGTATGCTGGAAGCCTACCTGCCACGCTCGCAACGCCCCGAGGAGGACGGTGACGCCTGACGGGCTCGCCGTGACGAAGCTTGTCCGAGGGTGCACCTGAAAAAGCCGAAAGCGGAGGCGTCCCCGCCTGGGTCATGACGTTTGCCGACCTGATGACCTTGCTGATGTGCTTTTTCGTCCTGCTGCTCGCTTTCTCGGAAATGGACGCTGCCAAGTTCAAGCAGCTGTCGGGCTCGATGAAGGAGGCCTTCGGCGTACAGTCCGAAGTCGAAGTTAGGACGATACCCAAAGGCACCAGCGTGGTCGCGCAGGAATTCAGTCCGGGCAGGCCCGATCCGAGCGCCATCAACTCGGTACGCCAGTTCACGGTCGATTCGAATCGCAACACACTGGATGCACTCAGCCGTGAGATCAAGGAAATCGAGGAAACGCGCGAGCACGCGCGCCGCCTGCGGCTGGCCCTGAAGGAGGAGATCGAAAAGGGCAGCGTGTCGATTCAGACCGAGGGAATGAAAATCATCGTCCACATCATGGAAAACGCGTCATTCGACTCCGGCATGGCCGATATTCGCAAAGAATTCCTGCCAGCACTGACGAAGATAGCGGACCTGATCGACAATAACAGCGGCGAGGTGACGATATCGGGCCATACCGACGACGTACCTATCTCCAACAGCCGCTTCCGCTCCAACTGGGAACTCTCGACGTCCCGAGCCGTATCCGTCGCGCACAAGGTTCTCGAGGTCGCCAATGTCGATCCGGAGAACGTCATCGTGACCGGACACGCGGAAACGCGGCCGCGCGCGCCGAACGACAGCGCTGAAAACCGGGCCAAGAATCGCCGCGTCGATATCGCGCTCGTGCGTGGCAAAGACATCGACGAGTATCGCACCATGAGCATCGCAGCGTCAGCGACTGAGGACGACGGCGATTCGGCGCCGGAGAATGACGCCAGTGAGGAAATGAAACCATGACCAACGAACAAAACAACAGGCGCTCCTTTCGCGTCAGTGAATCCGTCTATCTCAAGTACGACGTGCTCAGCGACGAAGAATTTCAGGAGGGCATGGGCCGCCGCAACCTGCGACTCGGACTCAATGACGGCGCGCAGGCGATGCTCGTCGACATCGAGGCGCGACTGGGCGAAGCAATGTACCTCTTGCAGGGCGATTACGGAAAGGTCGGCCGGTGCATGACATTGCTCAATGACAAGCTGAACATCGTCATCGATCAGTTGCCCGCGCTTCGCGAAACCAAGGCGAGCCTCGCCAAATCGCCGCCGCAAACCTGCGACGTCAGCGCCGATGGCCTGGTGTTCTCCAGTCCGCGCCCACTTTCTGTGGGCGAAAAACTGCATTTGCAGTTCCTGTTGTCACAGGACAACCGGTACGTCGAGACCTTTTGCCAGGTTGTGCGCCTCGTCGACCCGCCCGACACAACCGGGCAGGACCTGCCATATGGCATCGCCGTCGAGTTCCTCAACATGACGTCCTCGCAACGCGAGATACTCATACAGCACATGTTCAGCCGTGAATCCGAAACCCTGCGTATGCGGCGCCTGGAATTGGACTCGGTCGAAAACTAGAACCAGGAGCGGTAGCGCATCTGACGTTTAATCGATGTTGTCCAGTACTTCGCGGTAAACGTTCGGCAGTTGCGACTCGATCCGGGTGAGGAGCCGGAAGTACCCTGCGAAAACAGCTTGCTCAGGCCAGGGATTGCTGCATGCTGACCAGTTTGTTGCGGTACGTGAGCATCGTATCGGAGACCGCGGCTTCATCGATGGCGAGTTTCAAAAACGACGGATCTTCCTCGAACAGCTTCTCGAGCTTGCCCGTGTGACCGTCGACGAGCAGTCTGGCGACGACCATCACGTCCGCCAGGTCCGGTTCCGAATCGGAGTTATTGTTGACGTAGGTCGCGGGGTCCGCGGACTCGATGACATTCTCCGGAAAGCCCCACGATTCGATAATGCTCTTGCTGATCTGCGGGTTCCACTCCTGCATCACGCTCTTCAAGGACCCGGGGTCGCCGAGGAAATCGGGGAAATCCACCGCCTTCGTGAGGATGTAGAGCTTGCCCACCTCGTGCATCAGGCCGCACAGATAGGCTGTCTCTTTATTCAGAGTCTTGTGGCGGGCTGCGACTGCGTAGGCCATCGACGACAACTTCATGCCGCGCGCCCAGACGGCGCGCTGGTGGGTGGCCGAGCCGTTGTGCTTATCGGAGCCGTAGAGTTGCTTCATCGCCATTGACATCGCGGTATTTCGCACTACATCGAAGCCCAGGCGACTGATGGCGCCGTCGAGGGTCTCGATCCTGACGTTCGCGCGATTATAGAAGGCGGAATTGGCGAACACGAACAGGCGTGAGACCAGTACCGGATCGACGCTGACTGCCTGGCTTACCTGCGCTACGTTGCAGTTGTCCCTCGCCAGCATCTTGCGGATCTTGAGTACGACGTCCGGCAGGGACGGCAGCGATATGTCGCCGTTCTCCAGTTCAAGTGCCAGCAGGCTCACGAATCTGAATTGATCGTTCCTTTCCATCGTTGCGCGTTATCCGTTTGCGGCCGTCCCGGCCTGTCCGTGCAGTTTTTGCATGAGGCGCGCCTCACCGATATTCAGACCGCAACTACGCGTCAGATCGTCGATACTGGCGCCGTGCCTCGCCATTCGTACCGCGTTTTCAATTGGCAGGTTGCGCTCCAGCGAGGCCCGTTCATCGGGCACTGTCTTTTGCATTGCGATGACCGCTTTTTGCAATTCGTCCAGCTTCTGTTCGAGTCTCCGTGTCGCCCTGAGCTGCTCGCGGCGCTCCACGTCGCCAGCTTCGGCCAGGGACGTGCCCGTCGGGCTGTGCCGGAATTCTTCGATGCGCTTGCTGCGACGTTCGACACGCAGCAGCGTTATGGACACGATCGCAAGGAGCCCCGCGTTGGCCAGCATCATGAGGTAGATGTAATAGGATTCGGAGATAATCATCATACGTGCTCGTCGATAGTCGGTCTGCGATCCCCGTCAAGATCATCGTTACGATCGTCCTCACCTTGATCGGGGGCGTCGTAATTCGGCTTCTTGCGGCGGTCGGTCTCCCTGTCCTTGCGCGCCGGCTGAACCGGTTTTACGGGGTACGTGGGATTGATGTATTTAATCCCTGAAATCGAATCAGGCATTTTCAAGGCGCTCCATTACCAGTTCTTGGCCGCGGCGCGCAAGCGCATCACGGCCTGGCCATGAATCTGGCATACACGCGACTCCGAGACGTCCAGAACCGCGCCGATCTCCTTGAGATTCAGCTCCCTTTCGTAATAGAGGGACAGGACGAGTTGCTCTCGTTCGGGCAACTGGTCGATTGAGCCCGCCAGCCGTTCCCGGAATTGCGACCGGTACAGTTCCTGGTCGGGCAACGGCGCGTCCGACGACGGCGGTTTGTGTTGCAGTGTGGGTTCTTCGATCGTCTCCTCGAAACTGAACAGCCGGCTGCATGCGCTGTCTGCCAGGATCTTGTGATATTCGTCGATGCCGATACCCATGTGCTCCGCGACCTCCTCGGCTGTCGCCGCGCGACCGGTTTCTCCTTCGACCGCGTGCATCGCATCGGTAACCTGCCGGTACTTGTGATGCACCGATCGGGGAGTCCAGTCGTGTTTGCGAATATCGTCGAGCATCGCGCCGCGAATGCGAATACCCGCATACGTTTCGAAGCTGGCGCCGCGCGAGGCGTCGAAATTACCCGCCGCTTCCAACAGTCCGACCATGCCTGACTGCAGCAGGTCGTTTACGTCCACGGTCGCCGGCAGGCGGGCCGCGAGATGATGCGCAATACGCTTTACGAGATCGACGTGCTGTGTGACGAGGTCTCCATTGGAATACTGGTTCCGTGTTGCAACGTTGCTGTATGTATTCATGCGACTTGACCTCGTGCGACCGGGTCCGCCATCAGCAGACGTTCCAGAAAGAATTCGATGCCACCGCTGGCTTCACGTTTGGCCGGAAGCGCCTCGATGTTTGCGGCGATTTGCTGAAACGCAACGGCCGAGTCACTTCTCGGATAGACGTCGACAACGGCTCGCTGCTGTTGTACGGCCTTGACCAGGTATTCGTCCTGCGGCACATCACCCAGGTGACGCAACACGACGTCGAGGTAGCTGTCCGTCACACGAGACAGTTTGCCGAACAGCTCGCGTCCTTCCTGAGGCGTGCGACTCTGATTGGTGACGACGTGAAAATGCGATACGCCGTAGTGTTGGCTGAACACCTTGATGAGAGCGTAAGCGTCGGTTAACGACGCCGGCTCGTCGCGAACGACGACGATGGGATGTTGGGCGGCCTGTACGAAGCGCGCGACCTTCGGCGAAATCCCGGCAGCAGTATCGACGACCATGACTTCGGGCTGGTCGCTCAGCTCGCTGAACGCCTGGATGATGCCCGCCTGTCCCGCCGGCGGAAGGTCCGTCATGCAGAAATTACCCGACGATGCCGGTACGATACGGATGTTTTTCGGTCCGCGCAGAATCGTGCTCTTGAGGTCGACTTCGCCGGCAACGACGTGCGACAGGTTGTAGCGCGGTTGCAGGCCCAGCAGCACGTCCACGTTCGCGAGACTGAGATCCGCGTCCAGCAAACAGGTATTTCGCCCTCGACTGCCCAGCGCCACAGCGAGATTCGATGCCACGTTGGTCTTGCCGACACCGCCTTTGCCGCTGCAGACAGCCAGCACTTTCACCGGCTTGCGATTCATGAACCGTTTCAGGCTCCTGTCCTGTGAGTTTCTAGACATTGGCAACGCTCACGTTTGAGAAGTCTTCGGCCATCGTCCGTTCGCTGATGCGAGGGTCGCTGGCGCGCATGCACTTGACGGCCTCGTTGACCAGCCATGTTTTCCTTTTTGCGGCAGCGTGCAGATCGTCGGGGATACGCTGGCCGTCGGATAGCCATGCAACCGGCAGGTCGTTGCGAATCAACGCACTCATGACGCAACCGATCTGTGCAGCCTCATCGATCTTCGTGACGATGCAGCCCGCCAACGGAACCTTGTTGAATTCGCGCACGGTCTCGTCGAGTGCGGCTTCCTGCGTCGCCGCAGAAAGCGTCAGGTAGAACCGGACCCTGTCCGCGTTACGCCCGTATGCGGCGAGACGACTGGAAAGGTCCCGGTCCCGCTGGCTACGGCCTTCCGTGTCGATCAGCACCAGTTTCTTGTCCCTGAGGCGCGCCAGGGTCACCGACAGGTCATCGAAGCTGCTGGCCGAGTACACTTTTGCGCCGATGATGTTCGCGAACGCCGCCAGGTGTTCCTTCGCGCCAATGCGATAGGCGTCCGCGCTGACGAGCGCGATGTCGTCCGGCCAGTTGTGCATTGCGAAACGTGCTGCGATCTTCGCAATCGTCGTTGTCTTGCCGACGCCGGTCGGCCCGATCAGCGCGATCGTGCCGCCCTCTCGCAGCATGTCGTCGTTGACGACCGGCAGAGTCTCGGCCAGCATCTTCAGCGGCGCGCTCCACAGGCTCTTGATGTCGTCCGTCGGTCCGAGCCGATCGACGACCATGTTCGCGATGTCCGGCGCGAGGCCGAAGCGTGTCAGGTTACGCAATATCTGCGCGCGCAACGGGAACCGTCGGGAGGCATCTTTCCAGACCAGTCCCGACAACTGTGTCTCGAGCAGGCCGCGCATCGACGTCAGCTCGGTTTGCAGCTGCTTGAGCGAATGAGACTCGCCTTCCCCGGAGGACTCGACCGGCCTCTCCTTGAGGTCTGCAGAGATGATCTCCGGCGCGGGGCTCGGCGGCGCAATATCGGTCTCGGCCATGCCGGCCAGCACGTCGCTGTCGATGCGCGTGTCGGATTCGGGTTGAACACCCATGGCGTGGCGAACCAGTGCCTCGTCGTAGTCGATCGCGGCGATCACTTCGATACCGTCTTCGACGCGTCGGTTCGACAGGATCACTGCATCAGGCCCCTGATCCTCGCGGACCCGGCGCAGGACTTGCCGCATGTCCTTATCCAAATATCGTTTGATCTTCACCATCGTTCCTCATTCGTTTGCTCGCTCGTTTCCTCAACCCTTGCTGTTTCCTTGTCCTTGCCCGCCGCGATCAGCTCACGGCGGCAATCATCTGAATGCGCTTGTCGTCCGGCACCTCGTTGTAGGCGAGCACGTGCAGGTTGCGAATGTTGCGCATCATGCGAGACATCCAGGGCCGGATCTGCGGGGCAACCAGCAGCACGGCGGGTTCTCCCGCCACTTCCTGGCTCTGCGCCCTGTCCGTCAGCGACTGATGCAGTCGTTCCACCATTGCCGGCTCCAGCCCCACTTGTCCGCCTTCCTGTGCAGACTCATTCAAGATTCGTTCCAACTCTGGCTCCAGCGTCAATACCGGCAGCTCAGGCCGCGTCCCTGCTACGTTGTGGACGATTGACCGGCCCAGAGCGACGCGCACGGCCGCCGACAAAACGTCGGGATCCTGACTGCGTGAGCCGTGCTCCGCCAAAGTTTCGGCGATCTTGCGGATGTTCCTGAGCGGGATGTTCTCCTCGAGCAGGTTCTGCAGTACTCGCGTAATGACGCTCATCGGCAACAGCTTTGGCGTGAGTTCCTCGACCAGCTTGGGCGAGGCCGATGCGAGCCGGTCCATGAGCTGCTGGCACTCCTCATGGCCCATGAGTTCGTGCGCGTTCGTCAGCAGGAGCTGGCTCAGGTGCGTGGCTACTACGGTCGCGGGATCCACCACTGTGTAGCCCAGCATCTGGGCCTCTTCGCGCTGTGACGCGTCGATCCAGTAGGCTTCGAGCCCGAACGCCGGGTCCTCCGTCGCGATTCCGTCGACCTTTCCAAAAACCTGGCCCGGGTTGATCGCAAGGTCCTTGTCGATATGGACTTCGCTCTCACCGATCGCCACGCCGGCCAGCGAAATACGGTAGGCGTTGGGCGGCAGGTCGAGGTTGTCGCGGATGTGAACCGGCGAAACCAGGAAGCCGAGTTCTTCGGTCAGTTTCTTGCGCACGCCCTTGATACGGCCGACCAACGGGCCGTTGCGCTGCGAATCAACCAGGGGAATGAGCCGGTAACCGACTTCGAGCCCGACGAGATCCACGGGATCGACGTCCTGCCAGCTCAGATCCGGCAATACGGAGTCGGGATCCACGTTACGAACTGCAGGCTCCGGAGGCGGCTTTTTCTTTTTCTTTACCAGGCGCATTGCCGAAAACGCGCAGACGGCCGCGAGGCTCAGGAATGCGAAGTTCGGCATTCCCGGGATCAGTCCGAGTATGCCGACGATGGCGCCCGTGACGATAAGCGTTCGCGGGTCGTTGAATAGCTGCGACGAGATCTGCTGCCGCATGTCCTGCGAACGGGAAACGCGAGTCACGATAATCGCGACCGCGGTCGACAACAGCAGCGACGGAATCTGTGCGACGAGCCCGTCACCTATGGTCAGCAGAGTGTAGTTATGAACGGCGTTGGACAGTGTCAGATCGTGCTGGGACGTGCCGATGATGAGGCCACCGACGATGTTGATAAACAGGATCAGGATGCCGGCAACCGCATCGCCGCGAACGAACTTGCTGGAACCGTCCATCGAGCCGTAGAAGTCCGCTTCCTGCCCGATCTCCTCGCGCCTCGTTCGTGCTTCGTCCTGGTCGATGACGCCTGCGTTCAGATCGGCATCGATCGCCATTTGTTTGCCGGGCATCGCGTCCAGGGTGAAGCGTGCGGAAACCTCTGAAACGCGTCCCGCACCCTTGGTGACGACGACGAAATTTATGATGACGAGGATCGCGAAAATCACCAGGCCGACCGCGTAGTTGCCGCCGACGACGAATTCGCCGAAGGCCTCGATGACCTTACCGGCCGCCGACGTGCCCGTGTGCCCGTTGAGCAGGACCACGCGCGTCGACGCGATATTGAGTGCCAGCCGCAACAGGGTAACGACCAGCAGTATGGTCGGGAAGACCCCGAAATCCAGCGGGCGCTTGACGTACACGGTCGTCAGCAGAATGCCCAGCGACAAGGAAATGTTGAACGTAAACAGTACGTCGAGAGCGAGTGGCGGCAGCGGGATCATCATCATCGCCAGCATTGCCAGCACCAGCAACGGCAGGCCGAGCCCGTGAATGATGTCCGCTATATATCCGTTTGCTGTTTCGGTTGCCATGCCCGTCTACTTATCGCGCCCGCCCGGGCCCGGTGAATTCGTCTTCGTCGATATCCGGCACTGGGGGCTGTGGCCGCCGCTGCCCGGGCTTCAATGCCTCGTTGAGCTGATAGATGTAAGCAAGAATCTGGGCAACTGCCGTGTACAGGCGCGCCGGGATTTCGTCGCCGATTTCCGTGGTTCGAAACAGCACCCGGGCAAGCGGCGGAGCCGAGAACAACGGCACGCCGTTTTCCCCTGCGACTTCGCGGATACGCCGGGCGATGAGATCCTTGCCCTTCGCGATCACCTTCGGCGCGCCCATCTTCGATTCGTCGTACTTGAGTGCGACGGCGAATTGCGTCGGGTTGGTGATGACGACATCGGCCGTCGGCAGTTCTTGCATCATCCGGCGCGTCGCAATTTGCTGCTGCATTGCGCGAATGTGTGACTTGACCTCGGGGCGCCCCTCCGTCTCCTTGAACTCGTCCTTGACTTGCTGTCTCGTCATGCGCAGTTTCTTCTCGTACTGCCATAGCTGAAACGGCACATCGACTGCCGCGATCACGAGGAGGGCGAGGCTCACGACCAGTAGCGATACGCCGCAGATCCTGAGGGATGCTCTGATGGCCTCGCCCACGGGCTGGCGGCCCAGCGACAGCAGATCCTCCGCTGACCACCAAAGCCACGTCACCGCTATCACGGCGACGAGCGCGAATTTCGCGACTGCCTTGAACAGCTCGTTCAGACCGTTGGCGCCGAATACTTTCTTGATGCCCTTCAGCGGGTTCAGCCGTTCGACCTTGAAGGCCGCCGCTTTCATGCTGAACGACCAGCCGCCTATGACTGCCGCGCTTAAGAACACGGCGCACAGCAACACGACGGCGAGCGGCATCAGGCTGATGAAGCTCCTGGACGCAATCTGTGCAAACGCCTCGACCAGGTAGCGATCATCGAGCAACAACTCTCGCTCGATCGAAAATCCGCTCTTGAACGCCCCTGCAAGGTTGCCGCCCATCGGGCCGGCCATCAGTAGCAATGCGCTGGCGCCCGAGAGCATGACGCCCGTCATGGTCAACTCACGCGATCGCGGAACGTCGCCCTTCTTGCGGGCGTCCTCGCGACGTTTGGGAGTCGCTTTTTCGGTACGATCCTGTTGCGCCTCGTCAGCCATTCGTTGCTTTCTCCGTTACTACGACCATCGTCACAAACTAAGCAGGCGCGAGGCTTCCGAAAGTGAAAGCATCAGGAACGAGGTAATGTTCTCGACCAGGACGCCCATGTTTAGAAAAATGACCGCGAAGCCCAACAACATGGCAACCGGGAAACCGACGGCGAACAGGTTCAATGTCGGCGCCGCGCGACTCATGATTCCGAAGGACAGGTTCACGACCAGCAGAGCCGTAATCGCGGGCAGCGCTATCTTCACCGCAAAAACGAACAGCTGACTGGTCCAGACCAGCAGTTTCTCCAGGATGGGCAAGGTCAGGGCACCCTCCGAAATCGGCCATGCCCGGAAGCTCTCGGCGAGCAGTTGAATCATTGCGAGATGACCGTCCAGCGAGAGGAAGACCAGCATCCCCAACATCAGGAAGAGCTGTCCAAGTACGGGGATGCTGACCCCTCTTGCCCTGTCCAAGAAGACGGCGAAGCCGAGCCCCATGCTCATGGCGATCACCTGGCCACCGAGCGCGATCGCGTCGAAGACAAGCTGCACTAAGAATCCCAATGCGACGCCGATCCCGATCTCCTGAATCATCATGACCAGACCCGCCACACTCAACACATCCTGAGTCACCGCAGGTGGGACCAGCGGTGCGATCACTATCGTCAATGCAATAGCCAGCAACAGGCGCACCCGCATCGGCACGAAACTGCCACCGACCAGGGGCATCACCATCAGGAATGCCCCGATGCGCACGAATGGCCAGATGTATATCGCCAGCGTTTCGATGAGCGGTGCTATTGCGATCTCGATATTCACGTGTCTTCGTCTCTAACATGTCTCGGTCCTTTCTCGTGTTTCATGAGATCAGTGAGGGGATTTGCTCCATCAGCTGCCGCGTGTAATTCACGATGACGCTCAGCATCCACGGACCGGCAACCACCAGTGCCATCACCAGCACCAGCAGTTTCGGGATGAAGCTCAGGGTCATTTCGTTGATCTGGGTCGCGGCCTGGATCATGCCCACCAGGAGTCCGACGGCGAGCGCCGATCCCAGCAAGGGGGCCGCTATCATCATGGTCACCCAAAGTGCCTGCTGGCCGATTGTCGTTACTGTTTCCGGTGTCATCTTGAGTTCCTTCAGATATAGAAGCTCGACGCCAGCGTCCCCAGCAGGAGCGCCCAGCCGTCGACCATGACGAACAACATGATCTTGAATGGCAGCGAAATGAGCATCGGGGAGAGCATCATCATGCCCATCGACATCAGGACGCTCGACACGATGAGGTCGATAACGAGGAACGGGATGAAGACCAGGAAACCGATCTGAAAGGCAGTCTTGAGTTCGCTGACCATGAAACTCGGTATGACGATTGACAGCGGCACCTCGTCAATCGAGCCGATGTCCGTCAACCCGGCGATCGATGAGAAGAGTTGCAGGTCGCTGTCGCGCGTCTGATCCAGCATGAAGCGGCGTAAGGGCTCGATGCCTTTGGCCATTGCTTCCGTCGACGACATCTGGCCGTCCATGTACGGGACCGCGGCGTTCTGGTGTATGTCGCTGATGACCGGCGACATGACGAAGAACGTAAGGAATAGCGCGATGCCGAGCAGGACCTGGTTCGGCGGCGTCTGTGCCGTACCCAGCGCCTGTCGGAGAATGGACAGAACGATGATGATGCGGACGAAAGCGCTGGTAGACAGCACTGCTGCCGGCAACAAGGTCAACAGCGTCATCAAGACCAGGATCTGGATGCTCAGCGTGTAACTCTGCCCTTCCGTCGCTTCGCCGGCGAGCGCGAGCGGCGCCGTCTGTGCGTCGGCCGTTGTGCAGATGAGCAGCAACGCCGCGATAGCCAGCAAGAACCTCATTTGCCCGTCTCCTGGAACGCTTTGCGCAAGCGACCGGCGAAGCCGGATCGCGGACCGTTCCTGGTGACGGCACACACGGGCTCGTCGAAAACGTGCAGGGTCTGAACGCCGCCCGCGGTCATCCCGACAAGCAACTGCTGGTCGGCGACGTCCACGACGAACAGCCTTTCCTTCGGCCCAAGTGCACGGCTCGCCACGACCTGGATAAGGTCGCCGCCCGCGTTGCCGACAATTCGGGATTTCGAGTAAAGCCAGCCGAGTGCCACGATCACGCCGACGACGATCAGCATGCTGACGCCCATGCTGAGGATTTCGCCACCGCCGACGAAAGGCGCGACGTTGACCGCCGCATCGGCCGTTTCGACAACTTCACTTGTGTTTTCCAGTGTCATCGTCACGGCCTGTCAGTGCAACTGCTCGATTCGTTCGGCGGGGCTGACGACATCGGTCAGGCGCACGCCGTACTGATCGTCGACAACGACTATTTCGCCATGGGCGATCAGGGTGCCGTTGACGAGCACATCCATGGGCGCGCCGGCATCCTGATCGAGCGAGATGACAGACCCTTCCACGAGCGACACCAGGTCGCGAATCGATATTTCCGTAGAGCCCACCCGCAGGGAAACGTCGACCGGGATATCGAGTACCAGGTCGAGATTCACGTCGGCGCGCGTGCCACCGGCAGACTCCGGCGCCGAAGCCGCACCAATAATCTCATCGGGCGCGTACTGCGGTGCGCCTGCCGATTCCTCGGCTGCAGGCTCCCCTGCTTCGTTAGGGGGATTGGGCGTGTCACTTTCCATCTGTTCTGTCCTCGTATCTTCTGTGCGTGTCAGGCGTTGGATTCGGCATCCAGCCATGCAGTGGTTTCTATTGCGTAACGGCCGTCATGTACGCCGAAACGGCCCGCGAGAACCGGCACATCACGCGCAAGCACCTTGCCTTTTCGCGGGTTGCTTATATTGATGACGTCGCCCGGTGCGAGGTCCGCGATTGCGCCCAGCGTCGAGCGTGCCTCGCCGACTACCGAGCTGATGTTCACGACGGAGTCAGTTACGCGCGCCCGGATCGAGCGCTCCCAGCGAGCGTCTTCAGCGGCGTCGCGATCACGCTTCTGCCCTTCGAACATCGGCAACAGCGTCGTGACGGTGGCCGTGGGCCAGAGCACCTGGAAAACGTACTGCTCGCCCGAAATATCAAGCGTGAATTCGGAACTGATGATCGGGTCGCCGCCGTCGACCTTGTCGATCACGCCCGAACTCAGGTGTGTGCCGACCAGTTTCGGCTCGAGGCCCGCCACCGGGTGCCAGACCTCGCCGATAGCAGCCAGCACCGATTCGCCGAACAAGGTGGCGATGCTCAGCTCACCTGGCGTGAAAGACTGCGGGTCTTGGCGCGCGGGTTCGTTGCCGAGGCCACCGTAGAATGTCTCTACGATACTGCCCACAGTCGCACCGTCGACGCTGATCAACCCCGACCCGTCAAGCGGCTTGGCGGAGAATTCGATGACGAGCGCCAGCGCTTCGTTGCGCTCGCAGAACTCGCTGTAGGAACAGGTTGCGACTTCGCCGAACGCGACCGTGGCTTCGGCATTCAACAGCGACTCCGCCTGTTTGCTCATCAGGCTCGCAAACTGCTGGTTCAGGTTCTGCAGCCGGGGATAGCTCTTAGTTACGATCCTGGCACGCGGTCCGATTTCGAACGGTGTCACGGCCGCGTAAGTCGGTCCATTGTTGGAATGAACCTCGATTTCGCCACTGGACATGCCCTCCAGCAGTGCGCCTTTTTCGTCGTCTGTAAGGATCGGGTCGGTCATAGCGGTGGCCTACTGGATCACCAGTGCCGTGAAGTACACGGCCTCTACACCGGGCTCACCGATCTGGTCGGTCATCACCTGCTGGATTTCAGCCAGCCCGTCCGCGAGCATTTGCTCCTTGCCCTCGCGCGTGGTGATTTCCTCGTAAACGGCACCGCTGTAGAGGAGAATCAGGCTGTTCCGTATAACCGGCGTATGCTCGCGCACCGAGTTGATGACATTCTGGTCGCGCGCCATCACTTCCATGGTGATCTGCATGAAGTGTGAATCGCCGATGGCGTCTTTGAAATTGACTACCAGCGGCGGATGCAGACTGGTGTACAGGGCGGGACCGTCCGCCGGCAGTTTGTTTGCCGCCTCGGCGCCTTCCTCCGCGGGCTCGTCGCCACCGAGGAAGGTCATTCCGGCAAATACGCCCGCGCCAATGAGCACCAGCCCGATGCCGACGAACAACAACTTTTTCATCATGCCGCCGGACTCGGCGGGGCTTTCACTTTCGTTAGCTTCTTCAGCCATTGCTTGCTCCAATGTGTCCTGTCACTGGGAATGCAAGTGCCGTGCCAACGTTATTCGCGGGTCATTTAGTGGCTATTTTACAGAGAGTTAAGGGGTTTTTAGAGAATCAGGATAGGTCGATGGCGCGTCGGAATTCCGGCGTTTTCCCAGCGCCGCCGCGTCGTATTTCGAATCCGTCATTTATTTGACGTATCAGGCAAAGGTATCGACAAGACTGTTCGGCGTCACACCCGGCAGCACTTGCGGCCGCTCATCGTCGCTGTCTCCGTCCTGCGAGTCGTCGGCTGCCTGCGTGGCTTCGGCACCGTCTGCATTGCGCTCGCGATTGCCCTCCGCCGCATCGTGCTCACCGATGCTCGCCTGACCCAGCGACAGGCCGCTGTCCGCGAGCAACTCACGCAGCCGCGGCATTGCCTGTTCGAGCGCCTCCCGCGTCACGGCATGCTGTGCATGAAACGTCACGTTTGTGGCGCCATCGTCAACCGACACTTGTACCCTGAGCGGCCCAAGCTCGGCTGGGCTCAACCGGATTTCCGCGGTCTTGAGCTGATTGCCGGCCATGAGCACGACGCGCTCGCCAATCCGCTCGCCCCAGGCCAGGTCTCGTACCGGCGTGGCGATCGCGTCCGACGCCTGCTGGGCCGCCGCCGCGTACGTCAATTCCCCGCTTGCAACGGAGGCTGGCGTGCTTGTAAACAGGGCTTGTGGCGTATGAGCGTTCAGCTGTGCCTGCAGTGTCTGCACCGGTTGCGTCACCGCGAGCCGTGGTTTCAGTACTTCCGTGAATTCCTCGCCGAGCGTTTCCGGTCGTACCAGGGGACTCGTCTCCGCGCGCTTCGGTAATTCCACTATCGGCAATGTCTCGGCTGCGTCGACTTTTACCGGGGTCGAAACGACGGGCAACGGAAAATCGACGCGGTCACGCGTCGCCAGCGCAGGTGGCAGCAGCGCGTCCAGGCCTTCTCGTGGCGGAGGCGCTATATCCTGCCTGGCGCCTGCTGTTACGGGGCCCTGCTGCTGCGGCAGGGCCGCCGGCAAGGGCTTTGTCTCGAGGCCGACACGCTGCGTGAACTCATCGAGAACGGGGGTTGTGGGTCCAAGCGGTGCAGGCGCGGCGCGGCCCGGCAGGACCTGGGTCGCCGGCGGGAGTATTGCGGCGTGCAGGGACTCGGTGGCTTGCGGAGTTACCGCCAGGAAGAGCGGTTCAGGCGTCACCAGTTCGACGCCGTCGGTCAGTGGTTCCGGGTTCGCACTGACGGGATCAGGCGTAAGCCCGGGCAGAGACACGGGTATTGCAACCAGTTCCTGCATCGGCACCTCTGCCGGACGCGGCAATTCGTTGCCGTTTTCCGGCAAGATCACGCCGCCGGAGGGCTCTCCGTTGAGCGATGCATCGACCCGCAGCCGCAACAGATCTGCGAATACGGCATCGATGTCGCCGCCGACGTCGGTCGCTACGGCCGACAAGGTCAGCGGTTCCGCCGATGTATCCAGCGACAGGAGTTGCAGGTTCAGGGTGGCAAGCATGCGGTGTCCTCGGAGGTCAGTGGGGTGCCTGTTAGTGTAAGAGCAAGATACGTGCCAGCTTGTCAGTCGTCGCGTTCGAAATAGCCTGCCTGCGAGTTGGGGATGTCATCCAGCGATTTCTGTTCCTTGCGGTCCTGGAGAGCGTTGTCCTGTTGCTTGCACTTGTCGAGCACTCGTTCGAGCGATTCCAGCTTGCGTCGCTTGACCAGCCAGCGCTGCCGGTGCGATTCCGCGTTCTGCTCGCAATCGCGCACGATTTGTTGCTGTGCCTGCAGCGCCGTGTCCAGGCGGCGCAAAAAACCCTGGTAGTCCTTCCAGTGCGCCGCGCTGATGGCCGTTGTCTGCGTACCCTTTTGCGCGTAGTTGTGCCGGTAGGCATTGAGTTCGCCCAGGCGCTCGAGCTGGGAGTTGAGCTGCTGTTGAGACCGGCCGGCCTGTTCGCCGAAACGGCGCTCCTCCGATGCCGCCAGCGAAGCTACTTTTCCGATCTTTCGGGTTTTTCTTCTCATGTTACTGGCTCACCTCGCCCTGGCCCGTCTCCCCGTCGGCCGGCGATGGATCGAACAGCTGCCGCAGCTGCAAGAGACTGGTGGCCGAGTCGATACTTTCGTTGTGATGCTGTCGCAGAAACTCGATCATTGCCGGCCACAACGCGATCGCCTCGTCGAGTTGCGGATTCGATCCGGGTTGGTAGGCGCCGACCGCCACCAGGTCGCGGTTTTCCTGATAGGTGGAGTAGACCTGCCGGAAGCGCGACACCAACCGTTGCTGGCTGTCCTCGGTGCACTGGTTCATTGCGCGGCTGACGGAAGACTCGATGTCGACCGCCGGATAAACGCCCGCATCGGCCATGCTTCGCGACAGCACGATGTGACCGTCCAGTATTGCTCTTGAGGCGTCGACGATCGGGTCGTTGTGGTCATCGCCTTCGGCAAGGACAGTGTAGATGGCCGTAATCGAACCGCCTCCTTCGGCGCCGTTGCCCGCCCGTTCCACCAACTGCGGCAACTTCGCGAAAACAGACGGCGGATAGCCTTTGGTCGCGGGCGGTTCGCCGATGGCCAGCGCGATCTCGCGTTGTGCCTGAGCGAATCGCGTCAACGAATCCATTAGCAGCAGGACATTCTGACCCTGATCGCGAAAATGTTCGGCGATAGCGGCCGTCAGCCAGGCCCCGTGTAGCCGCATCAAGGGCGTGTCATCGGCCGGGGTGGCGACGACGACGGCACGCCGCATGCCCTCGGCGCCAAGAGACTGATCGATGAATTCCTGCACCTCCCTGCCGCGCTCGCCAACCAGGCCAACGACGACGACGTCGGCCTCGGTGTTGCGGGTCATCATGCTGAGCAGCATGCTCTTGCCCACGCCGCTGCCGGCAAACAAACCCATGCGTTGGCCGCGTCCCACCGACAACAGGGAGTTGATGCTGCGAATGCCTACATCGAGTTGCGAGCGAATGGGCTGCCGCCGCAGCGGATTGATCGACTCACCCATCAGTGCAACGCTCTTGCCGCGGGCGATTGGTCTGCCACCATCCAGTGGATTGCCGCGGCCGTCGAGGACCCGGCCAAGCAGGTCATCACCGACGGTCACTTCGGGTGCGCCGGAGATCGGAATCACACGGGCGTTCGGCGCCACGCCGCGCATGTCGGCAACCGGCATCAGGAACAGACGTTCGCCCGAGAACCCCACGACTTCGGTTTCGACGTGCCGGCCGTCGGCCGCGACAACGTCGCAGCGCCCACCGAGTGCCGCGTGACAACCCTCCGCTTCCATCGCCAGCCCTACGGTGCGGCGCAATACGCCTTCGACGACGAGGTCTGGGCGATCGCCGTAAGCCCGGTCGAGGAAGGGACCGAGACGCAGCGAACGCTCCAGGTTCCTGTCCGGATCGGGACCGGCGAATAGTGTGATGTCTTCAGTCACTCGCGCCGCTCGTCGCCGAGTGCCGCGTTAATGACCGCGTGCAGACGTGCTTCGGCAGTCGCGTCTACCTGCGAGTTGTCCGTTGTCACGTTGCAGCCGCCGTGAGTGACCAACGGGTCTTCGACGATGCTCCAGGCCGGTTCTCCGTCTGACGGCGACAGGGTTTGTCGTACCAGTGCGGCGTCATCGGGGTGCAGATGAACCTGGACGTTTCGACTGGCGACGGGCAACGTCTGGATCGCCTCGCGAACGACGCCGATGACGTGACTCGGGTTCAGCTTGATCTCGCGCCGAAACAACTGCTTGACGATCGCGATCGCGAGCTCGACGAGTTGTTTCTCTATCGTTCCGTCCAGCCGGTCAAATGGCTCGCAGAGAGCACGCAGCAGTTCGTCGTAACGCGCGGCTCGCTGTGCCACGGCCTTTTCCCCGGCTGCATAGCCTTCCGCGTGGCCATTCTTCCAGGCTTCGTCATAGGCCTCTCTCTGCAAGTCCTGCAGACGCCCGGCCGTCAGGTAACCCTTGCCGTCGGAACCGTCGATCGCCGGGACATTCCAGCGCGCAGGGCTGGTGGCTGCCGATTCGTCAGACATATTCCTCGCCACCCTGGCCGAGATTAATATCCCCCGAATCCGCGAGGCGCCTTGCAACGTCGAGGATTTCCTTTTGTGCCTCTTCGACGTCGCTCAGCCTCTGCGGCCCTTTCGCCTCCATGTCCTCGCGCAGCAACGTTCCAGCGCGTTTTGACATATTGCCGAGTATCTTGTCGCTGATCGCCGGATCGCAACCCTTCAGTGCGACCGTGAGCAGGTCGTTGGAGATCTCGCGCAGCAAACTCTGGATGCCGCGATCGTCGACTTCGAGCAAGGTGTCAAAGACGAACATCATTTCCTGGATACGAACCGATAGCTCTTCGTTCTTTTCCTTGATCTGGTCGAGCAACTCTTCGCCGCGTCCTGGCTTCATCGCGTTGACGATGCTGGCGGCAACCTTGTCGCCGCCCACTTTCCTGGTTCCACCGCGGCCCGTATCGGCCGATTTGCTGGCGATGAGATTCTCGATCTCCGCGAGCGCGCTTTGCTGAATATCGGTAAGGCGGGCAACCCGCATGACGATGTCGGAGCGAAGCTCGTCCGGAAGTTCCTCTATGACCTCTGCGGCCTGTGCCCCGTCGAGGTAGGCGAGCACGATCGCGATGATCTGTGGGTGCTCGTCGACGACGATGTCGACGATCTCGCGCGAACTCATCCATTTCAGGGCATCGAGCCCCGCCGCGTCGTCACCGCTCACGATACGCTCGATAAACGCGTCGGCTTTGCTGGGCCCGAACGCATTGCCGAGCAGCTTGCGAATGTAGTTTTCGGTATCGACCCCGAGCGCCGTCTGATCCTCGACGTCCAGGATGAAAACATCGAGGACGCGGTCCGCATCGTTGCGACTGACATTCTTGAGGGTGGCCATTGCTGAGCCCACGCGGTGTACCTCGGTGGCTTCCATGTACTTCAGGACCTCGGCCGCCTCGCGCTCACCGAGTGTCATGAGCAGCAACGCCGCCCGCTCGGTGCCACTCATTGCATCTGCTGTTTCAGTCATCGGCCGCTACCCATTTCTTTACGACCTGCGCGACGCGCGCCGGGTCGCTGCCGGTGATGTTCTTCGCCGCCGCGACCTTTTCGTCGTAGTTGGGGCCCGCGAGCGCCGCGGCGCCGCCGGCGAGTTGCGGCGCTCCGAAACCGCCGGCTACGGCTCCGGCATTGCCGATGTATTCGCCCGAGACGCCGGTACCGCCGGAGACGACGCCGCGCAACATTGGCCGCACGATGCCGAAGGCGATCGCCAGCACGAGTATTGCACCCAGCACCTGTTTCATCGCGCCACGCAGTTCCGGCCGTTCCCACAGAGCCGGAGGCTCTGCCTCTTCCAGCGGCGCTTCTGCCCGAAACGCCTCGTTCAACACCACGACGGAGTCGCCACGAGCCTCGTCGAAACCGACGGCCTCCCTGACCAGCGCGGTGTATCGCTCGACGTCGGTCTCGCTCAGTGAAGTCTGCGATTCCGAACCCTCGGCCGGTGTGTCGTCGATCAGCACTGCCACCGACAACTTGCGAATCGCGCCGGATTGCGGCCGCGTATGCCGTATCGTGCGGTCGACCTCGAAATTCCTCGTGCTGCTGCGCGACGAATTCTGTGGCTCGACCTGTTCCGATTCCGACGCAACGCCGTTGGCGGGTGCCCCTGCGGTCCCCGGCGGCTGATTGCTCAGCGCTCCCGGGATGCCGCCGGCCGACGCGCCGTTGCCGCTGCGACGGTCTTCGCTAATCTGCTCGCTGCGCACGACCGCACGCGCCGGGTCGAACGACTCACGGGTCTCCTCGGTATAAGTGAAATCGATGTCCGCGACCACTTCGGCCCGAACCCTGCCTGCGCCAACCAGCGGCGTCAGCAGGTCTTCGATGCGTTTCTTGAAAGTTTCCTCGAGACGTCGCGAATACTTGAATTGTGTCGCAGCCTGCGCGCCGGCCGCCTGTTCGTCACCCGAACTCAGGAGGCGCCCGTGCTGGTCGACCAGCGTCACGTCGCTTGCGATGAGATTCGGCACGCTGGAGGCAACCAGATGGACGATCGCGGATGCCTGGTCGGGTTCCAGCACCCTGCCGCCGAAAAGCTGCAACAGAACCGAGGCGCTTGCCCTCTGGTTGTCGCGAATGAACGCGGTCTGCTTTGGCAAAGCCAGGTGCACGCGCGCCTCGCGCACGGCACCGACGTGCGCGATGGTCTGTGCAAGTTCCGCCTCGAGCGCATGTTGGTATCGCGCATTTTCCATGAACTGGCTGACACCGAAGCTCGATTGGTCCTTCATAATATCCATGCCCGCCGCCGCGCTTTGCGGCAATCCCTGCGCTGCAAGTTGCAGTCGCGCGTCGTGCAATTGCGACTCGGCCACCAGCACGCTGCCGTTGCCATGCAGTTTGTATTCGATATCCTCGGCCTGGAGCGCATCGGCGACCTCGGCGGCCTCCGCAGCGCTCATATCGGCATAGAGCTGTGTGTAAACCGGCGTCTGCGACCACAGGACGACGGCGAATCCCACGGCGACTGCGGCCGCGACACCAATCAACAGTATTACCTGGCGTACGGCGGGGATCCGCAGCACGTTTGCAAGGCTCATCTGGTTCGACGGCACGGCTGTCGATTCAATTACGGTTCCGGTTTCCATATTCTTCTACGTGTTCCTTAGTTGTCCGCGGCCGACGATTACACCGGCATGTTCATGATGTCCTGGTAGGCTGACACCAGCTTGTTTCTTACTTCCGTAACGGCCCGAAACGACAGGTCCGCTTTTTGCGATGCGATCATTACTTCGGCGAGGCTCTTGTCGGTCGTGCCGTTTTCGAAACCCACCTTCAGTTCACTCGCATGCTGCTGGGCCTCGTTGACGGCATTGAGCGTCGTCTTGAACATGTCGCCGAAGTTGCTGGCCGGAGCAGGCGCTGCAGTCTGCGTTGGCTGCAGCTCCTTGCCCATCGTGCGAATCTGGCTCAAAAGGTGATTCGCATTTATTTCGGTCATGACTTGTCTCCAGGAATGGCGATGCCCTCGCCGCGCATGCGGGCAAGCTTGTAACGCAGTGAACGGGGACTGATGCCCAGTGCGTCGGCAACGTCGCCGCGTTTGCCGCCATGCGCCTGCATCGCATCGATAATGAGTTGGAACTCACGGTTTCGGAGTCCGTGATTGAGGTCGCAATGGCCGTGTTGCGCCGAATCGTCGACCGGGTCCGGCCGCAGGCCGGTTCCTTCGAAGCGCAGATCGGCGGCATTAATGACCGAGCCATTGGCCAGGATCAGCGTACGCTGGACGAGATTCTCGAGTTCCCGGACGTTACCGGGCCAATCGTGTGCCAACAGCGCGTCTTTTGCGTCGTCGGACAGTGCAACAGGAATGCCGCCGTGGCGCTGAATCGCCATCTCGGCGAGCGGCAGTATGTCGTCACGCCGTTCGCACAAAGCCGGAATATGGAGTGGAAACACGTTCAAGCGGTAGTAGAGGTCTTCGCGAAATTTTCCGTCGGCGACGTACCGGCGCAAGTCCCGGTTCGTTGTCGCCAGGATGCGTACGTTGAGAGGAATGACCTTGCGCCCGCCTATTCGTTCGACTTCTTTCTCCTGGATGACGCGCAGCAATTTCGCCTGCAGTCCGAGGTCCATTTCCGATATCTCGTCCAGCAACAGCGTGCCGTTCTCTGCTTGCTCGAACTTGCCTTGATGCGCGCCGGTTGCACCCGTGAACGCACCTTTCTCATAACCGAACAGCACGGCTTCGAGCATCGTTTCCGGAATAGCCGCGCAGTTGATTGCGACGAATGGCGCTTTGCTGCGCGGCGACTGATCGTGGATGTAGCGCGCGAAAACCTCTTTGCCACAGCCGCTGGGGCCGTTGAGCGTGACGGTCACTTGCGTCCGTGCGACGCGAGCTGCAATCTGCAGTAACTCGACCGTCGTGGCATCCGCCGCCACAGGGCGGTCTTTTGTGCACGGCGCCTTGATGTACTTGCCCACCACCGATTTCAGTTCATCGGCCTCGAACGGTTTCACCAGGTAGTCCGCTGCGCCGTTTTTCATGACGTCGACGGCGTTTTCTATGGTGCCGTGGGCCGTCATGAGGACCGCGGGCAGCGTCGGGTGCCGCTCGCGGATCTTGCCGAGCAGCGTCACGCCGTCCATCGGCTGCATCTGCAGGTCACTGACGACCAGTCCGACGGACTCCGTATCGAGGATGTCGAGAGCAGCCGAGCCGTTGTCGGCGGTGAGCACGGGCAGGGTCTCGCTGTTCAACGTGTCGAACAACGCCTCGCGCAGATTGGCGTCGTCTTCGACGATAAGTACGGCCGGAGAACTCATGATTCGCTCCTGCAGCCCCCGTCACCGGGCAACTCGATCGTGAAGGTGCTGCCGAGATACGACGTGGACATGGCGACATCGCCGTCATGTGCTTTCGCCACGGCTTTGACAACCGAGAGACCAAGCCCCGTGCCTTGCGGTCGCGTGGTGAAAAACGGTTCGAAAAGATGCAGCCGAACGTCTTCGGGAACGCCCGGGCCGTCGTCGGTCACGCACAGCTGTACCGCATCATCGTAGCGATGACCGTGCAACAGGATGCGGGCCTCGCCCTGCCCTGCCTGGTCGGCGTTCGTAACGAGGTTCAACAGCGCGCCCTTCAGCGCGTCCTTGTTGGCCGCGACGGTCAGGTTCGCGTCCGCGACACAGACGCGCAGCCGCGTATTATTGCCGAGTTGCCCGTCAATCGTACGACGTACGTCTTCCAGCAACTCCACGACACTGATTTTCTGCTGCGATCGGCGCACACCTGCCGCGAATCCCAGCATGTCGTTCACCATGCGCTTGAGGTCGTGTAGCCCCGCCGTGACCTTGTCCGCAACCCGGGCCCCGTTCCTGGTGCTTCTGTCGAGCTGGCCCACGTACAACATCGCGGAGGCCAGCGGTGTGCGGACCTGGTGCGCGAATTCGGCCGTCATCTCGCCGATGGCCGTCAGGCGATCGTTGCGTTCCCGAAGTTCCGCCATTTGGCGGCTTTCCGTCACATCGGACAGCAGCAGCACCTCGCCGGACTCGCTCTTGAGCGGGCGACGCGACAGGCTGAGCCAGCGGCCATCCCGCAGCTGGATGTTGCCGTCCTCGCTGCCACCGTCCCGCACCTCGCGCTTGACGATGGCGGCCCAGGAACAGCCGATGAGAGGCTGATTCAGCAAGGCACTCGCCTGGCTATTCTGCTGTCGGATAACGCCGGCGGCATCGATAACGAGAATTGCGCCGGGCAGCGTCTCCAACAGCTCGGAAAGCCGCCGGCCAAGGCGCTCTTTCTTGACCAGCTCCCGGAGACGGGCCGATTGCTCACGCCGCAACTGGTTCGTCAGCGCATCGACCGTATCCTGCAGGTCCCGGTAGGTCTCCTCGAGCAATCCGGACTGCCTGTTAAAGATCTCGAACGCGTTGTGCAGTTGTTCAGCATTGAGAGACGTCGCCGCCAAAATAGTTCTCCAGTTCTTTGAGCAATCTCTGCCGTGAGATGTGCAAGTTGCGTGCCAGAAACTATTTTGTTTTATTACAAGAGCTTACGAGTGCTCAATTGGCGAGAATCGCGTCAATAATCCGACATACGGCGTCAGGCGCCGGAATTCCGCGGAAATTACGGAGCATGGGGATGCTCAGGCGATGTTGTATTTGCCGATTTTCTCGACCAGCGTGGTCCGCCGCATATTGAGCAAACGCGCCGCCTGCGCGACGACGCCGTCGGCGGCCTGCATGGCCTGGCCGATCAGATCCTGTTCCAGCGATTGCAGGGACTGCTTCAGGTTGGCGTGGGTGAACCGCATCGCCTCGGACACATTGTTCAATTCCTTGCCGGGGTTGGCCTGCCCGTCCCGGTACTTGGCGGGGAGATCGTCCACGTCGATGATGCCCGTCGGCTTGATGATCGCCAGCCGCTCCACGAGATTGCTGAGTTCGCGAATATTGCCGGGCCAGCTGTAATTGGCAAGCACCTGCACGGCCGCGGGGCTGACGCGCAATTCGCCCTGCTGCTCGCCCGTGTGAGACATCAGCAGCTCGTCGAGCAGCTGCGGCAGGTCCGAGACGCGCCGGTAGAGCGGCGGCATCTCGATCGGAAAGACGTTCAGTCGATAGAAGAGGTCCTCGCGAAACTCCCCTGCCTCGACGGCCGCGGGCAAATCGCGATGCGTTGCGGCGACGATGCGCACATCGCAATGCTGGCTCTTGCCGCTGCCGACGCGTTCAAACGTGCGCTCTTGCAGCACACGCAGCAACTTCACCTGCATGTCGCGATACTCATGTCGCCGATTTCGTCGAGGAACAGCGTGCCGCCCTCGGCCAGCTCGAAGCGACCGACCCGGGCGCTGATGGCACCGGTAAATGCGCCTTTCTGGTGTCCGAAAAGCTCACTCTCGAGCAAATCGGCCGGAATGGCGCCGCAATTGATCGGCACGAACGGTTTGTCCGCCCGGTCGGAGAGATCGTGAATGGTACGCGCAACCAACTCCTTGCCCGTGCCGGACTGGCCGGTAACGAGGACATTGGTGTCGAAGTCGGCAACCTGCTCGATCAGCCGCCGTACGGCGCGGATCGGATGCGACGTGCCCGTGATGCGGTGCCGTCGCTCGGTGCCCTGGTAACGCCTGGCGCGTCCCAGCAGTCGCTCCAGTTGCGAACGCTTCAGCGGCAGGTCCAGCGACCAGTTCGGTCCGCTTTGCAGCGTCGTGTTCGTACACAGGCAAAGGAACGGCAAACCGGGATGCTGCGAGCGGATCTCGCCGGCGGCCCGGGCGATGTCCTCGCTGCTATTGCTGTCGATAACGACGGCGGTAACGTCGCCGCAATCAGGGAGCGGTTCGGACGGCGTCGAGATTATCGGATCGTAGTCCAGGAACTGCAGGCGTTGGCAGAGCTCGGCCGCACGCACGCGGTCGGCGTCCAGTACCAGAATCTTAGCGCGGCGATCATTGCCGGTTGCCATGCCTTTCCCCAAAGTGGAATCAATCGTTGAGACATTGAGGATAAACCGCTGAATTGACTACATTAGTGACCCGAGTCGCAAATGTGACATTTTCAGCCCCGGTAAGCTCTGATTTGTCACCGGCGCAGCCGCGAGATAACGAATCAGAGGTTCCCTCGTTCGTAGGCTTTCTTCGCCTTCTGGCCGCGGCGCAGCTCGGACATCTTGTCGCTGACGTTGCGGCGCGCGTGTTTGGCCTGCGACACCAGCTTTTCAGTACTCTGCTGCAACAGCAGCAATACCGAGCGACGGTCGGACTCCGGTACGTTCATTATTTCGATGCGCAAGCGGATAGCGAGGTTTTCGATTTCGTCCCAGTCGCCAGCAGCGGCAAGGGCCTCCATTTGCTCCGACATCTGCAGCACGGTGGCCTCCGCGGTTCCCGTCATGTGCATTGGGCTTGCTGCCATGATCAAACTCCTGCGCCGAGGCGACTATACCTGGTCGGCAATTGCATCCCACGCTTCCTTTAGTTCCGACAACAGTCCAGCTACCTCATTGAGGATTGCCGCGTCGTTGTGCAAATTCGCTTCGAGAAGACGCCGCATCATGTACGCATAGAGTGCGTCAAAATTCTCGGACATCCGGGCGTCGGCTTTGTGGTTGAGACTTGCCTGCAAGGCCTCGATGATGTCAATCGCACCGCTGATGTTGCTGCCCTTCCGCTGCACCTCGCTCCGCTCCATGTGACCGCGTGCAACGCCGATCATGGCCAACGCCCGCTCCATCAACAACTGGATCAGCCTGTGCGGCGAGGCGTCCTCGATATTGCTGCGCGTGTCGATACTCTGGTATGTCTGGGCCGCTGCGGCCCCGGTTGGTGTCATCACGTAATTACCCGTTATCAGTTACTGCCAGGCGGCGTGAAGCCCGGAAGGCTATTCAGCTGCTGATTGAGAAAATTGCTGGTTGTAGAGAGTTGCCCGAGAAGCGAGTCGAGCGCATTGAACTGCCGCAACAGGCGTGTCTCGAGCGACGCGAGCCGGTTGTTCAATGCGTCCCGATCCTCGGTGAATTGCTCGATTGTCTGGGTCAGGCCCAGCGTGCGTGCCTCGATGATTCCGTCACTCTTCAGGAAGCCGTCCGCGAGATCGTGCAGCCGCACGGCAAATCCATCCGTGCTTGCGAATAGCTGGCCCAAATCGGTGAAATCGCCTGCAAGCACGTTTGAAAGCTTTTCTTCGTCGATTGCGAGCGTGCCATCGAGCTGCACGTCGACGCCGACGTCGCTCAGCATGGAGAACGTCGCACCGACGTCACCGACGGCCGTACTGAGTTCGCGTCGCATCTGGTCGCGGATCCCGCGAATGGTGGCATCGCCCAACAGCGGCGCCGCGGTGCCACCTTCCGCGTCGTAGTCGGTCAACAGGTCGAGCGTGTTCACCAGGTCGTTGTAGCTGGCAACGAAATCGGCGACGACGTCTTGTACCGCGTCTTCGTCGTTCGCGACCGTCAGAGTCTCCGTTCCGCCTGCAGTGTCCTCCAAAGCGGTAATCGTCACTCCCTGGACCGCGCCGGCGAAGCTGTTGTTTTCGCTGATAACGTCGAAGCCGTCGATGCGGATCATACCGTCCTGCGCCGCTATGGACTCTGTCAACGCGGTTGATGTCGGTGGATCGTACTCGAGTGCGGCGAGACCACCGTCGCCGCCGCTTTGTGTGACTGTGATGGTGTTTGCAGCGCCGGTCGAATCGGCGCTCAGAATCAGGTAGCTGCCGCTGTCGGCATTGACGATGGTCGCGGCTACACCCGGATTATCGGGCGACGAATTGATCGCGTCCCGAATACCCGCAAGCGTGTTGTTTTCGGAGTTGATGTCGAGTGCTACGCCCTCGATCCCGATCTGAATGGTCAGGGTTCCGGTGCCAACTACCGCATCGGAGTCCGCGAAGGCGCCGGAAGTCAGTTTCTGCGCCTGCGCGAGCTGCACGACTTCAATAGCGTAGCTCGATGGCACCGCATTGGTGCCTGAGCTAACTGTAAACTTATCTTCGTTCCCGGAACTCGCTTTGCGCGTCAGAAACTTGTTGACGTCTTTCATGGCGTCAAGTTTGTCGCGCAGATCGGCGAGTACGGATTTGAGGCTGCCGAACGCAGACAGCTTGGCTTGCACCCGAGCTTCCTGCTGGCCCAATCTCGCTACCACTGGCTGACCCTCCGCAGCAACTAGCTGCTGCACAATTCCGGCGATATCAAGGCCAGATCCGATTCCGTTAGAGACAATGCTGGGCATGACTAATATTCAATCCTGTTGGTCGATACTGAACTTGTTTACAAGAAACATGCCAATTGCCGGATTCGTCGTCCTGCCCGGTCTAAATCTGTTCGTCGATGAGCCGGAGATTGACACCTCCGCTCGCTGACAAGTAAAGCTGCGCTTTTTCAGGGGGTATCTGTCGGATCACTTCGCCGGTTTCTCTGTCGAGGACCTGGATAACCGAATGTCCGCTGTCCATGTTGACTTCGAAACGCAGGTCACGGCCGATGGAGCGGCTCGCAACGTTCAATTTGCGCGCCATTTCCTCGACATCCGGTTTGGATTTCGCTGCAGCCGGCAGATTGTTGCCGGACGCGGTCTCCTGTTTGCCGGATGCCCTTGATGCTAAGCCTGCTTGCGGCGATAGTCGTCGAAATGTCCCTGTATCAGAGGAGACTGACATTACGTCTTCATAAGACATTCGCGTTCTCCTGGTTCCTTGACGGAGACCGCGTCCCTGCAGTCTCCCCAAGGTTTTCTACTCGTTTCTGCCTACTACTCTTACTGCAGGAGGCTCAGAGCCAGCTGCGGAGCCGCATTCGCCTGCGACAGTACGGCTACGCCGGCCTGCTGCAGAATCTGCGCGCGCGTCAACGAAGCCGTTTCAGCCGCAAAATCGGCGTCCTGGATCCGGCCGCGTGAAGCAGCGAGGTTCTCGGAAACGGCCTGCAGGTTCGAGATCGTCGATTCGAAACGATTCTGAATAGCACCGAAGCTGCTGCGCAGTGTGCTCACTGCAGTCAGGGCAGAATCGATACGCTTCATCGCATCATTCGAGTTGTCAACGGTCAGGACGTCAACCGACGCCAGCGCTTCCGTGCTCTTCGTGATGGACTGTGAATCGTTGAAGCCGACTACTGCTTCCTGCGCACCGCCAAGCTGAATCGTCTCGTTGGCGCTCAGGGTTACGGTACCGTAGATCGCCGCACCCGATGCAACAGAGGCGTCTACGCCGGTGCCCGTACCTGTCGTCGTAGCGCCAACAAGATCGATCGTCTCCGTAACCGTGAGGTCGCGGCCGTCGCTGGTTTCAAACGACATGATACCGGTTGCAGCATTGACACTGGCCGAGACACCCGTGGTGCCCGTGTTCAGGTTAATCGCGGCAGCGACGTCATCCGCCGTAATGACGGCGGCATCAGCAGTCTCGGCAAAAACGACCGTACCGTTGATGTCGAGCGAGTAGCTGACACCACCACCCGTACCGAGCGTAACGTTACTGAAAGCAACCGCTTCGACAGCTGAGTTTTGAGCGGTCGCGGTCAGTCCGGCAACGTTGGCCGAGTTGATCGCTTCAGCCTTTGAATAGGCGCTGAAGGTCGATTGTCCGGCGTCGCCACCCAACAGCGATGCGCCAACCGACACTGTCGGCTGAGTGCCAACCTTGATCGTCAGTCCGCCGGCATTCAGGGCAGCCGCTGTTACAGCAGTACCCGTTGCCTCGGCGATCTGGCCAATCTGGTTTGCGCGCACACCCGTGTTCAACGTGACGGCAATCGTCTCGCCGACATTGGCGCCGATCTGGAAGTTCGCGTTACCGAAAGATCCGTCCAGGACCTTCTGGCCGTTGAACGCGGTCTGCGAAGCGATACGATCGATTTCAGCGATACGCTGCTGTACTTCCGCGTCGAGTGCAGCACGGTCAGACGACGAGTTGGTCGCGTTGGCCGACTGAACAGCCAGTTCGCGGATGCGCTGCAGGTTGTTCGTCAGCTCACCAAGAGCCGATTCTGCCGTCTGCGCCAGCGAGATGCCGTCGTTCGCATTTCGCACAGCCTGGTTCAGGCCGCGGATCTGCGTGGTGAAGCGCTCGGAAATCGCGAGACCTGCCGCGTCATCCTTTGCGCTGTTGATTCGCAGGCCTGTTGACAGTCTTTCAAGTGACTGGTTAAGCATGCCCTGCGAACGACCCAGATTACGTTGCGCGTTAAGCGATGCAACGTTTGTATTGATGGTCATTGCCATTGGTTTACTCCTAAGTAAAAAACACCCGGACTGCTTATGCCGCCGGTATTAATTGCCAGGGCCAAGAAATCCATTCAAGACCACCGTACGAAGGAGTTATCGGTTGCTTAACGCAGACCTTTAGTTTTTGTTGGAGAATTTGCCTGAATTGGCGATTTTCGCACCGGCAGGAAGCGGCAAAACTTTAGCGCCGATTTTCCAAAACGTGACGCAGTTTGCCCAAAAAACGAGCAACGCCGGATTGCCGCCGCGCTAGAAGTAATTAAAGAGCGACAACGACTGTGTACGGACGAAAGACTTTTGCGCCGCTTCGAGCGTAGTGACCTCGAGACTCAGGCGTGACAAGGCTTCGGCATAGTCGAGATCTTCGATGCCGGACAGGGTCTGTTGAAAAGTCAGCTTCAGGGCACCGTTGCTGTCGACCTGGTTTTCGATCGCGGCGAGCCGTGACCCCACCTGGATACGGATATCGAGGACATTGCCGATCGCCTGATCAATGTCCTGCAAGCCCGCGTTCACACTGTTGTTCAGCGCTGCCTGGGACGCCGGGCTGTTTGTCCCGACCTCGAGCGCCGTCGCGATTCTGTCGACCGTCTCAAATACGTCCTGGTAGCGGCTGGGTGACACGACGAACTCGTCTGCAGCCTCGGGCTGGCCGTCGAGCGAGAACTCGATGCCCCTGAACGCAAGTGTATCGCCGGGCTGGAACGTGCCAGTGGTGACGATCGCCGCAGATGAATCCAGCACTTCGTAATTGGCCTGGTCGATGAACCTCACCGTGTATTGGTCCTGGTCCCATGCCGTAGGATCGACCACGCTTCCCGACGCCAGCACACCGGTGCCAGTGTTGGCGGCAGCCGCTGCGGTCGAAAACGCACCGTTGCCGTTACGAATATTGAAAAACACGGCGGCACCGGAATCGCCGTCTGCAACCTGGCGGCCCTCGCCTACCTGGATGAAGCGCTGACCCTGGTCGCCGTTGTACGCAAACGCTGAGCCCATGCGCGTTACCGGCGTCACGCCCTCGAGATTTCCGGCGAACAGGTGATTGTTGTTGCCGTCTTTCTGATTGGCGATCTGTACCAACTGATCCAGTTGCTGGCGCATCTCGATCGCGATCAACTTGCGGGACTCGTTGTTCTGCGTGGCATTGTTGGCCTGCAATGCGAGTTCGCGAACGCGCTGCAACACGTTGTTAACCGTACCGAGCGCCGACTCTTCCTGGGAAAGCCTGTGCGTTGCAATATTTGCGTTGCGGTCGAATTGATCGAGCCGGCCGATGGTCTCTCGTAGCTCCAGCGCCCGCGACGTGGCGATCGGGTCGTCCGATGGCGCCAGGATTCGGCGGCCACTCGATACCTGCCGTTGCGTATGATCGAGCGCGGTCTGGAGACGCTGCATGGCAGCAACGCCGTTAAGGAAAGCACTGTTGGTCGAGATCCGCATCCTGTTACCTCGTCGCGGCGAGCAGGCTGTCGAACATCGTGCTCACAACGCTGACGACCTGCGCGACTGCCTGGTAGGCCTGCTGGAACCTGATCAGGTTCGCCGCTTCCTCGTCAAGGTTGACGCCGGACGTCGAGGAAACTGCCGCTTGCGCGTTGGTCATTACGACGCCCTGCGCTTCGAGGCCGGCCTGTGCCTGGTGGGTGGTGGCGCCGATCCCGGACACGAGCCGTCCATAGTTTTCATTGATGCTGATGGTACCGCCGTCGAGGATATCCGCGGACTGCACGTCAGCCATCAGGAGCCCGTTGCCGTTGTCGCCCGAGGCACCGTAGTTGGCCTCTATCGTGAAGCGGTCGCCGACGGCCGGCGTGCCGCTGATCGTGACCGAACTGCCGTTGATTACGATCGGATCACCGTCGGTGTAGGCGAAACTACCGGCACCGTTGATACTGTAGGTCGTTGGGCTTGTGAACTCGATAAGCGAACTGGTCAACAGGCCCGGATCGCTGCGGTCCACGACGCTCGCGGCACCAATCGTGGCATCGCCGATATTGCCCTGGGAAATCGCGGAGCGCGTTGGCAACGCCATCGCAATGGCCTGTGGATCGGTTTCGACGCTGCGAATGGAGCCGGCTGCGTCCAGGGTCGAGCGCACGAGCAAGCGGTCGCCGGCTGCCGGTGCGCCACTCACTACGAGACTGATACCGTCGCCGACAAACGGGTCCGCAACCGTGCCGGTCCCGCTCAACGGAACAACCTGGGCGTTGTCGGCACGCGTCAGGCTGTAGGAGGCGCCATCGAATTCGAGTATGTAATCGGCGCCTGTAAGTGCACCGAGATCGGAAACAGTGGCCGTCGCGCTGCCGGTGCCGGTATTGTCGGACGAGTACAAGACGGTGGGCGGCGCAACGCTGAAGAGGTCGCCGCCAAGGTTGCCGCGCAGATCCATCCCGGCAGCGTTCTGTTCATTCATGCTCAGAGCGAATGCCGTGGCCGTCTGGCCGAGCGACTGTCGCGCCGGGTCGAGAATTCGCGTCCTGAACTCGAGCAAGCCGCCGAGATTGCCGCCCGTCGACGTCGTGTCCATCGGCGTGTTGCCCGCTGCGCCCTGGTAGACCACGGTCATGCGCGTCAGGTCGAATTCGCTCCCGGTCGTCGCGAGTTGCCGCGCGGCGGCGCCGATGACCAGCGACTGCCCTGAGCCTATGAAGACGCTCATGGTGCCGTCATCCTGGATATTCGTGCTGACGGAGACGTTTTCCGAGAGCTCCAGGACCAGTCGATCACGCTCATCGAGCAAATCGTTTGGCGGCGTAGACGAGTTGGACGCGAGGGCGATCTTCTCGTTTACCGAGGCGATGGAGGTCGCGAGCCGGTTGATATCGTCGACGACAAGCGTCAGGCGATCATTGACCTCGGTCTCGAGTTCGCCCAAGCGCGCATCGAGCGATTGAAATCGACCGACCATGCTTTCGGCTTCGCCGATCACGGCCTGTCGCGTCGAAATCGACGATGGGTCGTTGGCCAGGTCCTGGATGGAATTGAAAAAAGACTGCAGGCCCGTGTTCAGGCCGGTATTCGGATCCGCCACCAGGCTGTCGATGCGGCCGGAAAGGGAAGCGAGTGTGTTGAAGCGGGAAAATCCGGTTGTTGACGTACGCAGTTGTTCGGTCTGCATCGCGTCATACATCCGACGGATACTTGAAATCTGCGTACCGCCGCCAAGGTAAGTGTTCCCGGCGCCGCCGCCGACGCGTGCCGTAAAGTCCGCAACTTGCCGGCTGTAGCCCGGCGTGTTGGCATTCGAGATGTTATGGCTGGTCACCTGCAACGCGCGCTGGAACGCTAGCATGCCGGTGAGGCTGGTATTCAGAATGTCTGGCATCTTGGTCCCCTGCTGTCAGCCGCCTCGGTTTAGTCTGCGTGTGCCGACAGTCGAGCTGTTATCGGCTGTGGTGAGGGATTCTTGAGCTCCCCGATCACGGCCCGCATCGTCGGGCTATTCATGATACTGGTGATCTTGTCGGCGTAACGGGGATCGGTTGCGTAGCCGCTGGCCTGCAATGCATTCGCAAAGCCGGCGACGTCCTCGCCATGGTCGCGTACGTCGCTGTAACGCGGGTTGTCCGTGAGGAAGTCGGTGTAATCGTCAAACGTCGCTGCAACGTCGCCATAAGCGCGAAAGTCGGCCTTTTGTCGACGCGGCACACCGCCCTCGAATTCCAGCGTTTGCCGTGACACCTGATCGCCTTGCCAGCCAGCTCCGGCCTTGATGCCGAACAGGTTAAAGCTGCTGTCACCGCTCCTGTCGGGCATCACGTGTGCGCCCCACCCGGTTTCCAGGGCCGCCTGGGCGACGATGGCCTCCGGAGCGACATTCAGGCGGCGACCGGCCCTTTCCGCATGCGGCCAGATTTCACGGGCGAACGATTTCGGGTCGGACCACGCCGGCGCCGGTTTGCCGGACGCTACCCTGTTGCTGCGCGCTGCTGCGGACAATGGAAAACCCCCGTCCGGCCTCGACGGCCTGGCTGAATCCTCACCGCCGAGCTGGCGCACCAGCATCTCGGCCAGGCCGACGCCCTTGCCGCTTGCCATTTCGAGCGCGAGTTGCTGGTCCATCATGCCCTGGTACATCTCCTGCTGGTCACTGTTCCCGAATATCGGGTCGCCGAGCGATGCCTCGCGCATACTTTTCAACATCGTCTGCAGGAACAGCGCTTCGAACTGACTTGCGACTTCGCGCAACGCGGCCGGGTCGTTGCGGTTGGCCGCGGTGCGCAATTCTGTAAACTGGTTGAAATCGGTAATCGTCGCGGTCATGGAATCGGCCCGTCCGTCTGCCTAGATCACGACCAGTTCGGCGCGCAGCGCGCCGGCCTGTTTCAGCGCTTCGAGTATGGCTACCAGGTCGCCCGGCGCGGCACCCACGCGGTTGACCGCACGCACGATCTCGTCGAGACTCGTGCCCGGTTCGAACAGGAACATGCTCGCTTCTTCCTGGAGTATGCTGACGTCGGAGTCCGGTAACGCCACGGTCTCGCCGCTGTTACTGAATGGAGCGACGGGCTGACTGACGAACGGCGCTTCGCTGATGGTTACGACCAGCGAGCCATGAGACACGGCGGCAGCCGTCACGCGGACGTTGTCACCGATCACCACGGTGCCGGTACGGCTATTCACGATAACCCGCGCCTGGACCTGGCCCGGCTGCACGTCAAGGCTCTGCAGGGCCGATACGAAGGCCGTGCGTTGTCTCGGGTCTATCGGCGCACGCACGTTGACCGACACGGCGTCGATGGACTCGGCGGTGCCGGGTCCCATGGTCATGTTTATCTGTTCGGCGAGGCGCTTCGACGTCGTGAAGTCCGGGACATGCAGATTCAACACGATCGATTCGCGTGTAAGAAAGTCGCTCGGCACTTCGCGCTCCACGGTTCCACCGTTCGGAATGCGTCCCGCGCTCGGAATATTGACGGTGACGCTGGAGCCATCATTGCCAGACGCCCCGAATCCACCGACGACGAGATTGCCTTGCGCCAATGCATACACGTTACCGTCGGCTCCGCGCAACGGCGCCATCAACAACGCGCCGCCCCGCAGGCTCTTGGCATTGCCGATCGAGGATACCGTTACGTCGATGGTCTGCCCGGGTTTGGCGAACGCGGGCAAATCGGCGTGCACGGTTACTGCTGCGACGTTCTTGAGCTGCAGGCTGACGCCGGGCGGAATCGTGACACCGAACTGGGTCAGCATGTTGATAATGCTCTGCACCGTGAATGGCGTCTGCGTGGTCTGGTCACCGGTACCGTTGAGACCGACGACGAGACCGTATCCGGCAAGCTGATTATTGCGGACGCCGGCGACACTGGCGAGATCCTTGACGCGGTCAGCCATTGCCTGTTCCGTGGCGAAGGCGAACAGGAACAGCATCGCCAGCGCGACATGCTTGATGGTAGCCCTCATTTTGCGGGTTAAGTGCATTGCATCGTCCTCGGGCTAGTAAGGGTGGAACATGGAGTTGAAGAATCGCGCGATCGGCCCCATGCGGTTGGCCGCCGCAAGCACGCCCTTGCTGCTGTAGGTTATCTGCGCATCGGCGATGCGGTACGACTGCAGCGAGTTGTCCGGGTCAATATCGTCCGGGCGAATGATGCCGGACAGGCGTATGAACTCGCGCCCCTGGTTGAGCGTCACCCATTTTTCGCCGCGAATGCGCAGGTTACCGTTCGGCAGGCGTTGTACGACCGTCACCGTGATGTCACCGAGCAGGCTGTTGCTCTGGCTGCTCGAGCCCGCGCCGTCAAATGATTGATCGCCACTCAGGGAACCGTCGAACAGTGGCGTGCCGTCATGACTCAGGGCACGCCCAAGGACGGTCGGGTTGCCGATCGTCGCCTCCGTTGCTTTCGAGGTCGACGTCTGTGAATTCTTGCTGGCGTTGGTTTGTTCCTTGAGACGCACGGTCAGGATGTCGCCGACGCGCATCGCCTTGCGATCCTCGAACAACCTGACATCCGCGCCGTCGTTGTAGATCGAGCCACTGGTCGGCGGCTCGTATACCGGCTGCGAAGGCCACGGCGGATCATAGCTTTCCTCGAAGATCTTCGGCGCGGCGCAACCGCTGCCGAGCATTCCGGCGGCAACGATGCACAAGAGTAATCTGCATCTACGTGACATGAGCTTTCCTTACAGGTTGTTGTTGATGTACTGCATCATTTGATCGTTGGTCGAAATGGCCTTTGAATTCATTTCGTAGGCGCGCTGCGTCTCGATCATGTTGACGAGCTCGGACACGACGTTGACGTTCGATCCTTCGAGCGCACCCTGGTCGAGCGACCCGAGTCCGTTCTGGCCAGGCGTGCCGGGCTGCCCCGTTCCGCTTGCGGCAGTTTCGATGTACAGGTTCTCACCGATCGGCTGCAGGCCCACAGGGTTGATGAAGTCGACGATCTCCAACGTACCGACCTGCGTCGCCGCCGTCTGACCCGCGATCTTCACCGACACCACGCCGTCCCTGCCGATCGTGACCGACTGTGCGGCGTCCGGGATCGTGATGCCGGGCTGGACGGTGTAGCCGCTCGCGGTCACCAACTCGCCCTGGTCGTTGACTTGAAATGCGCCATCTCGCGTATAGGCCGGTTCGCCATCCGGCTTCAGCACTTCGAAAAAACCGCGGCCGTTGATCGCGACATCGTATGCGTTGTCGGTGCGCAGCACGCTGCCCTGCGTGAACATCTTCTCGGTCGCGACAACGCGGACGCCGGTACCGAGGTTCATGCCCGAGGGCAAGAGCGTGTCCTGCGAACTCTGGCCGCCTGCCTGGCGTACGTTTTGATACAGCAGGTCTTCGAAAACGGCCCGACCCTGTTTGAATCCGGTCGTATTGACGTTCGCGAGGTTATTGGACACGACCGACATGCGCGTCTGCTGCGCATCCAGTCCCGTCTTCGCTATCCATAAAGCCTGGTTCATCAAATTCTCCTGTCCATCCGCGCCCTGCTTAGCTCAGGCGCATCAGTTGTGCCGCCACATCGGCGTTCTCTTCTGATGTCTTCATGACGTTGACTTGCATTTCGTACTGCCGCGCCAGCTCGATCATGTTGACCAGTGTCTTCGCGACGTTCACGTTGCTACGTTCCAGTGCCCCCGAGGTCAGCGAAACGCTGCCATCGGGGTCGGCTGTTTCGCCGTCGCGCACGCGCAGCAGCCCGTCCGGCCCTTTCTGCAGCCGCGAGACGTCCGGGTTGACCAGCTTGATGCGGTCAACGATGGATAGCGTTTCCGGCCCCTGCCCAAACGGCTGAATCGATATCGTGCCGTCGCCGCCGATCAGCAAACTGCTGTTCGGAGGGATCGCGACCGGGCCGCCATTACCCAGAACGAGGTGACCGGCTCCTGTCGCGAGCAGACCGCCCGCCTCGATGCGGAGGTCCCCCGCGCGCGTGTATGCTTCGGTGCCGTCCGGCGCCTGCACGGCGATAAAGCCGCTGCCCTTCACGGCGACATCGAGGTCGCGGCCCGTGTTGGCGACCGGGCCCTGGGAAAAATCGGTCCCGTAGGAGTCGACCACGGCATTGACCCTGGTATCGACGCCCGGACCCTCAATCGGCACCGAACTGAACGAGTGCAAATCCGCCCTGAATCCGGTGGTCGATACGTTGGCGAGGTTGTTACTGTTTATGGCCTGCGCGTATTCCGTCTGCTTGGCGCCGGTCATCCCCAGATAAAGCATCTTGTCCATTGTCGAGTCTCAGTCCTTACTCTTCAGCCCGCCTAGCGTTGGACGACTCGAGTGCGCCCGACTGCACGTTGCCGAACGACGCCGTGCCCGCTTCGCCCAGCAGTGCATCGCCGGACTGGAATGACTCGCCCCAGGTTGTGTCGCCGAGTTGCTGCAGGCCCTGCGGATTAACGAAATTCGCCAGCGCGAGCTTGCCGAGCGACGTCGACTGGCCGTTCGTGAAGCGCGCAAATACGACACCCTCGGCATCAACGCTGACACCCGTCAGTCGACCAGTCGTGAAGCCGTCCTGCGACAGCGAGTTGACGCCGAAGTTATCGCCAAACTGCGTGGCCGTGGCGAAATCGAGCGACATCGTGATATCGGCTGCGCCGGTTCCCGGTGTGTACGGTGCCAGCGGCATCAGGCCGCCGGCGGGCGACAGCAAGGTGCCGTTAGGGTTGAATACGACGGGAGTTGCGCCGGCAACCGCTGTGCCGTTGATCTGCACCTCCGTGTTCCAGATGTTCGGCAAAGCGTCCTTGATGAAGTAGACCGTTGCCGTGTGCGCTGCGCCGAGCGTGTCGTACACCGTGACAGACGTCGTGTGATTGAAGCTGCTCGGATCCGTCGCATCGAAAACCGGATTGGCCGGTGGCGGCGCATTGGCCGGCAGGTTGATACCGAACGCTGCGCGCGTTGTCGCGGCCGGCGGATTTGCACCGATGGTCAGCTGCAGGTCCTGCGGCGTACCCGTGTTGAAGAGGCCGTTACCGGCGTAAGGATACGACTGCAGCCTGGAACCCTGCGCATTGACGACATAGCCCTGGTTGTCGACGCCGAACGCACCCGCCCTGGTATAGCTGCGCGCGCCGTTCTCGCTGATGACGAAGAAGCCCTCGCCGCCGATCGCCAGGTCCAGCGCGTTGTCGGTAAAGTCGATGTTGCCCTGGGTGAATTGCTGCGCAATGGACGACAGTCGGACACCACTGCCTGCTGCGCTCGTGCTGACGCTTTGCGTGCCGACGGCGAATACCTCGGCGAACTGCGCGCGCGACATCTTGAATCCGGTCGTGTTGACGTTGGCGACGTTGTTGGCTGTAACGCCGAGGTCGGCCGAGGCGGCGTTCAATCCGCTGAGTGCTATTGCAAATGGCATGTTATCTCTCCTGGCTGAATTCTGTAATCAAGGTTTCCGTTGGCGCTCTGGCTCATCCGATAATCTGGTAGACCTGGGCGAGCGGCATTGCCTGCCCGCCGGCCAGGTTCAGGCTCATCCCGCCACCAAACTGGCCCAGCGTGACGCTCTGTATCTCGGCTTCGATGACCGTCGGTGCGCTCTCGACATTAGTGCCGCGGATGACCCGCGCAGTCACCTGGTATTGACCGCTGTCCGCGCGCTGTCCAGCACTGTCGACGCCGTCCCATGAGAACCGCACCATACCCGGCGGCTGCTGGCCGAGGTTGAGGCGCTGCACGAGCGCACCCGTCTCATCCGTTATGTCGATCTGGACGTTGCCGGCGCTCGATTCGAGCTCCAGCCCACCTTTCAGGGGAGCGCCGTCACGCAGAAAACCCATGTCCGTGACCGCAAGAATCGAATGGCCGACCAGGCTCGCCGCCTGCAGGGCCTGGTTGTCCTGCATGGCAACGCTGAGGCCCGCGAACGAGGAATTCAGTGACGAAATACCGTTCACCGTACTGAACTGTGCCAACTGGCCGAGAAACTCACCGTTGTCCATGGGCTCGAACGGGTCCTGGTTCTGGAATTGGGAGATCATCAGGGTCAGGAAGTCTTCCTGACCCAGGCTGTCGCGCGCCTTCTGCTCCGGCGGCGGCGCGAAGTTCTGAAAACTGTCTATCGGTCCCAGTGTTGGCATATCTTGTCCTCTCTAAAGGAATCAGCGTCCTAGCGACAAAGTCTGCAACAGCAGATCCTTGGTTGTGTTGATCATTTCGACGTTGTTCTTGTAGGAGCGCGACGCGGACATCATGTTGACCATCTCCTCGACGGTATTGACGTTCGTGGCGTAAACATTGCCGTCCGCATCCGCTTCCGGGTGATCGGGCTGGTAGCGCAGTTGCAACGGGGCAGAACTCTCGACGATGCCGTCGAGGCGAACGCCGGAGACGCCGAGCTGGTTCGCCAGCGACGTACTGAACGACGAAAAGACAGGCTGTTTGGCGCGATAGACTTTTTCCGGGTCTCCGCTAACGTTGCCGGCATTTGCCAGGTTGCTCGCCGTGACGTTCATGCGCACGGACTGCGCGTTCATAGCGGTGCCGGCAACATCGAATACTTTGAACAGGGACATCAGTCGCCTCCTCTCAGCGCAAATCGCAGAGTGCGAATCTTGCCGTCGAGGAAAGCAAGGCTCGTGCGGTATTGCAGTGCGTTTTCGGCGAATGCCGCCTGTTCGACATCCATCTCGACGGTGTTGCCGTCGAGCGCCGGTTGGCTCGGTACGCGGTACAGGGATTGCGCCCCGTCCTTCGCCGTGCCCCATGCCTCCTTGTGCAATTCGCTGGTTTTCGTCAGGCTGATCGACTCTTGCCGCGCGCTCTTCAGTGCCGCCCCGAAGTCGAGGTCACGCGCTTTGAAGTTCGGCGTGTCGGCGTTGGCGATATTGGACGACAGCACCTGGTTTCGAAGCGCTCGAAATCGCAGTGCCTGCTCGTGCTGTGATAATCCGGGTATTTCCATTTGCTCGCATTCCTGGAATTCGTTCCTGCAGGGGTCTATGCAAAGCCTGTGCCAATTTTTCCGCGCGACGCTAAAGCGCGCCGAACATCGGCCGATACGATTCCGATGGCCGGTTGGGGGGACAGGGGCGGCAAATCATTGCCGCTGGACGGCAACTAGCTGCAGTCCTGTCCGCTACGGCCCACACCGCGGGGCACTGAGGCTGGCACGGCATTTGCATTACTGCTTACTGATAGTGAGTCAACGCTTGCGCGAACAGCGCAACAAGACGCATGGCTGCGAACGGCAATCCATTGCCCGGGTTGGCCCCGCGTACAGGAGTAAGGACCGCACGATGTCGGTAAGCGCATCAACATTCGTCAGGAAATTGACGGCCGCCCGGACGCGGCGACACGAATTCGACGCATTGCGCGCAGTTTTCGCCGTTGCGCTGGCGCTCGCGCTGCCCGGCACGTACGCCGGCGCGAATGCGGCGCAAGGGGCCTGGCAGCCAACGGCCGAGATCGCGGCAACGGCCGAGAACTTCCTGCGCGGACTGATGGGACCGCGGGCGACACGTACTACCGTGAAGGCGGGCACGCTCGATCCGCGGCACCGGCTGGCGCTGTGCAGCAAGCCGCTGGAGCCATACCTCCGGCGCGGCACGAGGATAGCGGCGCGCACTATCGTGGGTGTCCGCTGCAGCGGTGAAAAGCCCTGGAAGCTATTCGTGCCCGTCGACGTCGTCGTGTCTGAGGGCGTGCTGGTCGCCACGCGAACGCTGCCGCGCGGCCACCTGCTCGTCGCAGACGACCTCGCCGTGGAGCAGCGGGACGTATCCAGGTCGTCGTCCGGCTACGTCTCGGACCCAAAACATATTCTCGGCCAGCGTCTGAAGGCCCAGCTGATTGCCGGCCGGATGCTGACGCCCGCGATGCTGCAGGCCGATATCGCAGTGCGTCGCGGCCAGACCGTCACGCTGTCGATCTCGAGTGGCGGCATCGATATCCAGACGAGCGGTAAAGCCCTCATGGATGGCGCGATAGACCAGCGAATCAGGGTCGAAAACAGCAGTTCGGGACGTGTCATCGAAGGTATCGTCCGCTCACGGGAGCTCGTCGAGGTGCTCTCACCGTCTGGCAGGTAGTTTTTACACGCGAAACCTAAAGTATCGCCACGGGTGGCCGATATGAGGTCTAGCAGCAATGATTGTTGAGGTTTAAAGATTATGACAAACAGGATTGGTCCGATGGATCAGGGAATACTCGGGAAAATTGGCAATAAGGTCGACGAGGCTACAACCAGTAGCAAGGTCTCGTCCGACACCACGGCGCCTGACAAGCCGGCCGCGGCTCCGGCCTCGGCCAGCGATACGGTCAATTTGACCAGCAGCGCCAAGCTCCTGGAGCGCCTGGACAAAACACTGGCAACGCTGCCCGCCATCGACAGCGCTCGCGTCGCCGAGATCAAGAACGCCATCACGAACGGCGAATACCAGATCGATTCCGTGGCTATTGCCGACGCCATGATTCGTCTAGACCGCTCGTTGGGCGACTAGTCGTGTCTCGCATCGTCCCCGCCGACGCTCGTCTGCAAATCCTGGATGCCCTCGGCGAAAGCGTCTACCAGGCGCTCGGCCTGAAGGAAGCACTCCAGGAAGAGCGCAAGGCCCTGGAGGCCGAAGACGCCGACGCGCTACAGGCCATCGTGGAGACCAAAAATACCTGTGCCGAGAGATTGCAGGCACTCGACGCAAAGCGCAGCGCGCTGTGCGAGGAATGGGATTTCACACCTGGCCCGCACCAGATGACGGAATTGATCGAGTGGTGCGACGACCAGCAGCTCATCAGCAGCCGCTGGGAACAGCTCATGGTCATTGCAGCCGAAGGCAGTGCCCTGAACATGACCAACGGCGCGATCATCCGCGTCCGCCAGCAACAAATTGAATCCAGTCTGTCCGTGCTTCGTGGCGTGACGCCAGGTTCGGACACGTACGGCCGCAATGGCGAGGAACAAGGTGACTTCAGCCAGCGTTCCCTCGCCGAGGCCTGAACCTACATTGTGAAGCAAGGATACTGAGCTATGTTGATTGTGAGCCGAAAAGACGCAGAATCCATTGAGATCAAGCCGGGTGAAGGAATCGACCTGCAGATGACGCTGGCCGACCTGTTCAGTGGCGGTCCGATCGAAATCACGATTTTTTCCGCCAACAACAACCGCGTAAAGATGGGGGTCCAGGCACCCGAACAACTGTCGATCTGGCGCAAGAAAGCCGTCGCTGCCTGAAGGCAACCGAGAACCCGGCTATCCGCTGTGCCGAGCCGCGAACCGGCGGGCACGTGCGGGACGAACCCCGTCTGAAACGATGAAAATCTCCACGCTCTTATTCCTGCCTGCGCTCGCTGTCGCCGCCGCCTGCGGTGGGTCGGGCGCGGCCGAAACCGCAAAAACACCCGGTGACACAGGATTGCAGGCCGTCGAACTGCCTGGTGACGAAGAAATCCTGCAGAAGGCCTATGACGCCGCTTACAGCGTTCCGGAGGGTTTCTTCGTCGATGAACGCGCCGCAACCACCCGCAGCTACACCGTGCACCACGTGCTGGACGAATCGAATTCCTACGAGTTGTGCACGGACGCCCTGATCGAGGCACAGCAATGGGAAGCCGCGGACAATGAATCTCGCGCGGTTAACGGCTATTTCGTGACGATCTACGAGAACGACCGCTATTTCGAGTTCGTCCGCGAACTCGCCTACACCGAGGACGTCGGCAATATCGTGGAACCCACATCGCCCGGCTACGCACGCGTCTTCAAGTGCAATCACACCAACAGGGACGGCGTGGACCGCACTCTTGTCGACGGCTACGCTGGCCGGGTCGACAACGAGCGGCTCGATGCCGCGGCGCTGCGCGACTTCAGTGAGTATCTCTGGCAATTCACGTTCTTCAACGTATCCCGCAGGAAAGTCATCGACAGCTATGCCAGCGACGCGCCCGCGGGTCTGCGGCATTCGCTGCTGCTGGCATTCGTGGTCAACCAGGGCACCGATTCCTGTGACCGGGTCGATGTCATCGAATGGCGTTTCGACGCCGACACATCGACCGGTGAAATCTCGCGGCGCTTCCAGACGCTGCGCAGCTTCGAAGCAACGTTGTCGAACGGCGAACCTGCTTTCTGCAGCTAGCGCGGCGTCGCCGCCGAGCAATTTGGGTAAGCACCAAGGCGACAAGGGCAGCAAGTCGTCCTATCAGACCCAAAACGACACCTGCCTTGCACAAACCCACGCAAATCGCACCTCGAAAATTCGCAAATTTCGGTCCGAAGCTGTAAGACGCTGATTTACAATCGGATCACAAATCAGGACAGACAACTCCGATTCGAGCATGGAATTAATTTCGACGATTTGGGATTTCGTCAAGCCAAGAACCAGAACCAGTAGCTACGTAGTAGGACCCGTATAACCTCTGCCCTGAGCAAAGGTGGGTCAGGCGTTTCGGCGCCTGCGACACCACAGACAGAGATATCGCAAATGACGACCAAGCTAGCGACGTTGCAATCCTGGGTCGACCAGGTGGCGACCCACGCCCAGCCCGATTCCATTCACTGGTGCGACGGCTCCGAGGCCGAATATCAGCAACTCGTTCAACGGATGCGCGCAATCAACCCCGAATCCGGCTATTTCGGCGTGGTCCCCGGCACCAACCCGAAGACCAACGAGCAGGCGTACACGCACTGCTACCTGCATCGCTCGGACCCGAACGACGTTGCACGTGTCGAGCCGCTGACCTACGGGATCGCATACTGCAATCGCTCCACGCGACCGTATAATTATGAATACAACGCCCCCCATTCAAGTGAATTACGCGGCGCACATAGAATAAAGGAGGGTCTGGCATGAAGAATCTCTGGGAGCTTCTCCTAACGTATTTGACCGAAAGAGGCAGTTTGATTGAACGTCTAACTCGCGCGGTCATTGTATTGCTCCGCGAAAAACCCGTTCAATCGCTTGTTGCCGTTACGCTGAGCGCTACACCGGCAGTTTTTTTGGTTTTGTCCCAGAATCGTCTTCCGCAGACAGGTGAACTCGCGTTTGTAACTTTTGCGGGACTAACGTGGGCCGCTCTTTTCCTGTATCGGTGCGAGAAATGACTCAACTTCATGCACTCTGTACATCATTCGCACAATGTCAAATGCAGACGCTTATTCGTGCCAATTTCAGGTGGGATGCAAAACTACCGCGCTGGTCGCACTGTTTACTGCGGCCCATTCCGTCGAAATACGCATCGTATATAGGCGTTTTCAACTAATGCAAAACGCCGCGGTACCCGTATAATCTCACCCCCGAGCCAAGGTAAGCTAGGCGTTTTGGCGCCTGCGACATTTCATACAGAGATATCCTCAATGACGACCACGTTAGCGGCGTTGCAATCCTGGGTCGACCAGGTGGCGACCCAGACTCAGCCCGATTCCATTCACTGGTGCGACGGCTCCGAGGCCGAATACCAGCAACTCGTTAAACTGATGCTCGCAGACGGCACGCTGACCAAGCTCAACGAGAAGACCTACCCGAACTGCTACCTGCATCGCTCGGACCCCAACGACGTTGCCCGCGTCGAGCATCTGACCTACGTGTGTACCGAAGACGAGGACGACGCCGGACAGAACAACAACTGGATGAACCCTGCAGACGCGCACGCCAGGATGGTCGGGCTATTCGAGGGCTGTATGCGCGGCCGCACGATGTACGTCATTCCCTATTGCATGGGCCCGATCGGCTCGTGCTTTGCCCGTTGTGGCGTCGAGATTACAGACAGCCCCTATGTCGTCATCAACATGAAGTTGATGACTCGAATGGGCAGCCAGGCATTGGAACGCATTGAAAAGGAAGGCACTTTCGTAAGAGGCCTGCATTCGACCGGGGAACTGGACCCGGAACGCCGCTTCATCGTGCACTTTCCCGAAGAGCGGTCGATCATGAGCTACGGCTCGGGCTATGGCGGAAATGCACTGCTCGGCAAGAAGTGCCATGCGCTGCGTATTGCCAGCTACCAGGCGCGCGAGGAAGGCTGGCTCGCCGAACATATGCTGATAGTCGGTCTCGAAAGCCCGGAAGGCGCCGTGCACTACATCGCCTGCGCGTTTCCATCGGCCTGCGGCAAGACAAACCTGGCCATGCTGATTCCGCCCGAAGAACTGCACGACTGGAAAGTCTGGACCCTGGGCGACGATATCGCCTGGTTGCACCCGGACGATACCGGCAAGTTGCGCGCAATCAACCCCGAATCCGGCTATTTCGGCGTGGTCCCCGGCACCAACCCGAAGACCAACAAAAACGCCTACGACATGATCACTCACGATACCATCTTCACCAACGTTGCCACGACGGCGGACAATGAACCCTGGTGGGAAGGCAAGAAAGAGGGTACGCCGGCCAAGGACTGGCAGGGACGTGACTACGACGCTGCAAACGGTCCGGCGGCACACCCGAATTCGCGGTTCACGGTCGCTGCAACCAACAACCGTGCCTATTCCAACCTTTGCGACGCGCCGGAGGGCGTACCGATTTCCGCGATCGTGTTCGGCGGGCGCCGCAAGAACGTGGCACCGCTGGTCTACGAGGCGAAGAGCTGGGAGCACGGCGTGCTGGTCGGTGCCGGCACGGCATCGGAGACAACGGCAGCGATGGTCGGTGAAGTGGGCGTCATTCGCCGCGATCCGATGGCCATGAAACCGTTCTGTGGCTACAACTTCGGTGACTACTTCGCACACTGGTTGTCGTTCAGGGAGCGCACGACCCACCTGCCGAAAATATTTCACGTCAACTGGTTCCGCCAGCATGAAAACGGCGAGTTCATGTGGCCGGGCTTCGGCGAGAACCTGCGGGTATTGCAGTGGATCATCGATCGTTGCGAGCACCGTGCCGACGCACAGGAAACGCCAATCGGGTTCCTGCCACATCCCTGTGACATCGATACCAAAGATCTCGATATCAGCGAAGAAACCATGGGGATTCTGACGTCGATCAATACGAGGCAGTGCCGGGATGAGACGATTTCGCTCGGCAAGTACCTCGAGGGTTTCGGCGAGCGCACACCGAAAGCGCTGCTGGATCAGCAACGCATCGTTCTGGATGCGCTCAGCGAGAGCCTGGCCAAGGCGTCTTAGGAGGCCGCTCCTACTCGATGGTCTTGTAGTAGATAGCCAGGTTGGAGCCGGCTTTCTCGGCACGACCCAGCCCTATAGTGCCTTCGTCGGCCAGTTCGGTACTGTCGCGACGCACGAAGGTCTCCTTGCCCTGCGTATTCTGCAGGAACGTGCCATTGGTGCTCTGGTCGACGAGCACGAATTTGCCGCGCCTCATTTCGATCTTGGCGTGTATTCTCGATATCAGGTTGCCCTTGATCACGAGGTCATTGTCATCGGCGCGGCCCATATTGATGGCCTTGCGCTGATCAGAGACTTCAACCGTCGTGTCGCGGAAATTCAGCAACAGTTTGGACGCCCTGCGCGATTTGTTTTCCCACTCGATGGTGGGCAGCATACTGGTCGCCTCTTCGGGCTGCCAGACGAGTTCGTAGAGCGCTACTTCGTCGATGCGGCCGCGTACCGTCGCAACGTCGATTTGACGCGTCTGGTTTCTGAGTTCGGGACTCATCTGTTCCACGGTGAAGCCCGAGATCACGATCTGCTTTGCCTTGGCCTGCGACGTCATTCGATTCGCCGTATGCACGGCGGCGCCGAAGATGTCGTTCTGCTCCTGCACCACGGGGCCGAAATGACAGCCGATACGGATGGATACAGGGATGCCGCCGTCTTTCTTGGTCTCCGTCGTGATGCGGGACTGCATCATGACCGCCGCTCCCATGGCGTCGTCGACGGTCTCGAATGTCGACATGACTTCATCGCCAATGGTCTTGATGACAGTGCCGTTAAACTGGTAAGTCGCGTCCTTCATGACGTCCAGACACAATGCGACCGTCTCGCTGGCCTGGGTATCCCCAAACTTCTCGTACAGCTGCGTGCTGCCGACAACGTCGGCAAACACGATCGCAACTTCAAGGTCTTTCGCCATTACCCGACTCACAAGTTTCTACGGCAACCAACTAATAATACTACTATTTTTCGGCAACAATGTACGCGATCCAGGCAAGATCCGCCTCGCCACTTTCGTCCGGCGTGAACTCGCCATTGCCCTCGCCGTCCTCATCCTCGCCTTCCCAGTAGACGGTCGCCTTGCGAAACCCGGCTTCGAGCAGCAGTTCGCGAATCTCGGGGGCCGTCCAGAGCCGCCACTCGTAGGTAAAAGCCTTCTTGATCTTCGATCCGTCTTTGAACCTGAAGTGAATATGGCAACGAATGTAATGGGTAACCGGGTGAAACTCGGCCTGGTGCCAGATGTAGGTGAATCCGTATTTCTTGTGCTTGGTCTTTTCCCGGGTTTCCTCCTGTGACTCGGGACCGCCGAACATGTCACAGAAAAATACGCCGTCATCCTTGGTCGCGGCATAGGCACGCTCGAAATACGAGCGTAACTGATCCCGCGTATTGAAGATGAAATAGCTGAAATTGAACGCGGCCAGCAAGTCGACTTTAGGGGTCTCGACGGTCATGACGTCCGACTCGATCATGCTCACGCGCGCCTGGTCCTCGGTATCCAAACGACTGACGCGATTCTTGCGCCCCCACTCGAGTACCGAGGGGTCGATATCGACGCCAATCGCCTGGTAATCCTTGCCCTGCCGCACCCACTGGCAGGAAGCGCTGGCCGTGCCGCAAAAGTCCTCGCGGAACAGGTACGCCGTACGCCCGGTCAATGACTTGAAGGTCGTCTGCAGAAACTCGATTTCGTTTTCGACGTTCTGCACGGACAGTTCATACAACTCATGAATATCGGCCTGCTCGGCCATAGTCTGCCCGTTTTTCTTGCTTGCGGGTTTCGCACTCATCGCTCGAAAATGCTCCGTATCGTCAATTCGACTGTTGGGGCGGGCATTGTATCTTTCTATGCGGCGATAGTCATCGCGCCAGGTAGCGATATTGGCATCCCAACGTGATGAAACCCCGTGCATCGAAAAAGGCCCTGTCGATCGCTTTCGACAGGGCCTTCGTGTGTTGCTGGTGTCCTCTGGCCTGATTGTCCGACTTTACTTAACCTGCGCGACAATCAGCGAAGACGAAACGACATTATTTGCCGACATTGTTTTGCGCGATTGGAACGGCTTCCTCGTCGGCATTCTGTTTCGCGAATTCATCCACCTGCTGATCTTCAGGCAGCTGCACACCTTCGTTGTTGATTTCGTAGACGGTAATGTCTTCGTCGTAAGCAGCCCAGTCGACCTCGTCGCCTTCCTCACGAGTGGCTGCACCGGCGTTGGCACCCGCCAGTGCGCTGCCCGTTGCGGCCGTCGTCGAAGCGTTGTTCGCGTCAGACAGAGAGCTGTCGACCGGTGAGCCGTTGTCATTCAGGAATGCGGAAGTCGTGTGCGAAATGACGATCGGCGTTCCGGTCAACGGCATGTCCACGAAATTGATGAACGTGCTGATCGTACCGATACCCAGGGCCGATATGAGCGTCGCGCTACTACCGGAAATGTGGTCCGATCCGTTCACGCCGAGGATATCGCCCGATGTCGTTGTCAGCGAAATCGCGCCGTCAGCGCCGTCGTTGCTGGTGGCGCAACTTCCGACACAGGTCCTGAGTTCGTCGACTGTCAGGTCACCGCCCGAATTCGTGATATCGATGTCGCCGCCG